>NZ_CP109598.1:4952500-5305000 GCF_036327775.1 Streptomyces sp. NBC_01498 | reverse complement strand
GGTGACCGCGAAACCAGGGGATGGCGCCGTCGGGGCGCTGGAGGGCGAGGATGCCCTCGACGGTCTCCCGTGCCTGATCGACCGTCAGCACACCGGGCAGGACGAGGTGTTCGGTACGGTCCGGGCCGCGACCGGGCAGGGTCACTTGCCCTCCGCCGTCGGCAGGTGCGGCTTGGTGGCGTACGCGACGAAGCTCTTGCCGACCACCGGGTTGAGCAGTCGCTCGGTGAAGCGGGTCGCGAAGGGCTTCTTCATGATGTCCCAGACGAGCATCCGGTGGTACGCGCGGACGGGCAGCACCCGGTCGTTGTCCACGCCGAAGGCGCACTTGAGCCACCAGTACGGCGCGTGCAGGGCGTGCGCGTGATGGGTGCCGTACGGCCGGAGCCCGGCCTCCCGCATCCGGCCGAGGAGTTCGTCGGCCCTGTAGATACGGATGTGGCCGCCCTCGACCTCGTGGTACGCGTCGGAGAGCGCCCAGCAGATCTTCTCGGGACCGTACCGGGGCACGGTCACGGCGATCCGGCCGCCGGGCCGCAGGACACGGACCATCTCGGCGAGCACGCCCTTGTCGTCCGGTATGTGCTCCATGACCTCGGAGATGATCACGACGTCGAAGGAGGCGTCGGGGAAGGGGAGGTTGAGCGCATCCCCCTCCATCGCGGTGGCGGTGGCGCCGGGCGGCGCCTCACCGGCCTCCTTCATGGCGGCGAACCAGCCCGCGACCTCGCGTATCTCCGCTCCGTTCCGGTCGAGGGCCACGACCTGGGCGCCGCGCCGGTAGCACTCGAAGGCGTGCCGGCCCGCGCCGCACCCCAGATCGAGCACCCGGTCGCCTGCGGCGAGCGGGAAACGGGAGAAGTCCACGGTCAGCACGGTTTCCTGCTTTCGCGGTCGGAGTGGGGTGAGGGCGGGGGCGGGGGCAGGGGCGGAGCGGGGATACGGGATCAGGGGGCCGGGGCGGGGCTCATCGGCGGGCCGCCGCGCGGGCGGCGACAGCGGCGCGGTACAGCTCGGCGGTGCCCTCGGCCGCCCGCGCCCAGGTGAACCGGCTCAGCACCCGCTCGCGCCCCGCCGCGCCGAGCCGCTCGCGCAACTCCCGGTCGTCGAGCAGCCTGTTGAGCGCGCCGGCCAGCGCGTCCGCGTCACCGGGCGGCACGGCCAGACAGGTCTCCCCGTCGGGCCCCGCGACCTCGGGGATCGCACCGCCGGTGGTGGCGACCAGCGGGGTGCCGGTGGCCATGGCCTCGGCGGCGGGCAGCGAGAACCCCTCGTACAGGGACGGCACGCAGGCGATCTGCGCGCCACGGACGAGGTCGACCAGTTCGGCGTCGGAGATGCCCTTGACGAACCGGACGGCGTCGCCGAGCCCGTGCCGCTCGATGGCCCGGTGGACCGGTCCGTCCTCGGCGCGTCTGCCGACGACGACCAGATGCGCGTCCGGACGCGACGTACGCACCTTCGCGAGGGCCTCCACGAGATGGACGAGGCCCTTGAGCGGCACGTCGGCGCTGGAGGTGGTGACGATCCGGCCCGGTGTCTCCGGTACGGCGGGGTCCGGCGAGAACAGCCCCGTGTCGGCGCCCACGGGGACGACGCTGATGCGCTCGGGCCGCACCCCGAGATGGTCGGTGATCTCCTGCTTCGAACTGCCGGAGACGGTGATCACGGACGGCAGCCGGCACGCGACGCGTTTCTGCATCCGGGTGAAGCCGTACCAGCGGCGTACGGAGTAGCGCGCGAGGCGCCCGTCGGCGGCGTCCAGCTCCAACCGCCGGTCGACGGTGATGGGATGGTGGACGGTGGTGACGAGCGGGGCGCCGAGGTCGCCGAGGAGCCCGTACCCGAGCGTCTGGTTGTCGTGCACGACGTCGAACTCGCCCCGGCGGGCGGCCAGATGGCGGCGGGCGCGCAGGGAGAAGGTCAGCGGCTCGGGAAAGCCGCCGGTCCACATGGTGGCGACTTCGAGGGCGTCGATCCAGTCGCGGTACTCGCCGCGTCCCGGTGTCCGGAACGGGTCGGGCTGCCGGTAGAGGTCGAGACTGGCGAGTTCGGTGAGCGGGACGCCCTCGTCGAGTACGGGGTAGGGCTGGGCGCCGATGACTTCGACGTGGTGGCCGAGGCGGGCCAGTTCGCGTGAGAGATGGCGTACGTAGACGCCCTGGCCGCCGCAGAAGGGGTTGCCCTTGTAGGTGAGGAGCGCGATCCGCAGCGGCCGGTCCGCCGCGCCGGAGGTGGCTGCGGGCCCCGAGGGGGTACCCGCCTCAATGGCCTCAGCGGTCACTCTCGGACCTCACTTCTCACTTCACTTTCGCCGGAGCGTAACCGCTCGCGTCAATCCGGAACAAGTTCCCGCCGGGGTACGGGGGAACACAGCGAATCTCGAATCTACCGGCAGGTAGCGCCGCGTCGACGGGCGGTGGTGGGTGATTCACGCCACGGCGGGCTCCTGACGGCGCGGCCGGAACCCTTGACCGGCGCTCTTGACCGGAGCCCTTGGCGGGCAAGGGGATGTGACGGTACGTCAGTTGTCGCCCGCCTCCGGCTGCGGGACCGGGTGGCGGTGGGCAGGGCCGGAGCGGCGAGCGGCGGTGGGGGCGATCGACAACGAACGCCTCTGCCGTCCGGCCCGGAGGGCCCGGCGGTGGCCCCCCGACCGTTCGGAAGGGGGCCGGTAGAGTGAGCCCGTCGTCATCATGCCCGTACGGGGGGAAGCCGGTGCGAATCCGGCACTGACCCGCAACCGTGAGCCGCCCTCACCGGCGGCGAGTCGGAACACCCCGGACGTGGTCGTGACCGGCTCGCGCCACCGGAATCCACCGGTGGCCGGCACCGTCGAGGCATACGGAGCCGGAGCCCGGTGCCCCCGAGCGCCTGCCCGGTTCCCGCGTCTACACGTGTCGGCGGCGTGCGCCGGTGCCGGCGACGGCGCGCGTCCCGTATGTCCGTGCCGTCTGTGATGTCCGCGCTGTTCGTACTGTCCGCGTTCCGTGTGCCCGTCCGCATTCCAAGAGTCCGTCCGCGTTCCGTTTGTCTGTATTCCGCGTGTCCGTGTGTCCGTGTTCCGTGTGTCCGTGTTCCGCAGGAGAGGCTCCACCGCCATGATCACCGTTCGCCGCCGCGTGGCGCGCAGCGCAGCCGCGTGCTCCGTACTCGCCGTCCTGTGGGTGGCCGCCGTTCCCTCGTCGGCCTCGGCCGCCCCGGCCGGAAAGCAGGCGCCGCCCGCGCCGCCGGTCGAGGTCCCGGCCGGGATGTACGGCACCACGGACCCCACGTACGACGGCGTCTGGCGGCAGTCCCTCGCGATGCTGGCCCAGCGCGCCGCGAACGTCATGCCCGCGAAGTCCGCCGTCGGCTGGCTGCTCGGCCAGCAGTGCGACAGCGGCGCTTTCCCGGCGTTCCGCGACGGGACGAAGCCGTGCGACGCGAAGACCGTGGTGGACTCCAACTCGACCGCCGCCGCCGTGCAGATACTGGCCGCCCTGACCACGCACCCCGACGCCATGAACAACGGCATGAGCTGGCTGGCCTCGGTCCAGAACAAGGACGGCGGCTGGGGCTACAGCCCCGGCGCCCCGAGCGACGCCAACTCCACGGCCCTGGTGATAGGAGCGCTGGCCGCGGGCGGCGCCCCGGTGGGCAAGCGGCTGTCGACGGAGGGCAGGTCCCCGTACCAGGCGCTGACCTCCTTCGCGATCCCCTGCGACGCGACGGAGGGGGGCGGGGCGTTCGCGTACCAGCCGGACGCGGCCGGGAAGCTGCTGCCCAACGCCGACGCGACGGCCGCCGCGCTGCTCGGCGGGATCGGCAAGCGCATGGTCACGACGGGCGTCGAGCCCGGCCCGGCGCCCGTCTGCCAGGATGCGCACCCGCTCACGCCGGAGCGCGCGGCGCGCAACGGCGCGTGGTATCTGGCGAAGGCGCTGGCCGGGAAGGGCCATCTCGACCAGCCGCCGATGCCCGGCGCCGAGGACTCCGCGCCACTGCCGGACCACGGCAACACGGCCGACGCCGTCGTGGCGCTGACGACCGCCGGGTACGGCAAGCAGGCGGCCGGGGCGATGAAGTGGCTGGAGAAGAACTCGGCCGGGTGGGCGAAGGAGAACGGCCCCGCCGCGTACGCGCAGTTGATCCTCGCCGCGCACACGACGGGCACCGATCCCCGTGACTTCGCCGGCACCGACCTGGTGAAGGCGCTGAACGCGACGGGGCCGACGCCCGAGTGGGTCGGGCCGAAACCGCTGACCGTGGCGGAGCAGCAGAAGGTGCTGGCGGACCAGAAGGCGGAGCGGAGCAGCATGTCCGGGAATCTGTGGTCGATGGGCATCGGGCTGTTCGTCGCGTTCGCGATCTGGACGCTGTTCGTCGTACGGGCGAAGCGGCGCCGGTCATGAGGCGCCCCGCCATATCCGCCCGGCGTCCGGTGGCGCCCGTCACCACCCCGGCTCGGCTCACCGCCGTGCCGGCTCTGTTCACCGCCCTGTTGGCGCTGGTGCTGGCGGGCGCGGGGCCGGCGCACGCGGCGGGTTACCGCTACTGGTCGTTCTGGGAGGGCGACGGTAGGGCGTGGGCGTACGCCACCCAGGGCCCGGCCCTCGCCCGGCCCGCCGACGGCGCGGTGAACGGTTACCGCTTCGCGGTCAGCGCCGACAGCCAGGACGCGGCGAAGCCCCGCGAGGCACCGGACTTCGCGGCCGTCTGCGGTTCGACGCCCGAGCGGTCCGGCAGCAAGCGGGTGGCGGTGGTGGTCGACGCCGGTACGGCCGCGGACGCCCCGGAGGGCGAGACTCCTCCGGCGCCGCGTGCCGCGTGCGCGCGGGTGGACACGGACGCGACGAGCGCGGACGCGCTGGCGGCGGTGGCGAAACCGCTGCGCTACAACGGCGACGCACTGCTGTGCGGGATCACGGGCTACCCGGCGTCGGGCTGCGGCGAACAGGTCGCGGACACCGGAGCCGCGTCCCCGACCCCCTCCCCGTCCATTACAGGCGCCTCACGGAAGTCCGAGGAGACCGACGGTGCCCCGTCGGCCGGCGTCCTCACCGGAGCCGCGGCGGTCCTCGCCCTCGCGGTGGCCGCCACCTGGCAGGCCCGCCGTCGCCGCGCCTGACCCGTCCCCGCACGGGCCCCACTCCCCCCGACCGACACCGGACGGCCCGGCACGGGCCGGGGTGCCGGGCCGGCGTACGGACAGCACGGTCCCGTGTCTCGGCGCGGGCACGCCGGGCCCGGCGGGGGCGACGGACCGTCCGGGCGGGCACGACCACCGCACCGAGCCGGGCTCGGTCCCGGACGCCGACAACGGAATCGACGCGCGCAACGAAATGGACACGCCACGCGCCCGCGCCGACGAAGCGGACGTCGCGGAAGCGACAAGCCGTCCCAGCCGGCACGACCACCACACCGAGCCCGGCACGACCCCGGACCCCGACAACGGGCCCGCCGGACAGTCCAGCCCGACAGACCCGCGCACCGAAACCCACACACCCGGCCCGGCGGACACGCCACGCGCCCGCGCCGACGAAGCGGACGTCGCGGAAGCGACAAGCCGTCCCAGCCGGCACGACCACCGCACCGAGCCCGGTACGGCCCCGGACCCCGACGACGGAGCCGACGGGCCGACCGCCCCACCCGGCCCGGCGGGGCGTTCCCTCCCGGGCTGGGCCCGGAGCCGGGGTTCGTGCCAGGCACCCGCCCGGCGTGGTGGCGGGCTGTGGGCGCCCGAGGCCGGTCGGAGTAACGCGCTGCATGCCGGGGCGTGGTGGGTGTGGGCCCTCGGGCTGGCCGTCGCCGCCTCCCGGACCACCAATCCGCTGCTGCTCGGGCTGCTCGTCGGAGTCGCCGGGTATGTCGTCGCCGCCCGGCGGACCGACGCGCCGTGGGCCCGGTCGTACGCGGCCTTCGTCAAGCTCGGGCTCGCCGTCGTCGCCGTGCGGCTCGTCTTCTCCGTCGTCCTCGGCTCGCCGGTCCCCGGCTCCCATCTGCTCGTGACCCTGCCCGAACTCCCCCTGCCCGGCTGGGCGCAGGGCATCCGGGTCGGGGGGCGGGTGACCGCCGAGCAGGTGGTGTTCGCGCTGTACGACGGCGCCAAGCTCGCCACGCTCCTCATCTGCGTGGGCGCGGCCAACGCGCTCGCCAACCCCGCCCGGCTCCTCAAGTCCCTGCCGGGCGCGCTGTACGAGGCCGGTGTCGCCGTCGTCGTCGCCATGACCTTCGCGCCGAACATGGTCGCCGACGTCCTGCGGCTGCGCACCGCCCGCCGCCTGCGCGGCCGTCCCGCCGGCGGGGTGCGAGCGGTGTTTCAGATCGGACTGCCCGTCCTGGAGGGCGCGTTGGAGCGGTCCGTGGCCGTCGCCGCGTCGATGGACGCGCGCGGGTACGGCCGGACAGCCGCCGTACCGCCCGCCGTCCGGCGCACCACCGCCGCGCTGACCCTCGGCGGGCTGCTCGGTGTCTGTGCCGGTACGTACGGGCTGCTCGCCGCCGAGGGCGCCGGGTACGGACTGCCGCTCCTCGCCCTGGGGCTGGTCGCCGCGCTGGCCGGTCTGCGTCTCGGCGGGCGCCGTTCGGTCCGTACGCGCTACCGCCCCGACCCGTGGGGCGTCCGGGCCTGGCTGGTCGCGGGGTCGGGCGCGGCCGTCGCCGTGCTGACGATCCGGGCGGGTGTGCACGACCCGGCGGGCCTGCACCCCGGCGTCGTACCGCTCGTGGCACCCGGCCTGCCGCTCTGGCCCGCCGCGGGGGTGCTGCTGGGGCTGCTGCCCGCCGTGGTCGCTCCCCTTCCCCCCACCGTCACGGCGAGCACCGCCACGGCCGGCACCGCCACGGTCACCGCCGGGGCCACGGACAAGGAGCGACCCCGGTGATCCGGTTCGAGCAGGTGTCGGTGACCTACGCCGACGCGTCGGCGCCCGCCCTCCAAGGGGTCGATCTCACCGTCCCCGAGGGCGAGTTGGTGCTGCTGGTCGGCCCTTCCGGGGTCGGCAAGTCGACGCTGCTCGGCGCGGTGTCCGGGCTCGTGCCGCACTTCACCGGGGGGCGGCTGCGCGGCCGGGTCACCGTGGACGGCCGGGACACCCGTACCCACAGACCGCGTGAACTCGCCGATCTGGTCGGCACGGTGGGCCAGGACCCGCTCGCCCACTTCGTCACGGACACCGTCGAGGACGAACTGGCCTACGGCATGGAGTCGTTGGGCCTGCCCACCGATGTGATGCGGCGCCGCGTCGAGGAGACCCTGGACCTGCTCGGCCTCACCGACCTGCGGGACCGCCCGATCGCCACCCTCTCCGGCGGGCAGCGGCAGCGTGTCGCGATCGGCTCGGTACTCACCCCGCATCCCAAGGTGCTGGTGCTGGACGAGCCGACGTCCGCGCTGGACCCGGCGGCGGCCGAGGAGGTACTGGCCGTGCTGCAACGCCTCGTGCACGACCTGGGGACGACCGTGCTGCTGGCCGAGCACCGGCTGGAGCGGGTCGTGCAGTACGCGGACCAGGTCGTCCTGCTCCCCGGTCCGGGCGAGCCGCCGGTCGTCGGCGGGCCCGAGCGGATCATGGCCGTGTCGCCCGTGTATCCGCCGGTGGTGGCGCTCGGCAGGCTGGCGGGCTGGGACCCGTTGCCGCTGTCCGTCCGGGACGCCCGCCGCCGCGCCGACGGCCTGCGCGCCCGACTCGCGACCACGGAGCCCCCGTTGGCGAGTACGACGACCTCCCCCGTGGCCCCGGAGGTACGGCCGGCCCCGCCCCGTACCGCCCTCGGCCGACTGCTGCGCCGCCGTCCGCCGGAACCCCAGGCGCCGGGCACCGACCTCGTCTCGGTCAGGGGGCTCGGCGTACGGCGCGGCCGGATCGAGGCACTGCGCGGGGTCGGTCTCACCGTCACCCCGGGCGAGACCGTGGCGCTCATGGGCCGTAACGGCGCGGGCAAGTCCACCCTGCTCGCCGCCCTCGTCGGCATGGTCGAACCGTCGTCCGGCTCCGTCACCGTCGGCGGGCTCGCCCCGCACCGTACGCCCCCGCCCGAGCTGATCCGCCGGGTCGGGCTCGTCCCGCAGGAGCCGCGCGACCTGCTGTACGCGGACACGGTCGGCGCCGAGTGCGCGGCGGCGGACACCGACGCGGGCGCGGCGCGGGGCAGTTGCCGTGAACTGGTCGACGCGTTGCTGCCGGGCGTGCCCGACGCGACGCACCCGCGTGACCTGTCGGAGGGCCAGCGGCTGGCGCTCGCCCTGGCGATCGTACTGACCGCCCGGCCTCCGGTGCTGCTTCTGGACGAGCCCACGCGCGGGCTGGACTACGCGGCGAAGTCCCGTCTCGTGGAGGTGCTGCGCGCGCTGGCGGCCGAGGGACACGCGATCGTGCTGGCCACGCACGACGTGGAACTGGCCGCCGAACTCGCCCTCCGGGTGGTCATCCTGGCCGATGGCGAAGTGGTCGCCGACGGCCCGACCCCCCATGTGGTGCTCTCCTCACCGGCGTTCGCACCGCAGGTCGCCAAAGTGATGGCGCCGCAAGGGTGGCTGACGGTCTCTCAGGTGCGTAAAGCCTTGGAGCCGGCGGCGGCGCGCGGTACGGCGGGTGGACCGGCATGAGCGCCGCACCCGACCACCGGCCCCCGGCCGACCCCCAGGTCCGCGCCGACCCCCCGTTCGATGCCCATCCCCCGTCCGCCGCCGAGCCTCAGGCCCGTGCCGTCCGGCTCGGTCCCCGTTCCGTCGCCGCGCTCGCCCTCGTCGGCGCGATCGGGGTGATGGCCTTCGGCTGGCCGCTGCTCGCCGACCCGGCGTCCGGCCTCGCCCACTCCCAGGACGCGCCCTGGATCTTCGCCCTGCTGCTGCCGCTCCTGGTGGCGGTCGTCGTCGCGACGATCGCCGACTCCGGGCTGGACGCCAAGGCGGTCGCGATGCTCGGCGTGCTGGCGGCCGTCGGTGCCGCGCTGCGCCCACTGGGCGCGGGAACGGCCGGGCTGGAGCCCATGTTCTTCCTGATGGTGCTCAGCGGCCGGGTGCTGGGCCCCGGTTTCGGTTTCGTCCTCGGCTCGGTGACCATGTTCGCCTCGGCGCTGCTGACCGGCGGCGTCGGGCCGTGGATGCCGTTCCAGATGCTCGCCATGGGCTGGTTCGCGATGGGCGCGGGGCTGCTGCCGGGCCCGGACCGGCTGCGCGGGCGCGCGGAGTCGCTGATGCTCGCCGCGTACGGGGCGCTCGCCGCCTTCGCGTACGGCACGATCATGAACCTTCAGGGCTGGACCTACCTGGGCGGGCTGTCCTCCGGGATCTCGTTCCGGCCGGGCGACCCGGTCCACGAGAATCTGGTGCGCTTCCTCGCGTACTGCGCGGCCACGTCGTTCGGCTGGGACCTGGGGCGGGCGGTGCTGACCGTCGTACTCACGCTGACGATCGGCACCACCCTGCTCAAGGCGCTGCGCCGGGCGACACGGCGGGCCGCGTTCGACGCGCGGGCGACGTTCGACACGGAGACACCGGGCGGCGCGAAGGCGGCGTTCGGGGCACCGCCGGTGCTCCCCGTCAGCGGAGCAGCACCCCGCGCAGAGTGATCCCGTGCCGGGTGCGCAGCCGCCTGAACTCCCACAGGGCCACCGCCGTCACCGACAGCGGCGCCCCGAGGGTGAAGGCCAGCCGTACCGAGAACGGCACCCCCTCGTAGGCGCCCCGGACGAGGTCGAACACGGCCAGTTCCCAGACCAGCAGGATCGCCATCACAGGGGGCACGGTCTCGTGGATGTCCGCCGTCCGGAAGATGTGCACGATCGACTGGACGACCCCGTACATCGCGAAGGGCACGAACCACACCAGGCTCCAGAGGTAGATCACGAACGTCAGGAGCCCCGCCGGGTCCGCGTGGATCTCCCGCCCCTCCACCAGGCCCGTCGCCATTCTGGGCAGCACCACGCAGGCGATCACGACGATCAGCGCCCCCAGGGGCTTGACGACGCGGCGCAGCAGCATCCGCCGGTTGGGCGGTCGGGCCGCGGCGACGAAGCCGATGACGACGATCGGGCAACTCGCCGCGAGCAGCACGAACGCCGCCTGTGCCTGGCCGAGTCGGTCGTCGACGACCTCGTCGGCGTTGGCCGCCACACCGTAGGACAGCATCATCCAGACCACGACGACCAGGCCGACGACGGACCGGACGACCTGGATCCGCTTGACCACCGGGTCACGCACACGGTCGGGCCGGGACGGCAGGAACACGCGGCGGGCCATGCCGATGGGGTTGAAGAGGGACCCGAAGGTCATCCGGGGTCGCGGCGGGTGGGGTGGGCCGTACGGAGGGAGGTAGGGAGGGCTGTGGGGAGGAAGGTGGGGAGGGCCGTTCGGAGGAGCGTGCGGTGGTACGTACGGCCCCCAGGGTCCTCCGCCGCCACCGCCGCCTGCCGGGCCAGCACTCATCGTCGATTCCCCCTTGTCGCGCCGCTCGCCGGTCATTGCTCGCGGCTTCCTACTTCTGACGCCTCTGAATCTCAGGCACGTTCATGCCTCTGCGCCCCTGCACCTCTGGTACCTCCAGTACCTCCGGTACCTCTGAACCAGACGCCGGAAGATCGACACCGGTTCCGGCGGAGTCGTCCCCGAACAGAGTCACGCCAAGGGGGCCGTTGCCAGTTCCAGCTCGCCCACCGTCTGGCCGCCGCTCGTCTCCCCCGTCGGCCGGAATCCGAGCCCCAGGTAGAAGAGTTCGGGGCCGTCGTCGCCGGGGTGCCAGGTGGTGGTCAGCCGGGTGCCGCCGCGCCGGCGGATCTCGGCGGCCACGGACTCGACCGCGAAGCGGCCGTACCCGCGCCCCTGTTCCCCGGCCGCGATGTTGAGGCGCCACAGCCCCGAACGGATGTCGCCCGTGCCGTCGCCCTTGAAGTCGATGTCCAGGAAGGCCATCAGGAAGCCGACGGCGCGGTCCCCGTCGAGGATGAGCCGGGGCCAGGCGGCGTCCCCGTGGACGTACGCCTCGGCGAGGGACGTCACGACGGGGTCCACCAGATGCTCCTGGTCGGGGCGGACCTTGACGGCCGCGGCGGCCTCGAAGTTGGCGGGGGTGATCTTCTCCAGACGGAGCGCGGTAGTCATACGGAAACGATAGGAGCGCGGATCAAGTGATTTTCCGGGCCGCCGTCGCCGGGTCCTCGTCCCGCGGCTCCGGCTCGGTCACGCTGCCGGGACTCTTCCGGCCGGAGGGTTCCCGGCCCTTGACCGCGCCCGTGACCTCGCGCTCCGGGTCGGTGCGGTCGGAACCCGTTCGGGCGTGATCCCGACCTGCATGATCCCGTCCGTCGTGATCCGTACCGTTGTGATCCGTGCCGTCGTGATCCGTGCCGCTCAGGGCTCCGGCTTCCGCCCGCGCCGTCGTCTCCGCCGGCCGGAGCCGGCGCGGCCCCGACAGGACGTACGTGAGCGTGAAGCCCACACCCACGACGACCGCGCCGCCCGCCGCGTCCAGGACCCAGTGGTTGGCCGTGGCGACGATCGCGCAGACCGTGAACAGCGGGTGCAGGAGCCCCAGGAGCTTCATCCACAGCTTGGGCGCGAGCAGCACGATCACGATGCCGCACCACAGCGACCAGCCGAAGTGCAGCGAGGGCATGGCCGCGTACTGGTTGGTGATGGTGGTCATCGCGCCGTAGTCGGGGTTCGCGAGGTCCTGCGGGCCGTGCACGGTGTCGATGTAGTCGAGGCCCGGCATCAGCCGCGGCGGGGCCAGCGGGTAGAGCCAGAAACCGAGCAGCGCGAGGAGGGTGGCGAAGGCGAGGGAGGCGCGGGCCCAGCGGTAGTCGGCGGGGCGGCGTACGTAGAGGACCGCCAGGATGCTGAGCGGCACCACGAAGTGGAACGACGTGTAGTAGAAGTCGAAGAATCCCTCCGCCCAACTCGCCTTCACCACCGCGTGGTTGACCCACCGCTCGATGTCGATGCCGAGAGCTTCCTCGACGGCGACGATCTGGTGCGCGTGCGATTCGGCGGCCTCGCGTCCGCCGGTGGCGGCGGCGCGGATGTGCGAGTAGACGGAGTAGCCGACACGGATGGCGAGCAGTTCGAGCAGCAGGTTGGGCCGGCTGACGAGCCGACGCCAGAAGGGCGCGAGCGGGACGTGTCTCCACCGGGCCTCGACGGGCTTCGCGTACTCGGTCGGGACCGGGTGCGCGAAGTAGGGCGATTCGCGGGTCAGGAAGGGGACGGCGCAGGCCGCCGCGAGGGCGGCGATCAGCAGGACGTTGTCCCGTACGGGGTGCAGGACCGTCATGTTGGGCAGCATCATGCGGCCCGGCAGGGTCATCACTATCACCACGACCACCGGCCACACGGGCCGGTCGGCCGCCCGGGTGCCGACCCGGCCCACGACGGCGAGCAGCAGCCACAACAGCTGGTGCTGCCACGCGGTGGGTGAGACGGCGACGGCCACGCATCCGGTGAGCGCGACGGCCAGCAGCGGCTGCCCGTCCAGGGCGTAGCGCGCCGCGCGGCGCAGCCCGACGAAGCACACGGCGGCGGCCAGCACGACGAACAGCGCGATCTCCAGCGGCCCTTCGAGGCCGAACCGCAGCAACGCGCCGTGCAGGGACTGGTTGGCGAGGCTGTCCGGGCTCTCACCGAGGCCCGCGCCGGCGAGATGGCGGGTGACGTACGTCCACGAGTCACTTGGCAGCGCGACCCCGGCGAGCGCGGTGCAGGCCGCGAAGGTGGCGAGGGTGGTCAGCGCCTGGCGTCTGCGGCCGGTGAGCCACAGGAGCGGGGCGAAGAGCAGCACGGCGGGTTGGAGGGCGGCGCCGAGCCCGATGAGGATGCCGGGGGCGGGTTCACCCCGGTCACCGCGTACGGCGAAGAATCCGAGCAGGACGAGCAGGACGGGGATGATGCTGGTCTGGCCGAGGTGGAAGCTGTTGCGGACCGGCAGGGAGAGCATGAGCAGGCTGATCGCGACGGGGGCGGCGAGCAGCCGGGTACGGCGTGACGGGAGGCCGAATCCGGTACCTGGGCGGGTGCCTGTGCCTGAGTCTGAGCGTGCGCCTGTGCCGTTCGTCGGTCCCGACAGTCCCGGCACCCCCGGCAGGGCGCGGGCCGCGACGAGGCCGAGGGCGACCACGAGCAGCAGCGTGCCGAAGGTCCAGGCGACACCGAGCGTCTGTTCGGCGGCGCGCCCGAGGGGCTTGAGCACCAGGCCGGCGAAGGGGGTGCCGGTGAACTTCCCGCTCTCGTACAGCGAGCCCGACACGTGCAGCACTCCGTTCTCCCCGGTCCAGGTCTCCAGATCGAGCAGTCGCTCGCCCGGAGGCAGTCGCAGGACGGCCACCGCCTGCCGTACCGCCAGACCGGCCGCCAGGGCCCAGAGCAGCGCGCGCGCCGCCCCGAACCCGTTGCTTCCTGCCACCGTGCCGCCCCGCACACCCCGCTCAGCATTCGCCACGCCGCGCCGACCCTCCGTTTCCCACCCTCGACACTGGGTCATGAGCCTCGCATTCCCCCACCGGGGAGACTCAGGCAACCCCCTCTTCGCCTGACTGTCACCCCGGTTTTGGCCAAATGACGATGAAAGCACCGATCCCACCACCGCTCTGGGGACGTGAACCGGACCGGTGGGTGCGCCTGTCTGAGGCGATGCGCGGCGCCGTGCGGGTCGCGGGTCGAGGGGGACGCGGGTGGGGACGGGGATGCGGATGCGGGTGGGGACGGGGATGCGGATGCGGATGCGGGTGCGGATTCCGAAGCAGATGCACCGGGCGCTTGTGGTGCTGTGCGCGTTACCCGAATGAGCCGAAGCAAGGCGCGACAATTCCTGGCCCAGCTTTCCGAGGCCACCGACGCGGACGGTGTCGTCGTGGTGCGGAAAGCCGAGCCGGGGCCGGAGGGGGCCGATGTGAGCCGCGGTTCCGTACTCACCTGGCCGCCGTGTGAATGCGGGAGTCCCAAGTGCCCCGATTACCGGTCGAGTTCGGCCGGTGAGGAAACGGACGCGCCTGCGGAGAGGAGCGGAGCGGACTCATCCGGCGAGAGGAGCCTTAAGGTTCGGGGCGCTCGACTGCCAGGCCGTGAACAGCGGGGCGCCGTCCGTCGCGTCCAGGACCACCACGCCGAACGGGCGGTCGAACGCGATTCGGGCCACGCGGCGGGGGCGGGGGGCTCCCGCCGCTCGCATCGCGATCGCTGTCACGGCCGCCGCCTCGACGCCCAGTTCCGCGACCTTCACGACCGCCTCCTGCACAACCTGGTCGATGGCGAGCGGTTCCGGGGAGAGGCCGGAGAAGTCGGCATCGGGGCTCGTCGCGTACGAGATGCCGAAGGCCGCCAGGTGGGGTGTGACGTCCGTGAGCGTACGGAGTTCGAGGCGGGGCAGTTCCAGGCCGATCACCTCGGCGTCGAGGGCGGTGCGGTCCTGATCCGGTACCCACGCGGCGGGCAGTACGTCCGCCGCCCGCGCCCCCTCCTCGCCGAGCACGAACCGTACGCGGACGGCCGATTCGCCGCCCTCGCAGCGCAGTTCGACCACCTGTGCGCCGTTCACCGTCCAGCCGGCGGGTGAGGGGAGCGACTGCCGCATGGTCGGTACGGCGGTCACCTCCCCGGCGGCGTCCGTGAAGGGCAGGTCGGCGGTCCGGTGGCCCGGGAAGGGGGTCGTCCAACGCGCCTTCAGGGCAAGGACGTTGACGAGGGCCAGCAGTGAGTTCTGGTCGATCTCGACCGGCAGTCTCTCGATCAGCCCGCCCGTCGCCTCCCGTACCCAGACGTCGATCCCGGCGGGGTCCATGGGCCCGAAGCCGATGTCCGGAAGGGCTTCCCGGTAGGCGGGGTGGACCGGCGTACGGCTCCATACGCGGGTGGCGACGCCGAGTTGCCCGGTCCGGGCCAGCGCGCGGGCGCTGTCGGTCACGACCGCCGCCGTACCGGCCGGAGTGTCCCCGAGACCCAGCGCGGCTTCCAGTTCGGCGGCCGTACGGCCCCGCGCCCCGGCGGTCACGGCGGCGAGGGCCAGCCACAGCCCGGCGGGCGAACAGACGAAGTCGCCGTCCACGCCGCCGCGTTCACCGTCGCCGCCTGCGGCGTCGCCGCGTACGCGCAGCCATCGCTCGGCGAGGGCCCGCATCGCGCCGGCGCTCGTCGTCAGTCCCGTCGTCTCTGCCATGCGGTGAGCCTACGGCGGGAGCGGTGGTCAGGACTTTCGTCCTTCTTCCGCACAGAGGTCGGGGACGGCCGCGGTCCCATCGCGGCCGTCCCCGAGTCTTTGGTTGTGCCGTCCGGTCTCCCGGTGGCTCAGATCCGGAGCAGGCGCTCCGTGACCTCGCGGTAGCTCCGCAGCGCGAGCCGCAGGTCCTCCGTGTCGGCGGCCGTCGAACCGTCGCTCTTGCCGCCCTTCGCGTCCCAGCTGTCACGCAGGGCGCGGGGCCGCTCGGAGAGGGCCGTCGTCAGACGCTCCACGGCCTCCTCCAGGACATCCGCCGCTTCCTCGACCGAGCGCCGGGGCCCGTCCACGAAGGTGGACAGCGCTTCCTGGAGCCGTACGTTCAGCTTGTCGGACTCGGACTGCGGGATCAGCCGGGGAGTCTGGGCCGGGGTGGCCTCCGGCGTCCGGCCGGGTACGGTCTCGCGCACCGGCTCGGAGGTGTCCGCCGTGGACGGCGAAGCGGACGGGGACGAGGACGTGCCCTTCGGCGTGGCCGTCGTGGCGGAATCCCTCTTGGTCGACGGTGCGGGTGTCGAAGCCGTTGCCGTTGCCGGTTCCGGTGCGGACGTGGCCTTCGACGCAGACGCAGACGTCGCGGCCGACGTGGACGTGGCCTTGTCACTGGCCGTCGCGCCGTTCGCGGTCTCCCGCGAGTGCAGCGGGTCCTTGTCCGCCGCCGTGTCCCGCGTCTTCTCCGTCCGGTGGCCCGACGCGGTCGGCGTCAGCGGCGGCGGTGTCGTGGGCCGTGCGGGCCGGCGCTCGGCGTCGCCGGCGGCAGCCGCCGCGGTCTCCGACTCGGACAGGGGCACGACAGGGGTCGCGGGCTTGCTGCCGCGCTCACTCCTGAGAGCCCGCTCGTCCCCGCCGGTCACCGACCGTTCCCGCTGCTTGTCCTGTTCCCGCTGGTCCTGCTGGTCCTGCTGCTTACGGTCCTGCTTGCGCTCGGAGTCGTACGGGTCGTACGTCATCACACGCCACTTCCTTTCGGCCGCAGTGCGGCGGTCCGGCCGGGAATGCCCGGACGGTGCCGAGGGCTGTCGTCCTTGGTGTCCAGGACCAGCCGCTCGAAGAGCTGACGGGCCTCGACCATCGCCTCACGCAGTTCCTCGGTGCTCGCGTCCTGCCCCGTCTCGGAGGCCGCGTGGTGCACCCTGCGATAGCCGTCCACCTGGTGCGCGTGGTGCACGGAGAGGGCGTCGAGGTGTTGGGAGTGCTGCGCCGCGTCCGGGAAACCCCGGTCGGCGGCCAGCCGGGAGATCAGTTTGTCCGCCTCGACCACAGCCTGGCGCGGGTTGTCCACGAAGCGCTCCTGGAGACCGGCCCAGTGCGCGACGTACTGGTCGCGCGCCTCGGCCGGCAACGGGCTCGGGTTCAG
Organism: Streptomyces sp. NBC_01498; assembly: GCF_036327775.1. NCBI lineage: Bacteria > Bacillati > Actinomycetota > Actinomycetes > Kitasatosporales > Streptomycetaceae > Streptomyces > Streptomyces sp. NBC_01498. The sequence continues at coordinate 5,288,458 of NZ_CP109598.1, read as the reverse complement.
GTCCCCGTGCCGTTCGACCAGCGCGGTCAGTTCGGTCTCGGCGGCCTTGACATCGCCGTGGTGCCGGTCGACCGCGCGGTCGTACTCGGGGCCGAAGCGCCGTTTCAGCCCGCCGCGTCCGCCGCCCGCCTTTCCGGTCCTTTGCAGGACGGCGGCTACGGCCACGGCGATCACCACGATCAGCGCGACGACGATCAGGACAGTGGACATGGTTGCCTTCCCGGATGCGACTCGTGTCTGGGGAGTGTCTGGTGAAAGGGCGCCTCGTAAAGTCGGGTTGCCCGGAATCGGCCGGCCAAACAGCGCGGGCCCGGACAGAGAGATGACCATGAGCTGGCACGTCCGCCCCGAGTCCTTCGCCACTCCCGAGGCCACCCGGCTGCGCCGCGACTACTACGACGAGGTCGCGAGCCGCTACTGGAAGCGCCCGGCGACCGGGGCGGAGATCGACGCGGGGCTGGCCGACGACCCGCCGGACCGGCTCGTGCCGCCGACGGGCGAGTTCGTCGTGGGGCGGTACGACGGAGTTCCGCGGGCGTGCGGAGGCGTCCTGCTGCTGCCGGCCGGTCCGGGGCCCCGCACGGCCGAGTTGACGCGCGTGTACGTCCGGCCCGCCGTACGCGGTACGGGCGGCGGTCGCGCACTGGTCACGGCCCTGGAGACGGCGGCCCGGCACCTGGGCGCGACGCGGGTCGTGCTCGACACCCGGCTGGACCTGGTGGAGGCCCGGGGCCTGTACGCGGCGTGCGGATACGCGGAGATCCCGGCGTACAACGAAGGCCCGTACCGGGAGGTCTGGTTCGGCAAGGACCTCGTCCAAGCACCGTGAGGGCGCCGGGCGTTCAGAGCGCGTGGTCCCCGCGCGGTTCCGGGCCCCTGGGGTGTTCCGCGGTCGAGCCGCAGAGTTCGGCGCTCAACTCGCTTACCAGCTCTACCAGATCGGTCGGGCGGTCCGGGCCCCACCAGTCGCCGAGCAGGTCGGCCAGGGACTCCTCCCGGGCCCGTGCCAGCACCGTCGCCACCTTGAGGCCGTGCTCGGTGAGGACCAGGCCCCTGCCGTCGCGGCGGGCCAGGCCGCGTTCCTCGATCTGGCGGGACGCCTCGCCCACGACCGACAGCGGTAGGGGGACGGTCTCGGCGAGCCGGGCGGGGTCGACGGTGCCGTGGCGCCTGATGCGCAGCAGCATCCAACTGGCCGCCGGGCGCAGGTCGTACCCCGACTTCTCGGTGATCGTCTCGTAGATCCGCCGGCGCCCCTCGCGGGTGCCGAGGACGGACAGCGCGCGGGCGCACTCGTCGCGCGAGGAGCGTTCGACGGGGTTGCTGGCGAGGGTCTCGGTGACCTCGGGGGCGGTGACCGAGCCGCGCAGTTTGTCCTCCTTGAGGAACCAGGAGGTCACGAAGGCCAGCAGCACGACGGGGACCGCGTACAGGAAGACGTCGGTGATGGAGGTCGCGTACGCGTCGAGCACCCCGGAGCGGATCGCGGGCGGCAGGGTGCCCACGGAGCGCGGGTCGGCGGCGAGCTGTCCGGGGCCGACGCCGGGCGGCAGTGGCTGTCCGGCGAGGGAGTCGGTGAGTTTGTTCCGCAGCAGACCGGCGAAGATCGTGCCGAAGATGGCCACGCCGAACGAGGCGCCGATGGAGCGGAAGAAGGTGGCGCCGGAGGTGGCGACGCCCAGGTCCTCGTACCGTACGGCGTTCTGCACGACCAGCACGAGCACCTGCATGACGAGGCCGAGACCGGCCCCGAAGACGAAGAAGTACGCGCTCATCTCCCAGGTGCCGCTGCGGGCGTCGAGCTGGTGGAGCAGGAGCAGTCCGACGGCGATGATGCCGGTGCCCGCCACCGGGAAGACCTTCCAGCGGCCGGTGCGGCTGACGATCTGCCCGGACACGGTCGAGGTGAGCAGCAGCCCCAGCACCATCGGCAGCATGTGCACGCCGGACATGGTGGGGGTGACGCCCTGGACGACCTGGAGGAAGGTCGGCAGATAGGTCATGGCGCCGAACATCGAGAAGCCGACGATGAAGCTGATGACGGAGACGAGGGTGAAGGTCCGGATACGGAAGAGGCCGAGGGGCAGTACGGGCTCCGCCGCCCGCCGTTCCACCCGGAGGAAGAGGACCAGCAGGAGCACGGCGAGGACCGCGAGGCCGATGATCTGCGCGGAGCCCCAGGGCCAGGTGGTGCCGCCGAGGGAGGCGACGAGGACCAGGCAGGTGGCGACGGAGGCGATGAGGAACGTACCGAGGTAGTCGATGGTGTGCCTGGTGGCGCGGACCGGGATGTGCAGGACGGTCGCGATGACGGCGAGCGCGACGGCACCGATCGGCAGATTGATGTAGAAGACCCAGCGCCAGCTCAGGTGCTGGGTGAACAGGCCGCCGAGCAACGGGCCGAGCACACTGGTGGCGCCGAAGACGCCGCCGAACAGGCCCTGGTACCTGCCGCGTTCGCGTGGCGGGACGAGGTCGCCGACGATGGCCATGGACAGCACGATGAGCCCGCCGCCGCCGAGGCCCTGGAGGGCGCGGAAGCCGATGAGCTGGGCCAGGTTCTGGGAGACGCCGCAGAGGGCCGAGCCGATCAGGAAGATGACGATCGCCGTCTGGAAGAGCCGCTTGCGGCCGTACTGGTCGCCGAGCTTGCCCCACAGCGGGGTGGCGGCGGTGGAGGCGAGCAGATACGCGGTGACGACCCAGGACAGATGGTCGAGGCCGCCGAGGTCGCTGGCGATGGTGGGCAGCGCGGTGGAGACGATGGTCTGGTCGAGGGCGGCGAGGAGCAGGCCGAGGAGCAGCGCGCCGATGGAGACGAGAACGGTCCGCCGGCTCTGGCCCTCGCCGGGCGCGGGGGTCGTGGGCGGGGTGCTCACTTCCTGGGCCATCGGCGTCTCCTCGGGTCCGCGCCTGTCCCCATCCTCAGGGGACTGATGACTTATGGCCTGTTATGTCCTGCCGAACGCGGGGGGCGGGCGGGGCGCCGGCGCCGTCGGCGTACGGGGGACGCTGTCGGGCGGCCCGCGGCCGGGCGGCATAATCGCTGACAGGCCAAGGGGAGGGGACCCACATTGACCGGACAGCTCTGTCCCGAGTGCGGCACGCCGCAGGACGCGTACGGCAGACCGGGCGCCGACTGCGACTGCGCGGAGCGGGCGGCGATCGCCGCGGCCGAGGACTTCGACCCACTGCGGATACGGCCGTACGTGACGCTGGAGAACCAGGACGGGGCCGTACCGACCATCCCGCCCCCGCCCCCGCCGATCGCGCGGGCGGGCGACACGTCAGAGGGCGCCGACCCGGCCGAGACGATGCGGCTGTCGCTGCCGGGGCTGCGGACGAGGCCGCCGGGCGCGGGCTCGGCAGGCGGCGCGGCGGCGGAGGGTGATCGGGAGCGGCGGGGCGGGCGCAGGACGTTCGCGATGGCGGCGCTGGCGGCGGCGGCCGTGGCGGTGATCGGTACGGCGTCGTTCGCCGGGGGGCTGTTCACCGACGACGGGAGCGACGAGGCGACGGGGGAGCTGAACTCGGGACTGCCGACGGCGAGCGTGCGGCCGGAGTCGTCGGCGCCGAAGCCGAAGTCCCCGTCGGGGGCGGGCACGGACGCGGCGGGGTCGGCGTCGGCGGACGCGTCGGTCCGGGCGAGCGCCTCCCCCACGGAGTCGGCGGCGCCGGAGACGTCAGGACCGGCCGGGGGGCCGGGTGCGCCGAGCGAGGCGCCGACGCAGACCGGGCAGCCGGGCGGCGCGGGGGCCACGCGGGAGGCGGGAACGGACCCCGCCGGGGCCGTCGATCTGCGGCTGGGGGACAGCGGGCCGCAGGTCGAGGAGCTCCAGCGGCGGCTGTCGGAGGTCTGGCTCTACCACGACGGGTACGACGGCCGGTTCGGCGAGCGCGTCGAGGCGGCACTCCGCATCTACCAGTCGTACAAGCACATCCAGGGCGATCCGAGTGGGGTGTACGGGGCGCACACGCGGGGCGCGCTGGAGGCGGAGACCAGCGGGAAGGGGCGGGACCAGGGCGGGGGCGGCCGGCCCGGCGACGGGGGCCAGGGGAACGGGCCGGGCTGGGACTGGCGGGACTGACGCGGGGGCGGGGCGGGGTGGGGCCGGGTGGGGCCTGCTGGGGAGTTACGGCGAGGAGGCGGCGCGGGGGCGGGGGCGGGTGCGGATGGGCGGTCGGGGGTCTGGGATCGGGGGTCGGCGGGGTGACTCGGGTGGCACGGCTCGGGTGGCGCGGCCCGAGGCCTCAGTGATGTGACGTGACCCGGGTGGTGCGTCCTCCCACCGATTTTGTATAGTCGTTGAACAAAGCGGTTCTCGTCCGTGTCCCTGACCGGCGGGCGGGAGCCGCTCTTGTCTGTGCCCCCGCCCGCCCTCGCCCGCCCCACGCCGCGCTCCCCCGCCGTCCGCCGTCCGCCCTCTGCTTGGAGTCCTCCGATGCCGGCCAAGGCCAACCCCCCGACCACGTCGACCTCGATGGCCCCAACGACCACGGCGACCACGGCCGTCCTGACCGCCCGCGCGCTGCTGCTCGACATGGACGGCACCCTCGTCAACTCCGACGCCGTCGTGGAACGTGTCTGGCGCCGCTGGGCGGTCGAGCACGGTCTGGACCCGGAGGAGTCGCTGAAGGTCGTCCACGGCCGACAGGGCCAGCTGACGATGGCGGTGCTGCTGCCGGACCGGCCGATGGAGCAGAACCACGCGGACAACCGGGTGCTGCTGGCGCGGGAGACGGCGGACATGGACGGGGTGGTGCCGATCGCGGGCGCGCCCGCGTTCATGGCGGCGATCGCCGGGCTGCCGCACGCCCTGGTGACCTCGGCGGACGAGGCCCTCGCCACGGCGCGCCTGACCGCGTCGGGGCTGCCGGTCCCGGCGGTCCGGGTCACGGCGGAGGACGTATCGGCGAGCAAGCCCGACCCGGAGGGCTTCCTCAAGGCGGCGGCGGAACTGGGCGTCGCCGCGGCGGACTGCCTGGTCCTGGAGGACTCGGACGCGGGCATCACGGCGGCGCGGGCGGCGGGGATGCGAATACTGGGCGTGGGCCCCCGGGCGGAGTCACTGTCGCCGACGGCCCATACGCGGGACCTGACGGACGTACGCGTCACGGCGGACCCGGACGGCACGATCAGGCTCCACGTGGGCGGGTAGCTCCGGTCCGCCGCCAGGTCTCGGGGGCGAGTGGCTCCGGCCCGCCGCCGGGCCGCGAGGGGCCGGTTGGGGAGGCCCTCCCGTAGGCGGCTGTCGGCGCGTACGGCGTCGACACCTCCGCCGTACGCCGCGACCCGGACGGCCGCCCGACCGGCGTCTACTTCCGTACGGCCACGGACCGCGCCACCACCGCCCACGAAGTCGCCTACTACCGCGCCGGATCGGCCGCCTCCGCGATGCCCTCGCAGACCATGGACCCCGCCGACCCGTGGTCCGGCCGGCTCCTGCACCTGTCCGGCATCACGGCCGCCCTCTCCCCGGACTGCCTCGCCCTGATGCGCGACCTCACCGCCCGCCGCCCCGGCCGCCCGCTGCTCTCCTTCGACGTCAACCACCGCCCCGCACTGTGGCGTTACGGCCCCGGACCCGGCGCCGCCCCGGGGGTGCTGCGCGATCTCGCGCGCGGCGCCGACCTCGTCTTCGTCGGCGACGACGAGGCCGCCGGACTGTGGGACCTGCACACCCCCGAGGCGGTCCGCGAGGCACTGCCCGAACCGGCCGTCCCGGTACGGCCGCCCACGAAGTCGCCCGCCACCGCGCCGGATCGGCCGCCTCCGCGATGCCCCCGCAGACCATGGACCCCGCCGACCCGTGGTCCGGCCCCGTCGCCCGGCGTCACCCCGCGTCCCGGTACAGCCGCCCACGCGCCACCAGTTCCAGCACCGTGCTCACCGCCACCGCCTGCACCGCCATCAGCGCGACGAGGACGAACAGCTGCACCGCGCCCGCGAACAGCGGTGACGCGCCGCCGAGCAGCATCCCGACGAACGCCCCCGGCAGTGTCACCAGCCCCACCGTCCGCGTCTGGTCGAGCCCCGGCAGCAGCGCGTCCGCCGCCGCGGGCCGGGCCACCTCCAGCCGGGCGTCCCGGTCCGCCAGTCCCAGTGCGAGACCCGCCTCCACCTCGCCCCGGCGCGCGTGGAGTTCGTCCAGGGCGCGCCGTCCGGCGAGCACCGTCGCCGTCATCGCGCCGCCGATGAGGATGCCGGTGACGGGGATGAGGGCGATGCCCTTGACCGGTACGAGCCCGGTCAGCACCAGCGCCACGACCACCGGCGCCACCCCCGCACCGATGGGCGCCGCGGCCCACCACCAGGTCCGGTTCGCCGTGACGCGGCGCCCGGCGGTGCGTACCGCCACCGCGTACATGAGGACGACGAACGCCAGCAGTGCCGGTACGGATCCGACGACCCAGCCGATCACCAGGGAGACGGCGCCGAGTTGGACCGCCGCCCGTACCCCGGCCGTGGCGATCTCCCGCCCCTTCCCGAGATGCGCGAGCGCCGCCGTACCGGCCGCCGCCGCCAGCAGGACGGCCAGTACGACACCGAACAGGACATCGACATGCAGCAGCATGTTCCCCACTTCACCTCGCTCCGTGTCGGACATTCTGCCCGTACGTCAGAAAACGCCCGTGCGACGCGCGTTGACCTCACCGAGAGCCGACAACGGACATCCAAAACCCTTGATGTGACGTGCACATGTCGTCACCCTGTTACCTGATGCCCACCTGGAAGCAACGCGGCATCGCCACGATGGGCGCTCGGGTCCGACACCCCCCGGTTCCGAACGGCCAGCTTCCCCCCACGACAAGGGAGTTCACATGTCCGGTATCTACGCGCGTCGCAGCCGTCCCGTCGGTCGAATAGCCGTCACCGCCGCCTCCGCCGCCCTGCTCGCGGCCACGGCCGTGCTCACCGCCCCCGCCGCCCAGGCCGCCCCGCCCACCCCCATCAGCGCCTCCACCGCGCGTAGTTACCTCGGCCAGCTGACCGTGTCCACCGAGGGCTCCAGCAGTGGCTACAGCCGCGACAAGTTCCCGCACTGGATCACCCAGTCCGGCTCCTGCGACACCCGCGAGACCGTCCTCAAGCGCGACGGCTCGAACGTCTCCCAGGACTCCAGCTGCGCGGCGACGAGCGGCAGTTGGAAGTCCCCGTACGACGGCGCCACGTGGACCGCCGCCAGTGACATCGACATCGACCACATGGTTCCGCTGGCCGAGGCGTGGGGTTCCGGCGCCAGCGGCTGGAGCACCGCGCAGCGCCAGGCGTTCGCCAACGACCTGAGCCGTCCGCAGCTTCTCGCGGTCACCGACAACGTCAACCAGTCCAAGAGCGACCGCGACCCCGCCGAGTGGATGCCGCCGAGCTCCTCGTACCACTGCACGTACGCCCGCATGTGGGTGCACGTGAAGCACTACTACAACCTGAGCGTCGACTCGGCGGAGAAGAGCAAGCTCCAGAGCGTGCTCAACGGCTGCTGAGACAGCTGCCGGGACGGCCGCCGGGACCGCCACTGAAGCGGCCACGGGAACGGCCGCCGAAACGGCGGCGGGCGACCGCTGCCGTGAGAGTCGCCGGACGGGTACCGGCCGCTGCCGGCGGCACCGGCCGGCGGGCCGTCCGGCCTGCTCACCGGCACGTCACCCGGCCGTCACCGGCCGGAACCTGGTCGGGCCCCTCCGTCGTTCCGTACCGTACGGGGCGACGGAGGAGGCACCATGACCGGGCTGCGCCTGGGACCACTGCTGCGCCGTGTCGACGGGGACGCCGGCGGCACGGCCACCATCTGGGTCGAGACGGACGGGCCGTGCACGGCCGAGGTCCGCTGTGAGGGCGGCGCGTACGGCTCGTCGCGCACGTTCCTGATCGCCGGGCACCACTACGCCCTGATCCCGGTGACGGGGCTGACGCCCGGCACCGCGGCGGCGTACGAGGTGCTGCTGGACGACGTACGGGCCTGGCCGCCCGAGGGCTCCCCGCTCCCGCCGAGCGTGATCCGCGTCCCGGCCGCTGTCCGGACTCCCGACGGACCCGGTAGGCCCGACGCCCGGGACACGCCGGACACGCCTGACACGCCTGACACGCCTGACACGGCCGACGCTCCCGGCATGTCCGACGGGCCCGAGCTGCGTGTCGCGTTCGGCTCGTGCCGCTGGGCCTCCGCGCCCGACGACGAGCCCGACCCCGTCGGCCCCGACGCCCTCCACACCCTCGCCGCGACGCTCACGGCCGACCCCGCGGCGGAGCGCCCGGACGTCCTGCTCCTGCTCGGCGACCAGGTGTACGCGGACGAGACGTCGAAGGCCACCCGCCGCCGGCTGGCCGAGCGCCGGGATCTCGACGCGCCCCCGGGCGCCGAGGTCGCGGACTACGAGGAGTACACGCTCCTCTACGACGAGTCCTGGAGCGACCCCCACGTCCGCTGGCTGCTGTCCACCGTCCCGAGCTGCATGATCTTCGACGACCACGACGTGATCGACGACTGGAACACCAGCGCGTCCTGGGTCGCCGAGATGCGGACCGAGCCGTGGTGGCGGGAGCGCATCCTGAGCGGGCTGATGTCGTACTGGGTCTATCAGCACCTCGGCAACCTCTCCCCCGCCGAGCTGGCCGAGGACAAGGTGTACGCCGCCGTACGGGCCGAGCCGGACGGGACCGCCCGGCTGCGGGAGTTCGCGGCCGAGGCCGACGCCGACCCGGCCCGCGCGCGCTGGAGCTACCGCCGCGACTTCGGCCGGACCAGGCTGCTGATGATCGACTCGCGGGCGGCCCGCGTCCTGGAGGAGGGGCGCCGGGAGATGCTGGACGCCGACGAGGCGCGCTGGCTGCGCGAGCAGGCGCTGACCGACCCCGGCGACCGCGACCATCTGCTGATCGGCACCTCCCTGCCCTGGCTGCTGCCGCCGCTGGTCCACGACGCGGAGAGCTGGGACGCGGCGCTGGCGCGGGGCGAACGCGGGCCCCGGTGGGCGCGGTTCGGCGAGAAGCTGCGCCGGGCGGCGGACCTGGAGCACTGGGCCGCGTTCCCGACGTCGTTCGAGGCGCTGTCAGGGCTGATCGCCGAGGTGGGCGGCGGGCCGGACGCGCCCGCGACGGTGTGCGTGCTGTCGGGCGACGTGCACCACGCGTACGTCGCCGAACCGGCCTGGCGTACGGAGCAGCCCCGGTCCCGGGTCGTCCAGCTGACCTGCTCGCCGGTGCACAACTCCATCCCGCGCTGGATCCGCTTCGGCTTCCGGTTCGGCTGGAGCGGGGTGGGGCGGCGGCTGGGCCGGGCCTTCGCCCGGCACGGCCGGGTGGCCACCCCGTCGGTCGGGTGGCGCAAGACCGGCGGGCCCTGGTTCGGCAATCAGCTGATGACGCTGACGTTGCGGGGACGTTCCGCGCGGCTGCGCACGGTCCAGGCGCAGGCGGCACCGGCGCGGGACGGCGGGGCGCGCCTGGTGACCGTCGACGAACGGGAGCTGTCGCCGCGGTGACGGCCGGGGCGGCCCCGGAGCCGTACGCCGGCACCCTTTGACACCGCGATCCCCGTTCCTCATCCCATGCCCGGTTCCTCCGAACCGGGCATTGGTCTGCCCATGCCCGCCCGAAGGGGATCTCCGTCGCAGTCGCGACAAGCCGACCGGAAGTGGCAGGTCAGCGGCCCGGGGTCGGCTTCACGCCGGGGAACGGCCGTACGGCTGAGAAACGTCCGTCCCGATGATGTTGAACTTGCAAGCATTCTTTAGGGCTGCCTAACCTGAAGCCTCTCGTCGGTTACGTCCCGAACCGAAGGAGCACAACCCCCCATGTCCACACGCATCAACCAAGCGCAGCCGTACGCCCTCGGACTCTTCCGCATGGTGATCGGACTGCTCTTCGCCTGCCACGGCGCCGCGACGCTCTTCGGAGTCCTCGGCAAGGAGCAGGCCGAGGCCGGGGCCTGGCCCGGCTGGTACGCCGCCGTCATCCAGCTCGTCGGAGGCTGCCTGGTCCTCCTCGGCCTGGGGACCCGGATCGCCGCTCTCGTGGCGTCGGGGTCCATGGCGTACGCGTACTTCAACGTCCACCAGCCCGAAGGGCTGTTCCCCATGGAGAACGGCGGGGAGGCCGCGGCGATCTTCTGCTGGGCCTTCCTGCTGATCGTCTTCAACGGTCCCGGCGCGCTCGCACTGGACCGGCTCATCGGCTCGCGCGGCACACGCGAACCGGAGCGCCGGGAGCGGCCGGCGGCCGTGACCGCCTGACGGTTGGCAGGGGAAGCGGCGGGCCGGACGGCCGGGCCGTACGCGGTCTCCGGCAGGGCCTCCGAGACGCCTCACGACAGGCCCTCTGGCAGGGCCATGACAGTCACCCCACAGGCCCATGACCGGGCCGACTTCTCTCACTTGATCAACAAGTCGACAGATCGACAGAATTGATCACATTGACCAGAAGGACAACCGGAAGAACAGCGCGACCGGCGGTACAGGCGCCCGGACCCCGTTTCACCGGGGTCCGGGCGTTCCGCTGTCCGGCAGACTCGCCCCGGACACACACATCCGGCCATTCCCCGGCCCCGGCCGAAGCCGAAACGGGAGGTGGACAACACCCGCCACGTGGGAAGGTGGTCCACCGGACGGGCGTACACCGTACGGCCGACGGCTGCTCGCTGTTCGCTTCGCGCGGGAGGAGCGGCCGTCAGGGGGTACGAGGCCGGGAGGTTTCGGCTTCGTGACGGGAACGGGAACGGGGAAAGCAAGAGTGCTGGAGAGTCTGGGCGCGCTGACCGGCAGCCCATGGATCTACGCCGTGGTGGCACTCTCCGTACTGCTGGACGTGTTTGTGCCCGTCCTGCCCAGCGGTGTCCTGGTGATCACGACCGCCACGGCCGCGGCGGCGGGAAGCTCGGCGGTCGCCGACGCCGCCGACAAGGTGTCGCACGTGGCCCATGTGCCGCAGGAAGTGCCGTCGCTGCTCGTGCTGATCGTGTGCGCGGCCGTCGCCTCGGTGATCGGTGACTTCGTCGCGTACCGCCTCGCGTGGCGCGGCGGCGACCGGCTGGCCCGCGCGATCGCCCGCTCCCGCCGGCTGACCACCGCGCAGGAAAACCTCGGTGCGTCCCTCACCGGTGGCGGGCTCCTCGTGGTCATCGCGCGCTTCGTACCCGCGGGCCGCTCGGTGGTCTCGCTGGGCGCGGGCGCCGCGCACCGCAAGCTCAAGGAGTTCCTGCCCTGGTCGGCGCTGGCCGCCGTGGCCTGGACCGGGTACAGCGTCGGTCTCGGCTACTTCGGCGGCCAGTGGCTGGGCGCGAGCTGGTTCGGCGCGGCGGTGTCCGTGCTGGCGCTGTTCGCGGCGGGAACGGTGGCCGCGTACCTCGTCCGGCGCCCGGCACGCGGGCGCGCCGACACCCCGGCGGCCACCCCGGCGCCGGTCCTCTGACCCGGCCCGGTCCGCGCGGTCAGGTGCGGGCCGCGCCCCGCACTTCGAGGCTGTCGAGCAGCCGCGCCGTCGAGGCGGCGATCTCCTCCACGGCCCGGTCGAACGCCTCACGGTTGTGGGCGGCGGGCGCGCGGAAGCCGGAGACCTTGCGCACGTACTGAAGGGCGGCGGCCCGTATCTCCTCCTCGGTGGCCTCTTCGGGGATGACGGGCGGACGGAGGGTCTTGATGCTGCGGCACATACCTCCAGTGTGACCGATCACGGGCCGGGACCGGCATGTACCGGGCTGTATCGACGGCCGGAGGCCACGCCCGGCGACGGAGGGGCACGGGGCAGCGCGAAGGCCCCCGACCGCTGGGCGGTCGGGGGCCTTCGGAGTGGTGGGCGCGGACGGTTTCGAACCGCCGACATCTGCTTTGTAAGAGCAGCGCTCTACCCCTGAGCTACGCACCCGTGGACGAGGCAACAGGTTACATGGCGCACACGGCCCGGCCGCAAACGGCTTCTCGGGCCGGGACCCGGGCGGTCGGCGGCGGGGGGATACCCCCACCACCGAGACGGTGGCCGACCGGATCGTGCGGGGGTGCCGGGATTCGTACGGTGGGGGCACATCCGCAGGACCACCTTGGGGGAACGATCACCGTGGACACCCGCCTTTGCTCACCCGACCGTCGCCGCGGCCCTCGCAGCAGCCGTGTCCGGACGTTCGTCGCCGCCGGGGGTGCCGTGCTCGCCGTCGTCGCCGTCGGTGGGTGCGGGAGCACCGACGTCGACGGGGCGCCCGTCGAGAAGCGGTCGTTCGCCTTCGCCGGGAAGGCCCTGACCATCGCGTCGGGGAACTCCTCGATCGACCTGGTGCCCGCCGATGTGACGGAGATCGAGGTGACCCGGCAGGTCGACGGCTGGGTGTTCCTCGGCTCCGGCCCCGATCCCGTCTGGAAGCTGGACGGGAACACCCTGACGCTGAAGGTCACCTGCGCCGCGCTGGTGAACGACTGCGAGTCGCGGCACAGCGTCAAGGTGCCGCGCGGGACGGCCGTGACGGTGCGGAACGACAACGGCAGCCTGCGCGCCGACGGCTTCGACACCGCCCTCGCGCTGCGCTCCGACAACGGCTCCGTCGAGGTGCGCGACTCCAGCGGCAGGCTCGACCTCTCCAGCGACAACGGCAGGGTGACGACGGAGGGCGTCTCGTCCGTGTCGGTGCGGGCCAGGTCGGACAACGGTTCGGTCAGGCTGGGTCTGACCGCCGTACCGGACCGGGTGGACACGTCCAGTGACAACGGGTCCGTCACCGTCGACCTGCCGAAGTCCGACACCGTCTACCGGGTGGACGCCCGGAGCGGCAACGGGAGCGTCGACGTGTCCGTTCCCACCGGCGAGAACAGCGCCCATGTGGTGAAGGCCCACAGCGACAACGGGAAAGTCACCGTCCGAAGCGCGAACTAACCGGCCCGTGTGTTCGTCCCTACCAGGTGGGAGAATGAACCGGGCAGGGGCGTAATCGGCACGGGAGAGGGATGTGACGGCGACACACGCGCGACCGCACGCACGAGTCGGGGCGGGTGGCGTCCGTGATGTCCTCACTCTGGTCCTGCTGCCGCTGCCACTGCTCGCCGCCACCCTGTCCGGGACCTTCGCGGGCGGGGGCACGCGCCGCTGGTTCGGCGGGCGCGGCGAGAGCCAGCGGGCCGACGCGCAGGCCGCCAAGGACGCCGCCGCCGCCGCCTTCTACGAGCTGGACACCGCCCAGCGTGATCTGCGCATCTCGATAGAGACGATCACCGCCGTGGACAGCTCGCCGGGGGCGCGGCGGATCGCCGAGGAGTTCGCCGCGCTGGGCCGGCGCATCGACGAGGCCAGCGGCGGGTACATCAGCGCGGTCGACGCGCACGACCTCGACAGGGACGATCTGGAGGCCTCCGCCGCCTCCACCGCCCGTACGGAACTGACCAGGGCCAAGGACGAGCTGGTCCGGGTCAAGGGCGAGCTCGACCGTTTCGAGCGCGGTCTCGGGCCGCTGCTCGACAAGGCGGAGACCCAGCTCGCCCGGCTGGCGCCCGCCGTGGAGCGGGCCCGGCAGACCCTGCTCGCCGCGAGCAACGCGCTGGACGCCGTACGCGCCTCCGGGCTGCGGGCCGACGACCTCGCGGCGCGGCTCGCCACGCTCGGTCCGGAACTGACCAAGCTCAACCAGGGCGCGGGCCGGCACGGCGTCGCCGAGACCCTTCAGCGGGCCGACCGGGTGCTGCGGGACGCCGAGGCCGTACGGGCCGAGGCCGAGCGGCTGCCCGAGCGCGCGGCGGAGATCGACCGGCGGCTGGTGACCCTGCGTACCCGCGCCGAGGCGCTGACCACTCGCGCCGGGTCGGTCGAGCCGGTCCTGAGCGAGCTGAGGCGCCGTTTCAGCGCCGCCTGCTGGCAGGATCTCCAGCCCGTGCCCGAGCAGGCGGTGGCCGCCGTGCACCAGGCGGAGGCGAAGCTGAAGGAGGCGGCCACGGCGCGCGAGGAGCAGCGCTGGCCGGACGCGACGGCCCTGCTCAGCACGGTCCGGGCGCTGCTGAACTCCACCGACGAGGCCGTCTCGGCAGCCGGTGACCGGCTGCGCCGGCTCAACGCCGTGTCGAAGGACCCGCAGCAGGAGATCGACCGGACGCGGTTCGCCCTGCGGGACGCCCAGCGGCTGGCGATGGCGGGGCGCAACACTCCGGATCCCCGGCACGCGCGCCCGCTGGACGACGCCGTGGCGCGGCTGGACCGGGCCGTGGCCGGGCTGGAGGGCCGGCATCCCGACTGGTGGCACTTCCTGGTGGAGACGGAGGCGGTGCGTGCCACGGCCGCCCGTGTCGTCGGGAACATCCGCGACGAGCTGGGCGCCGGAGCCTGACACCGGAGCTCCCGGGCACGCCCGAGTTGTCCCGTTGTCGTACCGGGCCGATCCTTGACGTACGTGTCCACGCGGACATCGGATCCACGCAGGTCGGATCCGCGCAGACGTCGGATCCACGCCGATGTGCGCGTGTCCGTGCGGACGTACGCGCCGGCCCGGACGTACGCGTCCACAGCGGCGTACGCCGTCCGCGCGGATGTACGTGTCCGGGTACGAGGGACGTACGCGGATCAGCGGGACCCACCGCCGAAGGGGGCCTTCCATGTCCGGTCAGGGCACACGCCGCACCCGGCCCACGCCGCGCCGGGGACGGGGCGTCCGGCTCGACGAACATCTGCCCGTCGACCACAGTCTGAGCCGGGTGTACCGCGTCGGCGCCGGGCTGACCGGTCTGGTGCTGGTCGCCTTCGGCATCCTCGGGCTGATCGACCAGATCGGTGTCTTCGACACCGGGAAGCACAGCATCGCCGGGCTGAACTCCAACGGCGCGCTGAGCATCCTGTCCATCTGCGTCGGCGCCCTGCTCTTCGTCGGCATGCTGATCGGCGGGAATCTGGCGTCGACGCTGAACATGGTGCTCGGGCTGCTCTTCATCCTGAGCGGGTTCGTCAATCTCGCGTTGATCTCGGGCCCGTTCAACCCGCTGGCCTTCCGCATCCCGAACGTGCTGTTCAGTTTCGTGGTGGGCGTGATGCTGATGTTCTTCGGCATGTACGGGAGAGTCAGCGGCGGCCTGCCGCACGACAATCCGTACTGGCGGGCCCGCCATCCGAAGCTGGTGGAGGACGAGCGGCGCGGCCGGGAAGCGGCCGGGCGGCGCGCGGTCCACGCCCACCGTGCCGTGACCTCCCACAACCGGCAGGGCCCGCGCAGGAGCGCCGGATAATCTGGCTCCATGCCTCGTTACGAGTACCGCTGCCGTCCCTGCGACACCACCTTCGAACTCAGCCGTCCCATGGCCGAGTCGTCGGCGGCCGCCACGTGCCCCGCCGGCCACCAGGACACCGTGAAACTGCTCTCCACCGTCGCCGTGGGCGGCTCGGCCAAGGGCTCCCCCGCCCCGGCACCGGCCGGTGGCGGGGGCGGCTGCTGCGGCGGGGGCTGCTGCTCGTAGCCCGCGTCCGGCGGTGCGACGACCGCGTGTCCGGCGGTGCGACGACCGCCTCCGGTGACGCGGCCGACACTCCCACCAGGCATGCGTCCCCGGACTGCGGGCACCCTCAATAATCCGTGGGGTCCGTCCCAGGACACCGTCCGAGCAGGCACACACCGTGGGAGTCATGATCGCAGGCAGCGTCCAGCAGTGGGTCACCAGCTTGATGGACACGCTCGGAGCACCGGGCGCCGGCCTGGCCATCGCCCTGGAGAATCTGTTCCCTCCCCTGCCCAGCGAGGTGATCCTGCCGCTGGCGGGCTTCGCGGCGGGCGCCGGAAAGATGGGTCTGCTCGCCGCCGTTCTGTGGACGACCGCGGGCTCGGTCGTGGGCGCGCTCGCGCTGTACGGGCTGGGTGCCTGGCTCGGCCGCGAACGGACCATCGCCCTCGCGTCCAAGGTGCCGCTGGTGAAGGCCAGTGACATAGAGAAGAGCGAGGACTGGTTCGCCCGGCACGGCACGAAGGCCGTCTTCTTCGGGCGGATGGTCCCCGTCTTCCGCAGTCTGATCTCCGTGCCGGCGGGCGTCGAGCGAATGCCGCTGCCCGTCTTCCTCGGTCTGACCACGCTCGGCAGCGCCATCTGGAACACGGCTTTCATCATGGCCGGTTACCTGCTCGGCGAGAACTGGACCAAGGTCAGCGGCTATGTCTCCACGTACTCCAAGATCATCCTGGGTGTCGTGGCGCTCGCGCTCGTGGCCTTCGTGGTCAGGCGGGTGGTCAGGTCCCGCAAGGAGAACCGCAAGGAGAAACAGCGCGGTTGAGCCGCCGCAGGATCTCCTCCCCGGCGGCCACCCCCGTCTCGGCCAGGGTCTCCACGTGCGAGGCGCGCCAGCCGGAGTCGGCCAGCTCGCCGTGACCGGGCTGCCAGCCCCGGTCGGCGGCCAGCAGCAGATCGGCGTCGAGAAGTGAGTCCCCGGCCGCCAGGGTCAGTTCGGTGCCGGTCCGCCGGGCGACCTCCCGCATGGCGGCGCTCTTGGTGAGCGGCCGGGGTACGGCGTAGAGCTTCCGGCCCTGGAGGGAGACCGCCCAGCCGCGCTCGCCGGCCCATGCGGCGAGTTCCCCCACCCATCCCCCGGGCAGCAGCGCGCGGTCGACGACGAGATACGCGAACAGGTCCTCGGCGACGCGTTCCTTGAGCAGCCAGGCGGGGTCGGCCGAGGCGATCAGGTGTTCCCGGACCTCCCCGAGCGGGGCGCAGCCCTCGTCGAGACGGTTCCGCACCTCGGCCTGCCACGCGGGGTCGGACTCGCCGTCGACCAGCAGATGGCCGCCGTTGGCGCAGATCGCGAACCGGGGGGCGGGGACCGGCAGCCGGACACGGAGGTACTGCTCCCGGGTGCGGGTCGTGGCGGGGACGAACAGCGCGCTGCCGGCGAGGTCGCGCAGCAGCCCGGCGGCGGTCTCGGTCATGTACGACAGGGGCTTGTGCCCGTAGACCTCGACGCACAGGAGCCGGGGGGCCTCGGCGTCGGGCATGGTGAGGTGGAGGGCGGCGGCCGAGTAGATGAGGGTGCGGTCGAGGTCGCTGGCGACGAGCGTCCGGGCGGGCACGGGCACGGGCGCGTCGGACCGGGCGGGGACCTGCGCGTTGGTCCCCGGGGGGACGGGCGCGTCGCGGGGAGTCCCGTTGCCGGGAGGGTCGTGCGGGGCAGGCACGTTCTCGGAAAAGCCTTTCGGAGCAGGCGAGTTCACGCGCTGGTCACCGCCGTACCGTCGGCGCCCGTGGCGCCCCGGGTGTAGCGGGGGTGGATCAGCCCGACGCAGGTGTAGGGCAGGCCGTCGACCTCCTCGACCGGGACGCCGCGCTGCTCGGCGAGCAGCCGTACGTGGTCGAGGTCGGCGCCCGCGCCCCGCTGGGCGAGGATCTTCCAGGGGACGCGGCGCAGCAGGACGCGGGTGGTCTCGCCGACGCCGGGCTTGACGAGGTTGACGTCGTGGATGCCGTACTCCTCGCTGATCCGTTCGACGGCGGCCCAGCCCTCCCAGGTGGGTGCGCGGTCGGCGGCGAGGAGTTCCTTCACCTCGCTGTCCACCGCGTCCCTGACCTCGTCGAACCGGGCGGTGACGGTGTCCAGGAAGTAGCCGGACACATCGGCGCCGGCGAGTTCGCGGTAGTACTTGGCCCCGTGGAAGTCGTCAGGGCCGACGAGGTCGGCGCGCAGCACCGTGCGCGAGATGAGGCCGGAGACCGTCGAGTTGAGGCAGGCGGAGGGGATGAGGAAGTCCTCACGGGTGCCGTAGGTACGGACGCAGCCGCCGGGGTCGGCGAGGACGGCGATCTCGGGGTGGAAGTCGGGGAAGTCGCGCAGCGCGTCGGCCAGTTCGCGGGTGATGGCGCCCTTGCCGGTCCATCCGTCGACGAAGACGATGTCGGCCGGGCGGTGGTGGGCGGCGAGCCAGCGGACGGCGTTGGTGTCGATGCCCCGGCCGCGCACGATGGACAGGGCGTAGTGCGGCAGGTCCAGGCCGTGCCGGTGGCGGGCCCAGCGGCGCATGAGGACGCCGACGGGGGTGCCGGCGCGGGCGAGCGAGACCAGGACGGGCCGGGCCTCGGCGGCTTCCCGTGAGGCGGGGTCGGGGTACCGGTGCGGGTGCTCGGCCAGCACGGTCTCGGTGACGCTGCCGACGGCGCGGGCGATCCGGGCGGCGGAGGTGGCGAGCGCGGACCGGAAGAGGTCCTGGTAGGCGGCGCTGGGCTGGTACTCGACGGGCAGCGACTCCGCGTAGTGGGCGCCGCCGCTCTGTATCGCTTCCTCGCGCTCCTCCGTCGGGGCTTCGAGTTCGACGTCGGACAGGTCCTGGAGGAGCCAGCCGACGTCGTCCGCGGCGTACGAGGAGAAGGCGGGGCCGCGGAGGGGCGGGGGCAGCATGGCGGGTTCCTGCCGGTCGGGGGCGTGCGCGGAGAGGGAGCCGGGGGCGGGGACTGGAGCGGGGACGTACGAGGGGACGACGCCGAGCAGGACGCGGGGGACCCGGTCGGCGAGCTGGGCGAGCAGACCGCCGGGGGCCCGCAGCTCCGGGGAGTCCGCCGGGGAGTCCACGATCAGCACGACGGCGTCGAAGCCGCCACCGGCGACGTTGTACGCGTACCGGTCGCCGGCGCCGTCCCCGCCGCCTCCCTCGGCGCCCTCCACGGCCGGGAAGGCGGCGGTGTCGTGCGCCGGGAAGACGAGACGGCTGCGTATCGCGTAGCCGGGGTCGTCGACGGCGAGGACGGGCGAGCGGGTGGTGGTCGAGTAGCGCACCTCGGCGCCGGTGAGGGTCCGTTCCAGTTCCAGGGCGAGCCTCAGGGGCGCGTACATCAGCTCCTCGAAGCCGAGGACGAGGACGCGCCGGGCGTCGCCGAGGTGCTCGGCGAGTACGGCGGCCATGCCGGGGGCGGCGGCCTCCAGGCGGGCGCGGTGGGCCGGGGTGAAGCCGTGCCGCCCGCCGTCGGGCAGCCCGGCGGGCCAGCCGAGCGGCACCCGTACGACCCCGTCGCCGCCCGTGTCCCGGGCGTACGGGGGCGGGGGCGACGGGACGGCCCGCGCCTCGTACTCCGCGACCAGGGCCTGTCCCCGGGCCAGGACGTCCCCGGGGAGGCCGACCGTGCCCGAGGCCGTCGCCACCAGGTCGACGCGGGCGCCGATCTCCCGGGCGAACTCGGCGAGCCGCCCCCGGTCGGCGGGCGAGCGCATGTCGACCAGGGCGACGATCACGTACCACCGGCGCGGACGGCGGGCGTGCAGGGCGCGGATCGTGTTGAGGACCGTGTTCCCGGTGGAGAACTCGTCGTCCACCAGGACCAGCGGTCCGTCACCGGCCAGCAGCTCCGGGTCCTCGGGGAGCAGCAGATGCGACGTGGCGTGCGAGTGGGACTCCTCGAAGCCGCCCGCGGTGGGGACACCGGGCACCGGGCGGCGGGTGGAGTGCAGATACGGGGCTCCCGCCACACCGTCGGCCACCGAGTGGCCGAGGCCGGTCGCGGTCTCCGCGTAGCCGACTATCACCGCCTGTCCGACGGCGTCGCCCAGCAGGTCCCGTACGCGTGCGCCGAGGGTCACGCCCGCGCCGTGCACGACCGAGGGCCGCTGCGGGACGTGCTTGCCGAGCACGTTCGAGACGAGTAGATGGGCGCGTCTGGGGTTGCGGCGCAGCGCCATGCCCAGCAGCTCGCGCACCTCGTCGCCGCCGGTGAGCTCCACGCCCAGCCGTTCGGTGACCCATGACCCCGACCACACCACGTGTCCGTACTCCTCTGCCTCGATCGTCCCGTACCTGTCATTGTCGTACCGGTCGTCGTCGTGGGCGTTGTCGCCGTCGTTGTCGTTGTGGTTCTCGTGGGCGTACTGATCATTGTGGGACCGATCATTGTGAGACCGATCGTTGCGGGACGGATCGCCGTCGCGCCCGGTCGTGCTCACTCCACCGGTCGTGCTCACTCCACCAGCCCGGCCGCCAGCAGGTCCACGAAACCGACGTCCTCACGGGCGACACCGAACACCTCCGCGCGCCGCATCGTGCGCTCGGCCCAGGCGCGGTGGGGCTTCACCTCGTTCATCTTGTTCGTGTACGAGGAGCGCAGCACTCCTCCGCCGCCCCGTTCCGGCCGCAGGATGTCCTGGGCGTCGCTGAACTCCTCGTGACTGACCACGGACAGGGCGTGCACGGGCATGACGTGGGAGGGGTGGATACAGGTCTTGCCCACCAGACCGTTGGTCTGGTCGAGCTGGATCTCGCGCAGCAGCCCGTCGAGATCGTGTTCGATGAGGGCGTTGCGCAGCTCCTCGGCACGCCCTTCGAGGAACGGGCTGTGGCGCAGCTGGGGCTTGAACATCCGCTCGTGTAGCCGGAAGTACTCCCACACCGGGCCGGTGATCGTGAAGCCGGTGCCGTCGGAGCGGCCGAGCACGTTCACGACGTCGGCGATGACGGCCGAGACGATGCGGACGTCGTACGCGGTCATGTCGGGCGAGCGGCGGAGCCCGTACGCCGAACAGAAGTCGGTGACGCCGAGCCGGAGCGCCAGCACCCGCTCCCGGTACTTGTCGACGGTGCGGGCGATGCCGGAGAGCGTCTCGGCCCGCGACTCCAGGTGCAGCAGCTCGGGGGATTCGAGCACGGGCATCGCGAAGAGCCGCTGCCCGCTGTCGTGTTCGGCCGAAATCAGCGCTTCGAGGAACGGCACGCCGCGCTCCTCGGTGAACTTCGGCAGTACGAATCCGGACAGGAGGTGGGAGGCGGCGCCGAGCCGGCGGACGAGGTCCGGAATCTGCTCGGGCTCGCGGACCCTCACGAAGAGGAGCGGCAGCTCCACTCCGCGTAGATGAAGATCGGCCAACTGCCGGACGAGGTTCTCCTCGGCCCACTCGACCTCGGAGTCGTCGATGGAGTCCTCCAGGCACAGCACCATGGAGACGACGCCGCGCCCGACCAGTTTGACCACGTCGTCGGCCAGTCGTGTCCTGGTCGCCGGGCTGTAGAGGGTGGCCCCGAGTCCCGCCGAGAGCAGGCGGGCGGGCGAGTCCGAGGTGAACTCGCCGGGCTCCTGGTGGAACAACGCTTGCCGAGCAGCGGGCGAGATATGACCGAAATGACGCATTTTGATCCCCCGTACTGCCACGGTGGTCGCGTTGACATGTGGCCGGTAATAGTACGTATGGACGGGAGTCGGGAGTTCCAAACGCGCATGAATTTCAGGTAACTCGTCCACTTCTCGCCCCTGCCTCCGCCCCGCTCCCCCTCCCTCCACCATGCCCCCACGTTGTCCGCGCGGCCTGCGGGGAGGCAGGATGACGGGCATGACGCACGCGATGGTGAAGGGCTCGAACGTTCCCCTCGACGCCATGGCCGTGAGGGCCGTGCTGCGCTGGACACCGGGGACGGGGGTGCCCGACGTGGACGCGTCGGCCCTGCTGCTCGGTCCCGAGGGACGCGTGCGCTCCGACGAGGACTTCGTCTTCTACAACCAGCCCCGCCACCCGTCGGGCCTGGTCAGGCATCTGCCGAAGAAGCAGGTGCCCGAAGGGCTGACCGACGCCGTCGAGGCGGATCTGGCCGGGCTCGACCCGAGCGTCGACCAGGTGGTGCTCGCGGCGTCCTCGGACGGGGCGACCTTCCGGCATGTGACCGACCTGCGGGTCCTGCTGTACGACGCGGGCCGGGCCGACGGCGATCCGCTGGCCGTGTTCGACGTACGCCCGGAGACGGGTGAGGAGACCGCGATCATCTGCGGTGAGCTGTACCGGCGCGGGACCGGCTGGAAGTTCCGCGCCGTGGGCCAGGGGTATCCGACCGGCCTGATCGGGCTGGCGACCGCCTTCGGCATCTCGGTCGACGAGACCGAGGGCGCCGGCGGGGCGGCGCCGGGCGCGGACGCCGAGGCGGCGACCGCCATGCTTCCGGGCCAGTCCGGCCCGGGTGACCGGACCGCTCCGGTCCACGGCGCGCCCGGGTCATCGCCCGTGCCGCCCATCCACCAGCCGAGTTTCCCGTCTCCGCAGGGCCCGCCCGGCTACGGCTACCCGCAGCCCGCGTCCGCCCCGCCGGCCTACGGCTACCCGCAGCCGGCGTCGGCGAATTCCGGCTACGGCTACCCGCAGGCACCCGCGCCGGGGCCCTCGGCGCCGCCGGTGCCGCAGACGGCCCCCGGCTACGGCTATCCACAGCCCGCCGCCGCGGCGGCTCCCGCTCCGGACCCGAATTTCCGGCTGCCCCCGATGGGCCCCCAGTTCCTCCGCCCGTAGGGACCGTCCGTATCGGCACCCTCCGCCGCCCGGTCACCGGGGGGCGGAGGTCAGCCCGTGATCAGGTCAGGTCTGGTCAGGTCTTCGTCTTGTAGCCCCGGCCCCACTGCAACCCCCACCCGTACAGCCGGTCCAGCTCCGCCTGGAAGCCGTACACGAACTTCACCTCGCGCCGCACCACCAGCTCGCCCTTGACCGTCTGGAGCGAGAACACCGCGCAGGACCGCGCCTGCGGAGCCCGTTCGTCCAACTCGATCTCGATCCGGGGACCGTTGCTCGGATACAGGGTGACGTGGGCGTGTGTGCGGTCGAAGGCCGGAGTGCGGTCGTAGATGTAGACGAAGACGAGCAGCCGTTTGATCTCGTCACGCTGGTCGAGGTTGATGAATATCGTCTCGCCCGACGGGGCGCCGAAGCGGTCGTCGCCGCTGAGCTTGATGTAGGGCGCCTCGTTGAGGCTGCCGAAGAAGCCGCCGAGCGGCTGCACCACACCCTTGGTGCCGTCGGCCAGTTCGTACATGCACCCGATGTCGAGGTCGACGTTGACCACACCCTGGGTGTGCGCCTGCACCACGTCGGGCTTGAAGAGTTTGAAGGGATGGCGCAGCAGTCCGCTCTGCCGGGACCGTCCCTCGATGTCGGACGTCCGCATCCGCCACGACAGATTCACCCGCAGATTCCCGGTGGCCGCGCCCTGCTTGGTGAGCGACACCGTCGGGCGGCGCTTGGTCAGCTCGATCGAGTTCGAGGAGCTGCCCGAGTCGAACTCCACCGCCTTGCCACGCCACAGATTGTCCCAGAAGGCCATGCCTGCCCCCACCCCCATCTTTCCCCGGTCGTCGGACGCGACGGACGCCCCGCGCGGCGCCCCGCGAACATGAACAGCGGGGCGGCCGGAAGGCTTCCGCCTCAGACCGCCCCGCTCAAGAGCGTTCCCGCTGTCCCCCGCTGGTCACACCCCGAGGGCGGACTCAGACGTGGACTGTTGTCCTGTCCTCCGAATCTTCGCCACCTTCAGCCTCAACTCGCTTGTTGCGGACCACTGATGACCAGAAGGAGGCGGCGATCAGCACCACACCGATGAGGCCGGTGATGATCTCGCTGATCTCGTGCTCGATGGTGATGAGCAGGATGAGGGAGAGCGCGCCGATCGCGTAGTGCGCGCCGTGCTCCAGATAGACGTAGTCGTCGAGCGTGCCCTGACGGACGAGGTAGACGGTGAGCGACCGGACATACATCGCGCCGATACCGAGGCCGAGCGCCATCCAGAAGATGTGGTTCGTGATGGCGAAGGCGCCGATGACTCCGTCGAACGAGAAGGACGCGTCCAGGACTTCGAGGTAGAGGAAGAGGAAGAACGCGGCCTTGCCGGCGAGGCCGACGGCCGACACCTGCTTGCCTTCCGCCTTGGCCTTCTCCTCTTCCTCGTGTTCACGTTCCTCTTCCTCTTCGAGTTTGTTCTCGAAGAAGCTGGAGAGGCCGTTGACCACGAGATAGGTGATCAGACCGGCGACACCGGATAGAAGTACGGTCGCCGATTTGTCCTGGTACCCGGTGCTGGTGTGCGCGTGGGTGGCGAACGTCATCGCCGTGACGAGCAGAATGATCAGCGCGACGCAGACCGACAGCATGTCGACCTTGCCCAGCTTCGACAGCGGGCGCTCCAGCCAGCCGAGCCACTTGAACTCACGCTCGTCGAAGATGAAGTCCAGGAAGATCATCAAAAGGAACATGCCACCGAAGGCGGCGATCGCCGGGTGCGCGTCGGTGACCAGCGCCTCGTACTGCTCCGGCTTGTCCAGGGCCAGTTGGACGGCCTCGATGGGGCCGACCTTGGCGCTGATCGCCACGATGGCGACCGGGAACACCAGTCGCATTCCGAACACGGCGATCAGGATGCCGACGGTGAGGAAGATCTTCTGCCAGAAGGCATTCATCTTCTTCAGGATCCCCGCATTGACAACGGCGTTGTCGAACGACAGAGAGATCTCAAGGATGGACAGGATCAGTACGATCCCGAACGCCTCCCACCCCCACTGCCAGGCCGCGAAGGCAAGGCCGAGCGCCGTAATGGCGAACGACCAGCCGAAGGTTTTCAGGATCACTGCCTACCCCATCTTGTGATGAACGGGTTTTCCCCCGCGCAGAGTACTGCTTTACGAAACGTTGACCCCGAAGTCTAGAGCGATGCCCCGCAGGCCCGACGCGTACCCCTGTCCCACGGCCCGGAACTTCCACTCGCCCCCGTAGCGGTACAGCTCGCCGAAGATCATCGCGGTCTCCGTGGAGGCGTCCTCCGTCAGGTCGTACCGGGCGAGCTCCTGGCCGTCGGCCTGGTTGACGACCCGGATGAACGCGTTGCTGACCTGGCCGAAGGTCTGCCCCCGGGTGTCGGCGTCATGGATCGACACCGGGAAGATGATCTTGTCGACATGGGCGGGCACGGCCGTGAGGTTGACCAGCAGCGACTCGTCGTCGCCGTCGCCCTCACCGGTGAGGTTGTCGCCCGTGTGTTCGACGGAGCCGTCGGGGCTGGTGAGGTTGTTGTAGAAGATGAACCAGTCGTCGCCGAGCACCCGCCCCGACTGGCAGAGCAGCGCGCTGGCGTCGAGGTCGAAGTCGGCTCCGGTGGTGGAGCGCGCGTCCCAGCCGAGACCGATCAACACCTGGGTGAGATTCGGTGCGGCCTTGGAGAGGGAGACATTGCCCCCCTTGGCGAGTGTGACGCCCATGATGGTGAGTCCTCCCCGAGGTGACGAGATACCGGATGCGGCGCGCCTGACGCCGTACCCGTCGTGCGTGTGCACATGCGTGTACGTGGTGCTCGTACGGGCCGCGCGCACTCGCCGCTCGTACCTGGTCGTGTGCGGGCCGGGACCCGCACGGTGAGGCGCGTCCGGCGCCGCACGGGAACGCGCGGCGCCGGACGGGGGCGGAACCGCGGCTCAGACGTTGACTCCGAAGTCCTGCGCGATACCACGCAGGCCAGAGGCATACCCCTGTCCGATGGCGCGGAACTTCCATTCGGCGCCATTTCGGTAAAGCTCGCCGAACACCATCGCCGTCTCGGTCGAGGCGTCCTCCGTCAGGTCGTACCGCGCCAGCTCGTTGTTGTCCGCCTGGTCGACGACGCGGATGAACGCGTTGCGCACCTGACCGAAGGACTGCTGGCGGGCCTCCGCCTCGTAGATGGAGACCGGGAACACGATCTTGCTGACGTCCGCCGGGACACCGGCGAGATTGACCTTGATCGCCTCGTCGTCGCCCTCGCCCTCACCGGTGGTGTTGTCACCGGTGTGCTCGACGGAGCCGTCGGGGCTCCGCAGGTTGTTGAAGAAGACGAAGTTCCCGTCGCCGGCGACCTTGCCCTCGGCGTTCGTCAGCAGGGCGCTGGCGTCGAGGTCGAAGTCGGTGCCGGTGGTCGTACGGACGTCCCAGCCCAGACCCACGGTGACCGCGGTCAGGTTGGGCGCGGCCTTGGTCAGCGACACGTTGCCGCCCTTGCTGAGGCTGACTCCCACGAGTCCTCCCTTGATGAGTCTCACAGGGGCGCGGACGGGCCCCGGCCCCGGCCGCTCCGGCAGCCGTCGCCGCGCGTCGCGCGCCCCCTGGTGCGGTTGGCATTCGGATCAACGACTGGATCCTAGTGACCGGTTCCCACCCCTTGTGCGGTTTACGGCGGACAATTCCGTTCCCACAAGGCTTTTCGCCGACGACGGTCACATCACGTGGCGAGTTGTCGTCACAGAGCGGCGAGGGCCTTGACGTAGTCGTCGAGATCGCGCGCGTCCGGCAGGCCGTTGACGACCGACCAGCGCACCACGCCCTCCTTGTCGATGATGAACGTGCCGCGCAGCGCGCAGCCCTTGTCCTCGTCGAAGATCCCGTACGCCCGCGAGATCCGCCCGTGCGGCCAGAAGTCCGACAGCAGCGGGTACTCCAGCCCTTCCTGCTCGGCGAAGACCCGCAGGGTGTGGATGGAGTCGGTGGAGACGGCGAGCAGCTGGGTGTCGTCGTTGACGAAGGTGGGCAGTTCGTCACGGAGCGCGCACAGCTCACCGGTGCAGACGCCGGTGAAGGCGAAGGGGTAGAAGAGCAGGACCACGTTCCTGGCGCCGTCGTCACCGCCCCGACCGCCCTGACCTTCGCGATCGTCACCGTCGTGGCCGTCGCCGTCCGGGCCGCGCCGGAAGTCGGAGAGCCTTACGGTCCGCCCGTGGTTGTCCTTCAGGGTGAAGTCCGGCGCCACGGTGCCGACCGCGATCCCGCCGCTGCCCGTCCCCGCCGCCGCCGCCCCTGTGCCCGTCACTGCCCCGGTCATCCGCCGTCCTCCCCGTCGTTCCCTCGCACCCCGGCTCCGTGGGACCGGGCTCCGGCTCCTCGCCGCTCTCCCGGCCGCGCCGGACCGTGCGCGACGGGCCCCGCGGCCGATTCCGCCAGCCTACGCAAGGGCCCCCGGCGGCGGGTGCCGACGGGGGCCGTCAGTGCGTACGAGGATCACGGGGCAGGTCGTCCGGGCCCCCGCTCCGGCTGTCGCGCTCGGATGCGGTGCCTGCTCGGCGCCCGCTCTCCCGTGCCTGGTCTCAGCGCTTGGACTTCGCCGCCTTGGGCGTGACCAGCCGACTGCCCGTCCAGTCCTTGCCGGCGTTGATGCTCTTGGTCTGAGCCAGGCCGGCGGTCTGGGCGGCCTCGTTGATGTCGCTGGGCTCGACGTAGTTGGCACGGCCGGTCTTGGGCGTCAGCAGCCAGACCGCGCCGCCCTCCTCGATCAGACCGATGGCGTCCACCAGCGCGTCCGTCAGGTCACCGTCGTCGTCGCGGAACCACAGCACGACGGCGTCGGCCACGTCCTCGTAGTCCTCGTCGACGAGCTCCTGGCCGATGACGGCCTCGATGGACTCACGGAGCTCCTGCTCGACGTCGTCGTCGTAGCCGATCTCCTGGACCACCTGTCCGGGTTCGAACCCAAGCCTCGCGGCAACGTTGGTCCGTTCCTCCGCGTGGTCCGCGGTCGCGCTCACGGATTGCCTCCTGATCATGTTTGGAAAATGCTTCAGCCACGCGCGTACGCGGGGTGCTGGCCGTAGTCCACACGGGCCGGGCGGATCGCGCAAGTACCCGACGGCCGAGACCGCCGAAACGGGTACGTTCCGGGCCGCTTCGTCGCATCTCCTGACACCCCTGTAACACCGGCCGTAATCCCCCGGCGGACTTTCCGCCCTCTTTGTCATCCTACGCGGCATCGATACGCCATTCGCGTCCGAACGGCCGAACGAAACCCATGGGCGCCTTGGGCGTAAGATTGCGGTTTCGCCCGGCCCGGAACCCGGGCGGGCGCCATGATCGGGCGGAATCCGCCGCCGGGTGCGGGTTACCCCTCGGTAGAGGTGACGTTTCCGTCGTCGCGGTACACGATGGAGGCGCCGTACGGCCCGCTCCCCGCTCCTCTCCCCCGGCTGCGGCAGAGGCAGGCACCCGCACGCATCAGCGCAGTACCCAGCAGGACCCCCAGGTGCCCCGCGGGGGACGACGTAAACGGTCTCAGGACCGGCGCCGGCCCGGTCGCGAGGCGCGACACGACCCGAACAGCGAAGGAAAAGTGTGGCTTCCGGATCCGATCGCAACCCGATCATCATTGGCGGCCTTCCCAGCCAGGTCCCGGACTTCGATCCCGAGGAGACCCAGGAGTGGCTCGACTCGCTCGACGCCGCCGTCGACGAACGGGGGCGTGAGCGCGCCCGCTATCTGATGCTCCGCCTGATCGAGCGGGCGCGCGAGAAGCGCGTGGCCGTGCCCGAGATGCGCAGCACCGACTACGTCAACACGATCGCCACCAAGGACGAGCCGTTCTTCCCCGGCAACGAGGAGATCGAGCGGAAGATCCTCAACGCGACGCGCTGGAACGCCGCCGTGATGGTCTCCCGCGCGCAGCGCCCCGGCATCGGCGTCGGCGGTCACATCGCCACCTTCGCGTCCTCCGCGTCCCTGTACGACGTGGGCTTCAACCACTTCTTCCGGGGCAAGGACGGGGGTGACGGCGGCGACCAGATCTTCTTCCAGGGCCACGCCTCCCCCGGCATCTACGCCCGCGCCTTCCTGCTGGACCGGCTCAGCGAGGCGCGGCTCGACGCCTTCCGCCAGGAGAAGTCGAAGGCCCCGGACGGGCTGTCCAGCTATCCGCATCCGCGGCTGATGCCGGACTTCTGGGAGTTCCCGACCGTCTCGATGGGCCTCGGCCCGCTCGGCGCGATCTACCAGGCCCGGATGAACCGCTACATGGAGGCGCGCGGCATCGCCGACACCTCGCGGTCGCACGTGTGGGCGTATCTGGGCGACGGCGAGATGGACGAGCCCGAGTCGCTCGGCCAGCTGTCGATCGCGGCCCGCGAGGGGCTGGACAACCTGACGTTCGTCGTCAACTGCAACCTTCAGCGGCTCGACGGCCCGGTGCGCGGCAACGGCAAGATCATCCAGGAGCTGGAGTCGCAGTTCCGGGGCGCCGGCTGGAACGTCATCAAGCTCGTCTGGGACCGCTCCTGGGACCCGCTGCTGGCGCAGGACCGCGACGGTGTGCTGGTGAACCGGCTGAACACCACGCCGGACGGCCAGTTCCAGACGTACGCCACGGAGACCGGCGCGTACATCCGCGACCACTTCTTCGGGGACGACCAGCGGCTGCGCGCCATGGTCGAGAACATGACCGACGAGCAGATCCTGCATCTGGGGCGCGGCGGGCACGACCACAAGAAGGTGTACGCGGCGTACGCGGCGGCGAAGGCGCACAAGGGCCAGCCGACGGTGATCCTCGCGCAGACCGTGAAGGGCTGGACGCTGGGTCCGAACTTCGAGGGCCGCAACGCGACGCACCAGATGAAGAAGCTGACGGTCTCGGACCTGAAGGGCTTCCGGGACCGGCTGCACCTGCCGATCTCGGACAAGGAGCTGGAGGACGGCCAGCCGCCGTACTACCACCCGGGCCGGGACTCGGAAGAGATCCAGTACATGCACGACCGCCGGCGGAGCCTGGACGGGTACGTACCGACCCGGGTGGTGCGCGCCAAGGCGCTCGAACTGCCCGGCGACAAGGCGTACGCGGCTGCGAAGAAGGGGTCCGGCCAGCAGTCGATCGCCACGACCATGGCGTTTGTGCGGGTGCTGAAGGACCTCATGCGGGACAAGGAGATCGGCAAGCGTTTCGTGCTGATCGCGCCCGACGAGTACCGCACTTTCGGCATGGACGCGTTCTTCCCGAGCGCGAAGATCTACAACCCGCTCGGTCAGCAGTACGAGTCGGTCGACCGGGAACTGCTGCTCGCCTACAAGGAGTCGCCGACCGGGCAGATGCTGCACGACGGCATTTCGGAGGCGGGCTGCACGGCGTCGCTGATCGCCGCGGGTTCGGCGTACGCGACGCACGGCGAGCCGATGATCCCGGTGTACGTCTTCTACTCGATGTTCGGTTTCCAGCGGACCGGCGACCAGTTCTGGCAGATGGCCGACCAGCTGGCGCGCGGTTTCGTCCTGGGCGCGACCGCCGGCCGTACGACGCTGACCGGTGAGGGGCTTCAGCACGCGGACGGGCACTCGCAGCTGCTCGCCTCGACCAACCCGGGCTGTGTCAGCTACGACCCGGCGTTCGGCTTCGAGATCGCGCACATCATGGAGGACGGGCTGCGCCGGATGTACGGGCAGCCGCATCCGGGCGAGGACCCGAACGTCTTCTACTACCTCACGGTCTACAACGAGCCGATCCAGCACCCGGCCGAGCCCGAGAACGTGGACGTCGAGGGCATCCTCAAGGGCGTCCACCACTTCAGGAAGGGCGAGAGCGGGTCGATCCCGGCGCAGATCCTGGCGTCCGGGGTGGCCGTGCCGTGGGCCGTGGAGGCCCAGCGGATCCTCGCCGAGCAGTGGGACGTACGGGCCGACGTCTGGTCGGCGACGTCCTGGAACGAGCTGCGCCGGGACGCCGTCGAGGTGGAGCGGTACAACCTGCTCCACCCGGAGGAGGAGCAGCGGGTCCCGTACGTGACGCGCAAACTCTCCGGCGCCGAGGGCCCGTTCGTCGCGGTGTCGGACTGGATGCGCGCGGTGCCGGACCAGATCGCGCGCTGGGTGCCGGGG
Source organism: Streptomyces sp. NBC_01498 (assembly GCF_036327775.1). NCBI lineage: Bacteria > Bacillati > Actinomycetota > Actinomycetes > Kitasatosporales > Streptomycetaceae > Streptomyces > Streptomyces sp. NBC_01498. The sequence goes on along the minus strand of NZ_CP109598.1, from coordinate 5,258,154 downwards.
ACGTACCAGTCACTGGGCGCGGACGGTTTCGGCTTCGCGGACACCCGGGGCGCGGCCCGCAGGTTCTTCCACATCGACGCGGAGTCGATCGCGCTCGCGGTCCTCACGGAGCTGGCGCGGGAGGGCAAGGTGGACCGCTCCCTGCTGAAGCAGGCGGTGGACCGCTACCAGCTGCTGGACGTGGCGGCGGCGGAGCCGGGCGTGGCGGGCGGCGACGCGTAGGGCGTCTCCGACCGAGGGTGTGGGTGGCCGGTTCCGTGGACACGGGGCCGGCCACCGCCCGTACGCGGCCAGGTGCCGCCCGTCGGCGCGGGAATGGGCCGGCTGTCGGGTGCCGCCCTGCCCGGTCGGGCGTGGGAGAGCGACGGTACGACAGCCGGCCGCACACCGGTCCGGCCGGACGCTGTCAGGTCCTGTCCGACGGGTCGGACAGGACCCGGGGTCCGTCTCCGTACCCGGTCCCGAAGTGGCCGGTCAGACCAGCCACATGAGCGCCAGGACGGTGTCGACGATGCCGAGCGCGAAGGCGATCACCGCGGGTACGTACGCGGTGCTCCAGCGCCGGCCCATGCCCAGCCAGCCCAGCACGATGGCCAGCGGGCCGAGCACGATCGACAGGACGAACAGGCCCAGGACGGCGAAGACCAGGCCGACTATTCCGATGGTCACGCGGTCCGTCCCGTTCCGTGACCCCATCCGGCCGCGTGAACGAGGGTGCTTGCGTGTCCGGGTGTTTCCGAAGCCCGTCATCATCACTCCCTGTGTCGGTGGATGTGGGCTGTCTGAAACTGCGGGTACCCCCGCTCAGCGTTCCCAGACCTTGAAGGCCCGTACGCGGTAGGGCGACTGCGGGACCCAGGTGCCCTTGCCGGGGTACGTCTCGAACTCGCCGGTCTCCTCGCACTCGTGCGACTGGTAGGTGGTGACGGGCCGTCCGGTGCGGTTGGCCAGGGACTGGGCGTCGGTGCCGGGCGGCAGCGGGACACAGCTCTGGATCTCCGTGCGGAACAGCTCGTGGATCTGCCGGGCGCCCTTGAAGTCCGGCTTTCCCCAGAGGCAGAGTTCGCCGGGTCCGCACGCGCCGCGCGGTACGGCGACTGCGGAGGCGGCCGGGGTGGCGGCGGGCAGCAGGGCCGTCGCTGCGGCCAGGGTCGCCGCGGTGAGCAGTGTGGCGTGCCTGGCGCCGCGCGTGAGGGCGCCTGTGCCCCCGCGCGTGGCGGCGCGTGCGGGCAGGACGGCAGGCGTGGTCGTACGCATGATGGTGAACCCCCGTGTGGTGCCGATCAGTTGTGCGCACTCTGACCCGGCGGCCCGCCCGGCGGGAAGGGGGTCTCGCCGTACACCACCCGAACAGGCGACGGAGCCGCCGGGAGCGCCGGGCCGGGCCGCCGCGCCGAATCGCACGGTGTTGACGCCGACCGGTCCGCCGGAGCACGGCAGCCCCTCGCCGGGGGCCGGCGGGGAACCGCGCGCTCCGGCCCGGGAGGCCCGCGCACGGCCTCCCGCGCACGCCCCCCGGGCACCTGACGCGCGTAGAACTCACCGGTTCGAAGAGGGGACGTGGGAGCGTTCGCCGCCTAGGATGTGGCATATGGGTGATGTGCTGGCCGGAATTCATGCCACCTGGGAGTTCGACAGCGACTCCGTGCTCATCCGCTTCGGACGGGGGATACGTACGCCGAAACTGTTCCAGGCGCTGCGCGAACGGCGCGTCCCGCACGCGGCGTTGGCGTCGGTGACGCTCTCCCCGGGCAAGCGCGGCACGGTGGTGCTGCGCGCCGTCCCCCGGCCGGGCGCCGACCCGTTGATGGAGGCGGCGGACGGTCAGCTGCGGGACTCCGGCGATCCGTACCGGCTGGTGCTGCCGGCGGAGCGCGAGACGCTCGCGGAGTACTACGCGGACGAGTTGCGCGCCGCGCTCACCGCCGCCGGGCCGGCCGACGCCGGGGAGCCCGCCGAGCGTTTCCTGGTGGCCGCTCCCCCGGCGCCCCTGCACTTCAAGGCGTACGACGGCAAGGTGTCCTTCGACGGGTCGAAGGTCACCTTCCGCTGGTTCTGGACCGGGGCGTCGTCCGCGAAGTGGAAGCAGGGCGACCAGAGTTTCGCCGTCCCGGAGCTGAGCGGCGTCGAGTGGCGTTCACCCGAGGTGTTCGACGGCCATCTGCGGATGGTGCGCCGGGGCGAGGACCGGCGGGAGTTCACGCGGGCCGATCACGACCCGACGGCCGTGGTCTTCGGCCTCGGTTACGGGCCTGTGCACGAGTCGCTGCCGTTCGCGGCGGCGGTGCTGGCGGCCGTACGGACGTCGGGGCCGGGCCCCGCCGGGAGCGGTGGGCCCGGCCCCGTCCCGGTGCCGGCGATCGCGTCGGGCCGCCGCCACCCGGCGGACATCGCCGAACGCATCCGGCATCTCGGGGAGTTGCACCGGGCGGGGCTGGTGACGGACGACGAGTTCAGCGCGAAGAAGGCCGAGTTGCTGGCCGAGCTGTGACGCGCGTAGTGCGGATCGCTACTCGCGGGCGGCGGCCGTCGCCGACATGTCGGGGTAGCGGTCGCCGGCGACCCGTCCGGCGATCGGCTCCAGGATCGCCAGCTCCCCGGGGGTGAGGGTGATCCGGGTGGCGGCGGCGTTCTCCAGCAGGCGCGCGCGGCTGCGGGTGCCGGGGATGGGGACGACGGTCAGCCCGTGTGCCTGGGCGCGCTGCTGCACCCAGGCGAGCGCGATCTGCCCGAGGGTCGCGCCGTGCGCGGCGGCGACGGTGCGCACCGGCTCCAGGAGCGCGGCGTTCCGGGCCGCGTTGTCGCCGGTGAAGCGGGGCTGGGACCGCCGCATGTCGGCGCCCTTCAGCTCCGTCTCGGCCTGGGTGAAGGAACCGGTCAGGAACCCGCGGCCGAGCGGTGAGTACGGGACGAGGGCGACGCCGAGTTCGGCGGCGGCGGCGACGGCGGACGTCTCGGTGTCGCGGGAGAACAGCGACCACTCGGACTGGAGGGCGGTGATGGGATGCACCCGGTGCGCCTCGCGCAGTTCGGCCCCGGTGACCTCGCTGAGGCCGAGGTGCTTGACCTTGCCTGCGGCGACCAGCTCGGCCAGGGCGCCGACGGACTCGGCGAAGGGGACGGCCGGGTTGTGCCGGTGCATGTAGTAGAGGTCGATGACGTCGACGCCCAGCCGCCGCAGGGAGCCCTCGACTGCGGTGCGGATGTACGCGGGGTCGTTGCGGATGCCCCGGAAGTCGGGGTCGTCGGAGCGTTCGATGCCGAACTTGGTGGCGAGGGTGATCCCGTCGCGGTGGGCGGCGACGAACGGCGCGAGGAACGTCTCGTTGGCGCCGCGCCCGTAGACGTCGGCGGTGTCGATGAGGGTGACCCCGGCCTCGACGGTCGCTTCGAGGGTGTCCCTCGCGGCGGTCTCGTCGGTGCCTCCGTAGAACTCGCTGATGCCCATGGCGCCGAAGCCCTGGACACCGACGGTGGGTCCGCCGGTGCCGAGGGTGACTTCGGCGATCTTCTCTGTGTTTCCCGTGGTGTTCATGACGCCCTTTCCGACGCGCGGTGCGCACCGGCGTAGAAGTCGATCTTGTGGTCGAGTACGGCGAGGGTGTCCTGGAGTTCGGCGATCCGGGCACGTACGTCGTGCCGGGTCCGCTCCAGCAGGTCCACCCGCTGGTCGAAGGTGTGCTCCCCCTCCCGGACGAGTTCGGCGTAGCGGACCATGTCGGCGACCGGCATGCCGGTGAGGCGCAGTTTGCCGACGAGGCCGAGCCAGTCGAGGTCGCGGTTGGTGAAGCGGCGCTGCCCGGTGTGGGAGCGGTCGACGTGCGGCATGAGTCCGATCCGCTCGTACCAGCGCAGGGTGTGCGCGGTGAGGCCGGTGAAGGCGACCACTTCGCTGATCGTGTACCGGTCCTCGCCGGCCGGGCGGGGATGCGTGGGCGGCGGCGCCACGCATATGTCCTCGGTCTCCGTCCCGGGACCGGCTCCGGTGACGGCTCCGGTGTCCGTCCGGACCGCGGTGCTCTCGATCAGCGTCATACCGTCACCGTAAAACCCTGGAGTGCGCTCGAAGCAAGTGACACCGGGTGAATTGCGTCCCTTCCCGCACCGGCGTCGGCCCGCCGGACGGGCCCGTCTACGCTCGGGACCATGCAGAGCCTGGCGATGATCGAGAACTGGCCGGTGCCGGTGGCCGCGGCGGCCGTCGTACGCGCGGACGGCACGGTGAGCGGGTCGCACGGCCCCCTCTCGCGCCGCTTTCCGCTGGCGTCGGTGACCAAGCCGCTGGCCGCGTACGCGGTACTGGTGGCGTACGAGGAGGGGGCGGTCGAGCTGGACGAGCCGGCGGGCCCCGAGGGTTCCACGGTCCGCCATCTGCTGGCGCACACCAGTGGTCTGGCCTACGACGAGTACCGGGTGACCGCCCCGCCCGGCACCCGCCGGATCTACTCGAACGCGGGTTTCGAGGCGCTGGGCGAGCACCTGACGAAGGTCACGGACATCCCGTTCGGCGAGTATCTGCGCCAGGCGGTCCTCGAACCGCTCGGGATGACGTCGACGTCGCTGGACGGCTCGCCCGCCCGCGACGGGGTCTCGACGGTGGACGACCTGACCGCCTTCGCCGCCGAACTCCAGGCGCCCCGGCTGCTCGACCCCCGTACGGTGCTGGCGGCGATGACGGTGTCGCATCCGGGACTGGCGGGGATACTGCCGGGCTACGGGCAGCAGAAGCCCAACGACTGGGGGCTCGGCTTCGAGATCAGGGACGGCAAGTCGCCACATTGGACGGGCGGTTCGTCGTCCCCGCGTACGTTCGGGCATTTCGGGCAGTCCGGTACGTTCCTGTGGGTCGACCCGGACGCGGGCGCGGCGTGCGTGGCGCTCACCGACCGGGACTTCGGCCCGTGGGCGATCGAGGCGTGGCCGCCGTTCACGGACGCGGTGCTGGCCGAGCTGCGGTAGTCAGGCCCGTGCCGGATCGGGGGCCAGCTCCCAGATCAGCACCTCGGACCGCTCCTCCGCCGCCAGTTCGAGCCCGTCGGAGTCCGTGATCCGCGCGGAGTCGCCGGGGCCGAGTTCCACCCCCGCGAGGACCACCAGGCCGTGTACGACGTGCAGATACGCGTACGCCGCCGCGGGGATCGCGGCCCGCGCGCCCACCGGGAGCCGGCGCACGTGCAGCAGCGCGCCCGCCTCGGGGAGCGCGTACGGCGTGGAGTCGGCGATACCGCGCACGATCTCGTACCGGGGCGCGCCGCCGGGCACCAGGGGTGCGAGCCACATCTGGACGAAGACCAGCGGCTGTTCCCCGTCGTTGCGCTCCACGTGCCGGACGCCGCCGCCCGCGCTCAGCCGCTGGACGTCGCCGGGGCGCACCACCGTGGCGTGGCCGGCGGAGTCGCGGTGGGTCAGCTCGCCCTCGACGACCCAGGTGACGATCTCGGTGTGGCTGTGCGGATGCTCGTCGAAACCGGCGCCGGGCCGCAGCCGTTCCTCGTTGCAGGCGATCACGGCGCCGAACCGGAGGTTGTCGGGTGCGTAGAACTGCCCGAAGGAGAAGGCGTGGAAGGACTCGATCCCGGCGGGGAGATCACCGCCGGGATGACGGTCGTCGGCGTACCGGACGGAAATCACGTTCCCCACGGTAGACCCGGCCCGGCACACGGCCGCCCTGATGAGGCAGTCTTGTCCCGTGCCTGAACCCGCGAACGAAGCCCATCCGCATCCCGCGACCCTGCGCCGGCTGGAGAAGTCCGCCGGCCGGCTGGCCGCGAACGCGATCGCCCGCATGGACGAGAAGCTGCCGTGGTACCGCGCGATGCCGCCGGAGAACCGTTCCTGGATCGGTCTGGTGGCCCAGGCCGGTATCGCCGCGTTCACCGAGTGGTTCCGGCACCCCGAGACCCCGCAGGCCATCTCCACCGATGTGTTCGGCACGGCGCCGCGCGAGTTGACGCGGGCCATCACGCTGCGCCAGACCGTGGAGATGGTGCGCACCACCATCGAGGTCATGGAGTCGGCCATCGAGGAGGTCGCGGCGCCGGGCGACGTGTCGGTGCTGCGTGAGGCGCTGCTGGTGTACGCGCGGGAGATCGCCTTCGCGACGGCGCAGGTGTACGCGCAGGCCGCCGAGGCGCGGGGCGCCTGGGACGCGCGGCTGGAGTCGCTGGTGGTGAACGCGGTGCTGTCCGGGGAGGCCGACGAGGGCGCGGTGTCGCGGGCGTCCGCGCTGGGCTGGAACTCGCCGGAGCACGTGTGCGTGCTGCTGGGCACCGCCCCCGACGGGGACAGCGAGCTGACGGTGGAGGCGATCCGCCGGGCCGCGCGGCACGCCAAACTCCAGGTGCTGACCGGGGTGCTCGGGGACCGGCTGGTCGTCATCGCGGGCGGCAGCGACAATCCGCTCCAGGTCGCGAAGGCGCTGATCGGGCCGTACGCGGCGGGGCCGGTGGTGGCGGGGCCGGTGGTGCCCGACCTGCTGGCGGCGACGCGGTCGGCGCAGGCGGCGGCGGCCGGGCTGAAGGCGTGCGCGGCGTGGCAGGACGCGCCGCGTCCGGTGCTGTCGGACGATCTGCTGCCGGAACGCGCGATCGCCTCGGATCCTGCCGCGCGTGAGCAGTTGGTGGAGGAGATCTACAGACCGCTGGAAGAGGCGGGCTCGGCGCTGCTGGAGACGCTGAGTGTGTATCTGGAGCAGGCGAGCAGTCTCGAAGGGGCCGCGCGGATGCTGTTCGTGCACCCCAACACCGTGCGCTACCGGCTCCGACGTGTGACGGACGTCACCGGATGGTCCCCCTCGGACGTGCGGTCCGCTTTCACTCTGCGGATCGCGCTGATCTTGGGGAGGCTGGCCGACGGGGAATCGCCCTCCTAAGGTTTTGTGGGACACCAACAATTCCCCCGACGGTTCTTCGTCCTTGTCCCCACGGGCGGCGGAGGCCGTCCGCGAGAGAGAGTGTGAGAGTGCTCGTACTCGTCGCTCCCGGCCAAGGCGCCCAGTCGCCCGGCTTCCTGACTCCCTGGCTCGACCTTCCCGGTGCCGAAGACCGGCTGCGGTCCTGGTCGGCCGCGCTCGACCTCGATCTGGTCCACTACGGCACGAAGGCCGACGCGGACGAGATCCGGGACACCGCGGTGGCCCAGCCGCTGCTGGTCGCCGCCGGACTGCTGTCCGCCGGCGCGCTGCGCGACATCGTCGGCGACAGAGCGGGCGCGGTCGCGGGGCACAGCGTCGGTGAGATCACCGCCGCCGTGTACGCGGGTGTGCTGGGCGAGGAGGCCGCGCTGGGCTTCGTCCGTACCCGCGGGCTGGCCATGGCGGAGGCGGCGGGCATCACCCCGACCGGGATGGCGGCGCTGCTCGGCGGCGACCCCGAGGTGACCCTGCCGCATCTGGAGAAGCTGGGGCTGACCCCGGCGAACGTGAACGGGGCCGGGCAGATCGTGGCCGCCGGCACGCTGGAGCAGCTGGCCGCCCTGGAGGCGGACAAGCCTGCGGGCGTACGGCGCGTGGTCGCCCTCAAGGTCGCGGGCGCCTTCCACACCGAGCACATGGCTCCGGCGGTGGCTCGGCTGGCGGAAGCGGCCGGAAAGCTCGACGTGTCAGACCCGGTGCTCCCGTACGTCTCCAACAAGGACGGGCAGACTGTGTCCACGGGCGCCGAGGTGGTCGCCCGTCTGGTGGGTCAGGTCGCCAACCCGGTCCGCTGGGACCTGTGCATGGAGACGTTCACGGAGCGGGGCGTGACGGCGATGGTCGAACTGTGCCCCGGCGGCACGCTGACCGGTATCGCCAAGCGGGCCCTGCCCGGGGTGAGGACCCTCGCGCTGAAGACCCCCGCCGACCTCGACGCGGCTCGCGAGATCGTCGCAGAGCACGCTGCCTAAGGAGCCCGAGAGAGCATGGCGAAGATCAGGCCCAGCCAGGGCGCGCCCTACGCCCGCATCATGGGGGTCGGCGGCTACCGCCCGACGCGCGTGGTGCCCAACGAGGTGATCCTGGAGACGATCGACTCGTCCGACGAGTGGATCCGCTCGCGCTCCGGTATCGCGACCCGCCACTGGGCCTCCGACGAGGAGACCGTGGCGATGATGTCGGTCGAGGCGTCCGGCAAGGCCGTCGCGGACGCCGGGATCACCCCGGAGCAGATCGGCGCCGTGATCGTCTCGACGGTCTCGCACTTCAAGCAGACACCGGCCGTCGCGACGGAGATCGCCGACCGGATCGGGGCGGGCAGGCCCGCCGCGTTCGACATCTCGGCGGGCTGCGCGGGCTTCGGTTACGCGCTGACGCTCGCCAAGGGCCTGGTCGTCGAGGGTTCGGCGGAGTACGTCCTGGTGATCGGTGTGGAGCGGCTGTCCGACCTCACCGACCTGGAGGACCGGGCCACCGCGTTCCTGTTCGGCGACGGTGCCGGAGCGGTCGTCGTCGGCCCGTCGCAGGAGCCCGAGATCGGTCCGACGGTCTGGGGTTCCGAGGGCGACAAGTCGAACACCATCACGCAGACCGTGCCGTGGGACGACTACCGCAGGGGGACGGTCGAGAAGTTCCCCGCCCTCACGCAGGAGGGCCAGGCGGTGTTCCGCTGGGCCGTCTTCGAGATGGCGAAGGTCGCCCAGCAGGCCCTCGACGCGGCCGGGATCACCTCGGCGGACCTGGACGTCTTCATTCCGCACCAGGCCAATATGCGGATCATCGACTCGATGGTGAAGACTCTGAAGCTGCCGGAGCACGTCACGGTCGCCCGTGACGTGGAAACCACCGGCAACACCTCGGCCGCCTCGATCCCGCTCGCGATGGAGCGGCTCCTGGCGACCGGTCAGGCGAAGAGCGGTGACACCGCCCTCGTCATCGGCTTCGGGGCGGGTCTCGTGTACGCCGCGACGGTCGTTACCCTCCCCTAGGCGCACCGGATCTTCCGGACCGTGCTCGTACAAATCCCTCTGCTCACGCTGAAATATCGAAGGAGCGCCCACATGGCCGCCACGCAGGAAGAGATCGTCACCGGTCTCGCGGAGATCGTGAACGAGATCGCCGGCATCCCGGTCGAGGACGTCCAGCTGGACAAGTCCTTCACCGACGACCTGGACGTCGACTCGCTGTCCATGGTCGAGGTCGTCGTCGCCGCCGAAGAGCGCTTCGACGTGAAGATCCCGGACGACGACGTCAAGAACCTGAAGACCGTCGGCGACGCCGCCGACTACATCGCGAAGCACCAGGGCTGAACCAGGCCGCGCGGCTGACGCCACCCGGTGGTGGCGCCGTAAAAATTCCGCACCCTCTACACGTGGAGAAAGAATTCCAGTGAGCCCGACCAATCGCACCGTGGTCGTCACCGGTATCGGCGCAACCACACCGCTGGGTGGCGACAGCGCATCGACCTGGGAGGGTCTGCTCGCGGGCCGCTCGGGTGTCAGGACCCTCGAGGACGAGCGGTTCGCCGAACTGCCCGTCCGGATCGCCGCGCTCGCCGCGGTCGACCCGTCCGAGGTCCTGCCCCGTCCCCTCGCCCGCAAGCTGGACCGCTCGGCGCAGTTCGCGCTGATCGCGGCCCGCGAGGCGTGGGCGGACGCGGGCTACAAGGCCAAGGCCGGTGACGACGAGAACATCGCCCCCGAACGGCTGGGCGCGGTCATCGCCTCGGGCATCGGCGGCGTGACCACCCTCCTCGACCAGTACGACGTGCTCAAGGAGCGGGGCGTACGCCGTGTCTCCCCGCACACCGTGCCGATGCTGATGCCGAACGGCCCGTCCGCCAACGTGGGTCTGGAGGTCAACGCCCAGGCGGGCGTGCACACCCCGGTCTCCGCCTGCGCGTCCGGCGCCGAGGCGATCGGCTACGCGGTGGAGATGATCCGCACCGGCCGCGCCGACGTCGTGGTGGCGGGCGGCACGGAGGCGGCGATCCACCCGCTGCCGGTCGCCGCGTTCGCCAACATGATGGCGATGTCCAAGAACAACGAGGAGCCCACCAAGGCGTCCCGCCCGTACGACAAGGGCCGTGACGGCTTCGTCCTCGGTGAGGGCGCGGGCGTGGTGGTCCTGGAGTCCGCCGAGCACGCGGCGGCGCGCGGCGCGCGCGTCTACTGCGAGGTGCTGGGCCAGGGCCTGTCCGCCGACGCCCACCACATCGCGCAGCCGGAGCCCAGCGGGCGCGGGGTGGCGGCGGCGATGCGGCATCTGCTGGACAACACCGGTATGAAGCCCTCGGAGATCGTGCACCTGAACGCGCACGCCACCTCCACCCCGCAGGGGGACATCGCGGAGATCAAGGCGCTGCGCCGGGTGCTGGGCGACGACCTGGACCATGTCGCGGTCTCGGGCACGAAGTCGATGACCGGGCATCTGCTGGGCGGCGCGGGCGGTATCGAGACGGTGGCGACGGTGCTCGCGCTGTACCACCGGCTGGCCCCGCCGACGATCAACGTGGACGACCTGGACGAGGAGGTCGAGGCGGACATCGTGCGCGACGAGCCGCGGGCGCTGCCCGAGGGCCCGATCTCGGCGATCAACAACTCGTTCGGCTTCGGCGGCCACAACGTGGTGCTGGCGCTCCGTTCGATCTGACCCGCGCGCCGGGCCGGGCTGACGCGTGCGGAAGGTCGCGTACCTGACGCCCGTGCCGGGCCCGGCACGGCCCTGCACGCCCGCGGGCCGGAGTTCACGGTGCCCGGCACGGCCGCCCGCGCGGCGCACACCCGCTTCGTGACGCTCGCACGAGGCCGGCTCGGTTCTCCCACGGCCCATGGGCCCACGGGGGAAGATCGCGGCTGCCGGGGCGACTTCCCCGTACGAGCAACCGGAAGGCCCGGCCCCCGTCGATGACGGGGGCCGGGCCTCCGGCCTTCTCCGGGAGGCACGTTCGGGCGGTACGGCCCGGACCCCGCCGCGTCCGGGCCCACGCCGGGTACGCCGGCGCCCGCGCCGGTCCGGAAAGCGGCGCCGCCCGCGTGGGACCCGCGTCGTACGGCGCCCACACGGCCCGCCCGGCGCTCCGTACACACCTCCGAGGCCCGGCTCCCGTCGTCGACGGGAGCCGGGCCTCCGGCCTTCTCCGGGAGCGCGTACGGGCGGCCCGGTCAGGCGTCGAAGCTGGCGAAGTACGTCGCCGCCATGTCCTTCGCGCCGTGGCCCTGTTCCTGGGCGCGGGCGAAGCGTCCGGCGCCCGCCTCGGCGACGTCCAGCCGCACCCCCGCCGCCTCGCCCGCCGCCACGATGAGGCGGGCGTCCTTGGCGGCCGTGGTGAGGGCGAAGCTGGGTGTGTAGTCGTCGTCGAGGATCGCCGCCGACTTGACGCGCAGATAGCCGCAGTCGAGCCCGCCGCCCGCGACGGCGTCCAGGAAGCCGCGCGGGTCGACGCCGAGCCCGTCCGCCAGGGCGAGCGCCTCGGCGGTCCCGTGGGTGAGGGCCAGCACCCAGCTGTTGCAGACGAGCTTGAGCCGTGTCGCCGCGCCAGACGCGGCGTCGTCGCCCACCCGGACCGTCCGCTGCCCCACCGCGTCCAGTACGGAGGCGACGGTCTCCAGCGCCCCTTCGGGCCCCGCCACCAGGACGACGAGCTTGCCCTGCTCGGCGGGGCCCCGGGTGCCCAGGACGGGCGAGTCGAGGAGGACCAGCCCGTGCGCGGCGGCCAGCTCCGCGAGCGGCGGGAGCTCCGCCGGGCTCACCGTCGACACCTGGAGCCAGACGGTTCCGGGCCGCAGCCCGGGGGCCGCCGCCGCCATCGTCTCGTGGACGGCGGGCCCGTCGAACAGGGTGGTGAGGACGACGTCCGCGCCGCGTACCGCGTCCGCCGCGTCGTCCGTGATCCGCGCCCCGTCGGCGGCCAGGGGCTCCGCCTTCGCGCGGGTGCGGTTCCAGACCCGGACCGCGTGCCCGGTCCGGCAGAGGTTGCGGGCCATCGCCGCGCCGATGAAGCCTGTGCCGAGTACGGCGACTTCCAGTTGATCAGCCATCCGCCCACGGTAGAGGGCGGCGGTCGCACCCGGGGTGAGGAGAGGGGCGGGGCGCGGCCTCAGACGACCTGGTGCAGCCAGCGCACCGGGGCGCCCTCGCCCGCGTACCGGAAGGGCTCCAGTTCGTCGTCCCACGGCTTGCCGAGGAGCTTCTCGACCTCGGCCTCCAGCCGGGTCTCGCCGCTCAGCGAGCGGGCGAGGGCGGCGCGCAGCCGGTCCTCGGGGACCAGGATGTCGCCGTGCATACCGGTGACGGCGTGGAAGATGCCCAGTCCGGGGGTGGCGCTGTAGCGCTCGCCCTCGGCCGCGGGGCTCGGCTCGGCGGTCACCTCGAAGCGGAGCATCTGCCAGCCGCGCAGCGCGGAGGCGAGTTTGGACGCGGTGCCGGACTCGCCGCGCCAGGAGAATTCGGAGCGCCAGGTGCCGGGCGAGGCCGGCTGCCTGATCCAGTCGAGTTGGACGCGTACGCCGAGGACGCCCCCCACCGCCCATTCGACGTGGGGGCACATCGCGCGTGGAGCGGAGTGCACGTACAGAACACCACGTGTGGTCACCGGGACCTCCAGTGTGGGACGAGGTTCGCCTTGCCCAGCGGCCTCAGTAAACAGCATCGAGAGTGAAACCCCGCAAAACGGACAGCATGTGACGGGATGTAACTTACCGGAGCCGGAGGGCGTCGTTGACTCTGGTTCGACGCCTGAAAGCTACCTTGCGCGGGAGGCACGGGGGTGCCGTACTGTCGGTCCCGGAGGCGATGTACGCGAAGCTTTCACTCGCCAGGACGCCGCCGTACGCATGACGACGCCGACGCGGGAGGGTTTCAGACGATGCCGGAGAGCCCCCAGGGACCCGCCGGGCGACGCCCGGGGTACGGCAGGAGCCGCCGGAGGGCGTACGCGCGCGTCGCGGGCCTCTGCGCCGGGCTGCTGGTGGCCGGGACCGCGCTGGGTGGCTGTATCTCCTCGGACGGCGCCGATCCGGACTGGAAGAAGTCGAAATCCGGCCAGTCGCCGCCACCGAAGCCGGTGTGGGACCGCAGCCCCGCCTCGATCGCCGCCGTCGGCGACTCCATCACCCGCGGCTTCGACGCCTGCGGGCTGCTCAGCGACTGCCCCCGGGTGTCCTGGGCGACCGGCACGGACGACGGCGTGCGCAGCCTCGCGGTGCGGCTGCTCGGCGAGCCGGGGGTCGCGGGCCACGCCTGGAACTACGCCCGCTCGGGTGCCTCCGTCGCGGAGCTTCCGGCGCAGATGGCGAAGGTGGCCCCGCACCGGCCCGAGCTGGTCACGGTCATGATGGGCGCCAACGACGCGTGCAAGGACAAGGTCGGTCTGATGACGCCCGTGGACGAGTTCCGGGCGTCGTTCGAGGAGTCGATGCGCAGGCTGCGGGCGGACGCGCCCAAGACCCACGTGTACGTGGCGAGCGTGCCCGATCTCAAGCGGCTCTGGTCCGAGGGCCGGGAGAATCCGGTGGGCCGGCAGATCTGGAAGCTGGGGATCTGCTCGACGATGCTGGGTGACGCGCAGGACATGGGCCCGGCCGCGCAGCAGCGGCGGTCGACGGTTCAGGCGCGGGTGGTGGCGTACAACACGGTGCTCAAGGACGTGTGCGCGAAGGATCTGCGCTGCCGTTACGACGGGGGCGCCGTCTTCGACTTCCGGTTCACCGGGGACCAGTTGAGCCGGTGGGACTGGTTCCACCCGAGCAAGGACGGCCAGGGCAGGCTGGCCGACCTCGCCTACCGCAACATCGTCGCCGTGAAGCCCCCGGTGTAGGGGGGCGGCGAACGGTGGAGGAGACGGACGAGGACGAGACAGGTCTGCGGGCTCCGGTGTCCGAGCCCGCCGGGACGGCGCCCGACGGTACGGCGGTGCGCCGCTGGGTCCTGGAGCGGGCCGGGACGCGTGTGCGGGTGCTGACGTACGGCGGGGTCCTCCAGTCCGTGGAGGTGCCGGACCGTGACGGTGTCCGGGCGAACGTGGTGCTCGGTTTCGAGGACGTGGCGGGGTACGTGGACTGCCCGTCGCCGTACTTCGGCGCGCTGATCGGCCGGTACGCGAACCGGATCGCGGGCGGGGTGTTCACGCTCGACGGGCGCGCCCACCGGCTGCCGCGCAACGACGGGCCGAACTGTCTGCACGGCGGCGGGCGGGGCTTCGACAAGCGGGTGTGGGCGGCGGAGCCGGCGGCGGACGGGTACGGGGTGCGGCTGTCGCTGGTGAGCCCGGACGGCGAGGAGGGCTTCCCCGGGCGGCTCGACGTCTCGGCGACGTACACGCTGGACGCGGCGGGGGCGCTGCGGATCGGCTACCGGGCGGTGACGGACGCGCCGACGGTGGTGAACCTGACGAATCACTCGTACTGGAACCTGGGCGGCGCGGGCACGGGCGGCGCCGGCGGGCATGTACTGCGGATCGCGGCCGGCCGGCTCACGCCCCTGGACGGCGACTCGGTGCCGACGGGGCCGCCGGTACCGGTCGACGGGACCCGTTTCGACTTCCGGGAGCCGCGTGAGGTGGGATCGGGGTACGACCACAACTTCGTGCTGGATCAGGGGCGTTCGCCTGGGTCGGCGGCGGCCGGGCTGTACGACCCGGTGTCGGGAAGGGTGTTGACGGTGACGACGACCGAACCGGGCCTCCAGCTCTACACCGGTGACCACTTCGACGCGGGGCCGTTCAAGCCGGGCGACGGGATCGCGCTGGAGACGCAGCATTTCCCGGACTCGCCGAACCGGCCGGACTTCCCGAGCACGGTGCTGCGGCCGGGCGAGGTGTTCACCTCGGCCACCGCGTACGCGTTCTCGACCGCCGGACCGGCCGTTCGCCCGTCCGGCGGTTGAGGACCCGCCTGGCCCGCCCGCCCGCTCAGCGGTGGACAGTGGCGCTCAGCCTGCGGTCGGTGAGCGAGCGGCCCGCCTGGATCTCGTACGGGCCGGGGACGGCCGTCCAGGTGTGCGCGGTCTCGTCCCAGACCTCGAAGGCGCGGGCCCGGATCGGGACGGTCACCTCGACGCTCTCCCCGGGCCCCGCCTCGGCGGTGGCGAAGCCGGCCAGCCAGCGGACCGGGCGCTCGGCGGCGTCCGGCACGATGCCCGGGACGGGCGCGAGATAGATCTGGACGGTCTCGCGGCCGGGGCGGGTGCCGGTGTTGCGCAGCCGTACGGTGGCCCGGCCGGGGGTGGCGTCCAGCGTCTCGTACTCCCAGTCGGTGTAGCCGAGGCCGTGGCCGAAGGGGTAGGCGGGGGTGGCGCCGGTCCGTTCCCAGGCCCGGTAGCCGATGAACACGCCCTCGGTGTAGTGCAGTTCGCCGTCGGCGGTGGGGGTGGTGTCGTGGACGGGCACATCGGCGAGGGTGACCGGCCAGGTGGTGGTGAGCCGGCCGCCGGGCTCCTCGGCGCCGGTGAGGACGTCGGCGAGCGCGGCGCCTCCCTCCTGGCCGGGGAACCAGCTGAGCAGCACGGCGGCCACGTCGTCCCGCCACGGGAGTGACACGGGTGATCCGGTGTTGACGACCACGACGGTGTGCGGGTTGACGGCGGCGACGGCCGCGACGAGGGCGTTCTGGTGGCCGGGCAGTTCCAGGCTCGTACGGTCGAAGCCCTCGGACTCGACGGCCGTGGTGGTGGCGACCACGACGACGGCGGTGTCGGCGCCCCGCGCCGCCTCGACGGCCTCGGCGATCAGCTCGTCCGGGTCGCGCCGGGGGCCGAGGTGGAGCAGGGAGAAGGCGACCGCGTCCATCGGCGCCCCGGGCAGCCGGGGCACGGTGAGATGGAGCGAGACATCGACGGGCACGCCCTCGGTGAGCGCGACACGGGCGCGCTCCAGGCGTTCGCCGAAGAACGCGTTGAACGGGTCGGTGCTGTCGCCGAGCCCTTCCTCGCCCTCCCAGACCTTCCGCCCGGCGACGGTGAGGACGAGGGGGCCGATGCCCCGCGTGCCGAAGCTGTGCTCGCCGCTCTCGCGCGGGGTGAAGGTGCCGGTGAACTCGACGCTGTGCAGCTCGTCGTAGCTGACGCCGTCGGGCAGGTCCACGCCGACCCACTGGACCATGCCGGAGGGCAGGGGTGTGGTGCCGAGCTCCCGTCCGTCGGCGGCGCGGCAGACGGCGCGCAGCTCGAATCCCCGCTCGGCGACGGCGAGTTCGTCGCTGGGGTCGGCACCGACGTGGTAGCTCAGGGCGCCGTCGGGGAGGGCGGCGGTGAGGCCGTCGAGCGGTGAGACGACATGCGGCGGGAAGACGTGGGCGGAGCCGCCGCCGAGGATGCGGGCGTCGCGGGCGGCGGCGCCGCTGAGGGCGACGGTGCGGGTGCGGGCGGGGTCGAGCGGCAGGGCGGGGTGTCCGTCGCGGGTCTCGTTGCGTACGAGGACGAAGGAGCGCCGCGCGATCTCGCGGGCCAGCGCGTCGCCGTCGAGTGGCGCGGGGAGTTCGGCGCCGGCGACGACGGCGGGCGCGTTGTCGAGGGCGCCGACGCGCGCGGCGAGCCGCAGGACGTTGCGTACGGCGTCGTCCACCAGGGTCTCGTCCACCTCACCGGCGCGGACGGCGGCGGCGAGCGCGGGCCCGTACACGGTCTTGGGGCCGGGCATGGCGACGTCGAGGCCGCCGAGGAGGGCGCCGGTGGTGGAGCGGGCCGCCAGCCAGTCGGAGACGATGAAGCCGTCGAATCCCCATTCGCCGCGCAGGACGCCGTTCTGGAGCGCGGCGTGTTCGGTCATGGAGTGGCCGTTGACCCGGTTGTAGGCGGCCATGACGCCCCAGGGGCGGGCGTGTTTGACGATGGCTTCGAACGGGGCGAGGTACAGCTCGCGGAGCGGGCGCGGGGTGACGACGTTGTCCACGGTGAAGCGGTCGGTCTCGGCGTCGTTGGCGACGAAGTGCTTGACGGTGGTGCCGACTCCGCCGTCCTGGACCCCGAGGACATAGCCGGTACCGATCTCGCCGGTGAGGTACGGGTCTTCGCTGTACGCCTCGAAGTGCCGGCCGCCGAGCGGGGAGCGGTGGAGGTTGACGGTCGGCGCGAGGAGGACGTGCACGCCCTTGCGGCGGGCCTCCTGGGCGAGCAACCGGCCCGCTCTTCGGGCCAGTTCGGGGTCCCAGGTGGCGGCGAGCGCGGTGGGCGAGGGGAGGGCGACCGACGGGTCGTCGGCGGTCCAGCGCACGCCCCGGACACCGATCGGGCCGTCGGACATGACGAGGGAGGCGAGCCCGATCTCCGGGAGGGCGGGCAGCGACCAGTTGTCCTGTCCCGCCAGCAGCCGCGCCTTGGCGTCGAGATCGAGCTTGCTCAGCGCCGTCTCGACGGCCGCTTCTCGTGCGTGGTCGGCCCGGGTGATGGGTGCGCCGGTCACGGCGGTACCTCCTCGTCAGTGCCCTGCGTTCGTGCGGACGATTACATGGTGACCCGCAAATCTGTAGGAGAGTAGGCTTCGTTATCCGTTTGTTACTCATGTACGGTCCGGAGACGGGGTGGTGTGCTGACGGGTACGAGGCGAGAGGACCGGTGGGATGGCGAGGGCCAGAAGCGCGGAACGGCGGGCGGAGATTCTCCGGGCCACCTTCGAGGTGATCGCCGAACGGGGATACCGGGGTACGACGCTGGGCGCGGTGGCCGAGCGGGTGGGGCTGACCCAGCAGGGGCTGCTGCACTACTTCCCGACGAAGGACGCGCTGTTGCTGGCGGTCATGGACGAGCGGGACCAGTGGGACACCGGGGGCGGCAGCCGGGGCGCGGACGGCTGGCGGCTGGAGCTGCTGACGTCGATGGTCGACTACAACGCGATGCGGCCGGGGATCGTGCAGACGTTCTCGGCGCTGCTCGGCGAGAGCGTGACGGAGGGCCACCCGGCCGGGGAGTTCTTCACCCGCCGCTACGTGCAGGTGCGGCGGAACATGGCGGGCGTGCTGCGCGACGAGTTCGGCGACCGGCTGCCGAGCGGGCTGACGCCCGAACAGACGGCGCCGTTACTGGTGGCGGTGATGGACGGGCTCCAGTACCAGTGGCTGCTCGCGCCGGAGTCGGTGGACATGCCGGCGGCGTTCCGGGCGTTCGTGACACTGCTGCGCGGCGGGGCGGAGGGGCCCGAGCGGTAGGCGCGTCCCGCTACGTCCCCTGCGGCCGGGCGCCGTAGCCACCGGCGGGGCGTGGAGGCGATACTTCCGCCACCCGACGGAAGGATTCCCGTGAGACTCGCGCGCACCACCGGCACCACGGCGGGCCGGCTCGGCCTCGTTCTGCTCGCGTCGGCCGCCCTGGTCGCCGTCACCCCTCCCCCGCACGCCACGGCCTCCGCGCCATCCGCGTCCCGCCCGGCGTCCGCCCCCGCCCCGGCGGTCACCGTGGAGGAACGGCGCCTCGACGGTGACGTACCGCGCCGGATACTCGCCGACAGCGGCTTCGACGGCGTCGCACCGGCGTTCGCGAAGGCGCTGCGCGGCCCCGGCTCGTACACGCGGGCCGAGCACGTCGCCGTACGGCACGGCGAGCGGCTCTGGCGGCGCGCGGTGGACCGCGCCCAGGGCCGGGGCCCGGCGGGCGGGGAGCTGAGCCGGGACGACGACCGCCCGCTGTACTGGGCGCGGCTGGCCATGACCCGTGAACTGCGCGCCTGGCACGCGGAGTCCGGGCTCTCCGAGGCGGCGGGCACCCGGCTGCTGGAGCGGCTGGAGAGCGCCTCGCGCGGCCAGGACTCGATGGGCTCCGGCGGGGACCGGGCGCGGGAGCACGACCGGGCGAGAGGCGTGAAGCGGATCGTGGTCACCGGCTTCGACCCGTTCACCCTGGACCGGGACATCCGGATCAGCAATCCGTCCGGGGCGGTCGCCCTCGCGCTGGACGGCACGGTGATCCGTACGGCCGACGGACCGGCGCGCGTCGAGACCGCCGTGTTCCCGGTCCGCTGGGGCGACTTCGCCGACGGCACGGTGGAACGCGCGCTGCGCCGCGTACTGCCGCGCGCCGACCTGTTCGTGACGGTCAGTCAGGGACGGGTGGGGCGGATCGACGTGGAGCGGTTCAACGGGGCCTGGCGGGGCGGCTTCGGGGACAACGAGAACGTCTCCGAGACCGGGCTCGTACCGGTGACGGACCCGGCCACCCGGCCGCAGTGGACAGGGACGACGCTGCCGTACGCGGACATCGTGGCCGCCACGACGGGCCCCTTCCCGGTGTACGACAACACGTCGGTCACCGAGATCCCGGCGGGCGGCACCGCGCCGGTCGTGCGCCCCGGCGGCCCGACCCCGGGCTCGGCGGCCCGCGCCGGGGGCGGCGGGGACTATCTGTCGAACGAGATCGCCTACCGGGCGACCCTGCTGCGCGACCGCCTCGGCCTGGCCATTCCCGGCGGCCATGTCCACACACCGGTACTCCAGTTCGGCCCCGGCAACACCGACCCGGCGACGGGCACGGTGTCGGACCCGGTCTTCGTACAGAACAGGCAGGCGATCACCGCCCAGTTGAGGGCGATCGTGGGGGTGGCGGCGGAGGCGTCGGGGGACGCCGGCAGGTAACGGCCGGCCCGCGCGGCGGCGCGCGGCACCCGCTGCGGGTGTCGCGCGCCGGGCCGGCTGTCGCCGTCAGGCGTCAGGCGTCAGGCGTCAGGCGTCAGGCGTCAGGCGTCAGGCGTCAGGCGTCAGGCGTCAGGCGAGGATCCGGCCCCGTGGGCGTGCCCCGTCACCAGTCCTGTGGGGCGTCCATCGCCGGGGCGGATTCGGGAGCCTTCGCGGTCAGGTCCGCGGGAGGCGCGGTGTCCTCGCCCGTCAGGTCACGGACCATCAGGGTCGCTCCGGCGACCGCGCCCGGCATCAGGAAGACCGCGACCACGGGGACCAGGAAGGCGAGTGTCAGCGGCACCCCGAAGCCCAGGGTGAGCAGCCGTCGTTCGCGCAACAGCGCCAGCCGGGCCTTCAGTTGGACGCCGCGCCGCTGGAGGCCGACCGCCGTGAGCTCCTCGGCCAGGAAGAAGCCGGACACGCAGAAACCGAGCACGGGGACGACGGTCTGCCCGACGACGGGGACGAAACCGAGGGCGAAGAGCAGCACACCGTAGAACGCGACCCGTGCCAGGACGCGCAGGCTGTCCCGTGCGGAGATCAACAGCTCGCGCCAGAGCGGCAGGCCGGACTCGGGCGCGTGCCCGCCCTCGGCGCGGTCCACGGCCTCGGAGAGCGCCTCGTAGAAGGGCTGTCCGACCAGCAGGGTCGCGGCGGTGAACGTGATCACGGCCAGGAACAGGACCAGGACGACCAGCAGGACGGTGAGGAAGCCGCGGAACAGCCCCTGCCACGGCGAGGTCCAGTCGTCGGCGAACGGTGTCGCCCAGGCGGTCAGGTCGTCGGCGCCGTAGAACAGGCCGGCGAGCACCGCCGCGTAGAGCACCAAAGTCACCAGGCCGGGCAGCAGTCCGAGGCCCAGCCATCTGCCGTGCCCGCCGACCCAGCGCTGGCCCTTGACCAAGTATCCGAAGCCCTTGCCGAGTTCACGCATACGGTCAGCCTATCGGGCTTGTTCCACGACGGTTTCGGGGCGGTTCCGGTCGGGTTCCGCCGCGTTATCGGTGAGTTCCATGGAACGGATGGGACGGATGAGAGGGCGATTACCTCTTGTTGTTGACGCGTTCAACCGGTATGACCAGCCTATTGAATCGAACGTTCCCCCCTGTACGACCCGGAGGTACCACCGCATGGGGATGCCCAGACCCGTTCTGCTCGCCACCGCCACCGCCACCGCGGCCCTGATGCTCGCCCCGCTGCCCGCGCTCGCCGCCCCAGGCGCCGACGGCGGCCGTTCGTCGCACCCGGGTTCCGCGCACCCGGTGCGCGACGGCGGCACCACGGACAGCCGCGTGGCGTCGGCCGCGCTCCCGTCGGCGGGCGCCGCCGCCCTGTCGTCGGTGGGCACGACCTCCCTCGGGCTGCGCAAGGACGGCGGCTATCCGCGCCGTAACGTCCTCGCCACGCTGCCCGAGAACCCGGCGGACAAGGCCATCAAGCTCGGCCTTGCGCCGTACCACGCGCTCGCCCCGCGCCTCAACGCCCTTCAGGAGCTGGGGAACAGGGTCAGCGTCGAGGTCACGGGCCGGTCGGCCGGCGGGCACGACCTGTACCTGGTCACCGTCACCGCGCCGGAGAGCGCCAAGGAGGCCGCCGAGCAGGAGAAGATGCGCGAGCGCATCGAGAACTCCCCCGCGTCGGCCGCCAAGGACCGGCGCATCAAGGAGAGTTACAAGACTCCCGTCTTCATCAACAACAACATCCACGGCAACGAGTGGGAGGGCACCGACGCGGCCCTGAAGCTCATCGAGGAGCTGGCGAAGGCCAAGGACAGCCGTACGAAGAAGCTGCTGGCCACGAGCCGTATCCACCTCAACGTCACGGCCAACCCGGACGGCCGGATCG
This sequence comes from Streptomyces sp. NBC_01498, assembly GCF_036327775.1. Lineage (NCBI taxonomy): Bacteria > Bacillati > Actinomycetota > Actinomycetes > Kitasatosporales > Streptomycetaceae > Streptomyces > Streptomyces sp. NBC_01498. The sequence continues at coordinate 5,236,797 of NZ_CP109598.1, read as the reverse complement.
CCGGCACCCGCGCCAACGGCAACGGCATCGACCTCAACCGGGACTTCATCACCGCGTCCCAGCCCGAGGCGCGCGCGATCCGCCAGATAGCCGTCGACAAGCAGCCCGCGGTCATGCTCGACCTGCACGGCTACGTCAACGGCACGCTGATCGAGCCGACGACGCCGCCGCACGGCGAGAACTACGAGTACGACCTGTTCCTCAAGAACTCCTACGCCAACGCCCTCGGCATGGAGAAGGCGGTCAACGACCTCGGCTACACCGCCGAGAAGGACGGCGTGCAGCCGCCCGTCATCCCCTTCCGGGACCAGGAGGAGGGCTGGGACGACTGGCCGCCGATCTTCACGCCCCAGTACATGGCGTTCCAGGGCGCGGTCGCCTCGCACACCGTCGAGATACCGATGCGGGTCAACAACAACGACTACAACAACCTGCCCGTCGAGGAGCTGCGCCGCAGGTCCGCCATCAACACGGACGTCGCGGGCGCCACGATGCGCGCCGCGCTCGACTTCACCCTCGACAACCGCGGGACGCTGATCGCCGACCAGATCGAGACGTTCCGGCGCGGGGTCGAGGGCGAGAAGCAGCGGGTCATCTCCGAGGAGACCGTGCCGGGGGTGCCCAGCATCGGCCCGGAGGACATCTACACGACCGACTTCCCGCGCGCGTACGTGATCCCGGCCGGCGACGGCCAGCGGTCGGCCCCGGCCGCAGCCCGTCTCGTGGACCATCTCGTCGCCAACGACGTGAAGGTCGAGCAGGCCCGCAAGAGCTTCAAGCTGGCGGGCCGCAGCTACCCGGCCGGCTCGTACGTGGTCGACATGAGGCAGGCCAAGCGCGGCATCGCCAACGTCATCCTGGACGAGGGCCGCGACATCAGCGCCGACGTGTCCTCGATGTACGACATCTCCGGCTGGAGCCTCGGACTGCTCTGGGGCGCGAGCGTCACCAAGGTCCAGAAGGGCGGTCTGGACTTCTCCGGGCGCGAGGTGAACGCCGCCGCTCCGGTCGGCTCGGTGGCCCGCAGCGGCGATCTGAAGCTGCGGCTGGACGACCCGAAGGAGTTCGCCGCCCTCAACTCCCTTCTCGCACAGGGTGTGCAGGTGCGCAGGACGGCGGACGGCGCGGCGATCGTGCCGTCCTCGGCCCGCAGGAAGGCCGAGATCCTGGCCGACCGGTACGGCGTCGTCTTCACCGCCACGAAGGACAAGGGCGTCGCGGCGCTGCGCCGCACCCGGGTCGCCGCGGCCGTGAACTCGGGCGAGCTGTTCGCGCTGCGCGAGATGGGCTTCGAGGTGCTGCCCGTGTCGACGGCGACCGCCAACGCGGGCTTCGACTGGTCGGGGGCCGACGCGCTGTACGTGTCGACGGGGCTCAGCCACCGGGGGCTCAACGACACGGCCCGCGCGGCGCTGGGCGAGTTCCTCGCCGGGGGCGCGCCCGTGGTCGCGCTGGGCTCCGGCGGCGCCACGTTCAACGCGGAGGCGGCGCTGCTGACGGCCACTCCGGTGCGCGGCAACGGGAACGCCAACGGTGTGGTCCGGGTGCTCAACACGCCCGGCCCGATCACCGGCGGCACCCAGCCGCACACGTTCGTCTACTCGCCGATCTGGTACACCGCGCTCGGCAAGGGCGTGCGTACGGAGCAGTCGTACGGCGGCGGCAACCCGCTCGTCTCCGGCCACTGGCGTGCGAACGAGGACGGCACCGGCGGTCCGCTGAACGCGGCCGGCCAGGCGGCGATCGTGAGCGGTACGTCGGCGGCGGGCGCTCCGGTGACGCTGTTCGGCACCGAGCCGCTCTTCCGTGACCACCCGAAGGGTTCGTTCGCCCAGGTGGGCCGGGCACTGCTGAACCGGCTGCCGTAGCGGTCGGACACGCGGAGGGCCGCACCCCGCTCGTGGGGTGCGGCCCTCTCGTACGTGTCAGGCGTTACGTGCGTCGCGTGCGTCTCGTACCGTCACGCGGTCGTGCCCGTGCGGTCGTTCGGTCGCGCCGTACTGCCGGTGTGGCGTCGGTCAGGCGACGGTCAGGGTGACCTGGACGTTGCCCCGGGTGGCGTTCGAGTACGGGCACACCTGGTGCGCCTTCTCCAGGAGGTCCTTCGCGGTGGCCGCGTCCACGTTCGGAATGGACGCCACCAGCTCGACCTCCAGGCCGAAACCGCCCGCCTCCGCCTTGCCGAAGCCGACCTTGGCCGTCACCGTCGAGCCGGAGATGTCGGCCTTCTCCTTACGGGCGACGACACCGAGCGCGCCCTGGAAGCAGGCGCTGTAGCCGGCGGCGAAGAGCTGCTCCGGGTTCGTACCGGCGCCGCTGCCGCCCAGCTCCTTGGGCGGGTTGACGACGACGTCGAGCTTGCCGTCGTCCGACGAGACACGGCCGTCGCGGCCGTTCTCGGCGGTGGCGACGGCGGTGTAGAGGGTGTCGATCTTCTGGATGCTCATTCGGGGTTCCTTCTTCTTTGTACGCCGCGGCTCGCGCCCACGGACCGCGACGGCCTGTCACGAGCCTAACGGGTGGGCGCCGGTCGCGGACGAGGACCGGACGGGGAGGGGCGCCGGACGGGGGGTGTCAGGCCGGCCGACGGTCAGCGGTCAGCGGTCAGCCGAGGGTGACGATCATCTTCCCGGTGTTCTCGCCGCGCAGGAGACCGAGGAAGGCGTCGAAGCCCTTCTCGACGCCCTCGACGACCGTCTCGTGGTAGGCGAGCTCGCCCGAGGCGATCCAGCCGGCCACGTCCTTGACGAACTGCGGCTGGAGCGCGGCGTGGTCGCCGACGAGCATCCCCTGGAGGCGCAGCCGCTTGCCGATGACCTGGGCGAGGTTGTGCGGGGCGGGAGTGGCCTCGGTGCTGTTGTAGATCGAGATCATTCCGCAGATGGTCGCGCGCCCGTGCAGCTTGAGCGACGAGATCGCGGCTTCGAGGTGGTCGCCGCCGACGTTGTCGAAGTAGACGTCGATGCCGTCCGGCGCCGCCGCCTTGAGCTGCTCCTTGACCGGGCCGTTCTTGTAGTTGAAGGCGGCGTCGAAGCCGTACTCCTCCACAAGGAGGAGGACCTTGTCGTCGGAGCCGGCGGAGCCTATGACCCGTGAGGCGCCCTTGATCCGGGCCAGTTGGCCGACCTGGCTGCCGACGGCGCCCGCGGCCCCGGAGACGAAGACGGCGTCGCCCTCCTTGAAGGAGGCGACCTCGAAGAGCCCGGCGTACGCGGTCAGGCCCGGCATGCCGAGGACGCCGAGGTAGGCGCTGAGCGGTGCGAGCGAGGCGTCGACCGGCGTGGCGTGCCGGGCGGGCACGTCCGCGTACTCCCGCCAGCCGAGGCCGTGCAGCACGTGGTCGCCGACGGCGAAGCCCTCGGCGTTCGAGGCGACGACCTCGCCGACCGCCGCGCCGTCCATGGGCTGGTCGAGCCGGTAGGGCGGCGCGTACGACTTCACGTCGTTCATCCGGCCGCGCATGTACGGGTCGACCGAGAAGTGCTTGTTGCGGACCAGGATCCGGCCTTCGCCCGGTGCGGCCAGCGGGACCTCGCGCAGGGCGACGTCCTCGGGCTTCGGCCAGCCGTGCGGGCGGGCGACGAGATGCCAGGCGCGGCCGGACGCGGGAAGAGCGGTCATGGGTGCGGTGCCTCCTCGTTAAAGCTTCACCAACTGAAACAACCATGCTCCTAGATATTTCATGCTGTCAAGCAACGAGCGTACGATGAGACCATGGCCACTCAGCACACGGACCCCTTGACCCTCGAAGTCGTCGAACTCATCGGCACGGTCGTGGCCCGCTACTACGAGGAGTACGACCACGCCGCCGCGGAGCACTCGCTCACCGGCGCGCAGGCGCGCGTGCTGGGACTGCTGTCCATCGAGCCGATGCCCATGCGCCGCATCGCGCGCAAGCTCAAGTGCGAGCCGTCGAACGTGACGGGGATCGTCGACCGGCTGGAGTCGCGCGGCCTGGCGGAGCGGCAGCCGGACCCGGGCGACCGGCGGGTGAAACTCGCGGCGGCCACGGAGACCGGGCGGGAGACGGCGCGGCGGCTGCGGGAGGGGCTGACCTTCGCACGCGAGCCGCTGGCGGACCTCTCGGTGGCCGAACGGACGGTCCTGCGGGACCTGTTGCGGCGGATGCTGGGCGACGACGCGGCGGAGTGAGAAGCGCCGGACGGGGCGTTTACACAGAGGTGGTTTCACGTGTTAGGCGCGCGCCGAGAGGTGCCGGGCGTGTGCCGGGCACGGGCCTCGGGTGCGGACGAACCTCAGGTGCAGATGAACCAGAGGAAGCAGTCGTCCTCCTCCTGGGGAGGCGGCGGCGCGGAGGCGGAAGGCGGCGGCGGCTGGTTCGGCCGCCCGGACGTGCTGGGACTGCCCGAGGCACTGGCGGAGCCGGACGGGCCGGGCGAACCGCTGGGGTCCGCCTCGTCGCTCGGCGCCACCGACTCGCTGGGCGACGGGGACTCCCCGCCCGGCGGACCCGACTCCGCCTCCGACGCGGAGGGGTCCGGCGAGCCGTCACCGGTGGGGCTCCCGGTCCCGGCGGTCCGGGTGGGCGTGCCCTCGACCCGCCCCGGCTCCTCGGGCTCCTCGGCGGCCTCCGAGGGCTGCCCGCCGTCCAGTTCGATGGCGCGGTCCTCCTGTACGGAGGTGGCGTCGCCGTCGTCGCCGGAGGACTCCAGGGCCAGTTCGGCCAGGCTCAGCGCGCCGGCCGCCAGACCGAGGCCGAGCACGGTGATCAGGACCGTACGACCCCGGCGCCGGTGGGAGCCGCGCCGGTCCCGCATCTCGCGGCGCTCACGGCGGGACAGCTCGCGCCTGCGGGAGCCACGGGCGGCACGGCGCGGGCCGTCGGCCGTCTCCGGGCGGCTGTTTTCGCGCGCGACGAGGACCACCTCCGCCTCGTGCGGTACGGGGTCGTGGAGCCGCAGCTCCTCGGCGGGCGTACCGCAACCGGCGCACGCCAGGGCGCCGTTGAGGTGCCGTTGGCAGTGATGGCAGTAGTCCATGGCGCCCCGAAGATAATCCGACTGGCAACGGTCCGGGCACCTGTGGTGTGAAGATCCTGTGCGGAATCGACGGTTCCACCAATCCGGCGCCCGACCTGCCCCGAACGTGCACGATGTCGCTATGAATGCCACGACATCGGGCGGAGCCGGCGGTACGTCCCGGCCTTTCGGCCCCCGCGACTTCCAGCTCGTCCTGCTGCGCCGCATGGCCGACCACCAGGGCGAGCTGGTGGAGAACGCCCGCCGTGAACTGGGCGCGTCGACCGCCGACATGCGGGAGGCCAACCGGCGGTGGCAGGCGATGGTCCGCTCCCCCCGCGCCCGTGGCACGCTCTCGCGCTACCGCTCGGTGCTGGGCCGACCGGAGACGGCCTTTCCCCGGCAGATCGGTGATCTGGCGTGCGAGGTGCTGCTGTGGCCCGTGCCGCTCTGGCCCGCGCTCCGCTTCGAGGTGACGGCGGCGCCGGGCGGCGCGGTGTGGAACGAGTGGCTGGTCCGGGCACCGGGCGAACCGGGACCCGAACTGCGTACGGCCGACGATCTGCGCCCCTGGTCCTGCACGGTCACCGAGGTCGCCCACGCGTTCCCGCCGTCACGTCCCCTGGAGGGCACGGCCCCGACCCGCTGGGGCCTCGCGTTCACGGTGCCGGGTGCGGGGCCGTGCGTGGCGGAGTTCACCTGGGGCCTCCTCCAGCGCTGGTCCCCGGCGCCGGGCGGGTGAGTGGCGCGCCGGTCGCTGGATCACCCGGCCCTCGCGGGGAAAGAAAACTCACACCCGAGCGATGATTCCGCGCCGGAAGGCGAGTCTTGTTCCCGGACACCGCGATCCGCGACCGAGGCGGCAGGACCAGCGGCCCATAGACCCGTTGCCCGCGCCCGCGCGCGACTCGCGGGACACGAACGAGACAGGACTTCCCGATGGCTGATCCGACACCGAACTCGCCGAGCACACCGAAGGCGGACCCCGGCCCGAAGGCCGACGTCTGGCCCCTGATCCATGCCGAGCGGGCGGCGCTGGCGACCGACCTCGCGAACCTGAGCGACGAGCGGTGGGCGACTCCGTCCCTCTGCGCCGGGCTGACGGTGCGCGAGGTACTGGCCCACCTCACCGCGTCGGCGAATCTCAACGCCGTCCGCTGGATGGCGGGCGTGATCCGCTGCCGGTTCGACTTCGACAAGATGGTGGCCATGCGGCTGGCCGAGCACCTGGGGGCGGACCCGGCCGAGACGTACGACAGGTTCCTGCGCTCCGTCCCGAGCACGACCAAGCCGCCCGTCGCCGCCCTGGCCATGCTCGGCGAGGTGATCGTGCACGGAGCGGACATCCGGCATCCGCTGGGCATACGCTCGGCCCGCCCGGCCGGGACCCTGACGCGGGTGGCCGAGTACTACCGGGAGTCGGACCAGGTCGTCCTCGCCAAGGGCCGGATCGGCGGGCTGCGGCTCGTCGCGGACGACGGACCGTTCACGGCGGGCTCCGGCCCCGTCGTCTCCGGCAGCACCCTGGCCCTGATCATGGCCATGACCGGGCGCGCGGCGTACTGCGACGACCTCCGGGGCGACGGCGTCGAGACCCTCCGCGCCCGCTGCGTCGCGGGGGCGACCCCGACGAGGTGATCCCCCGGGCCTCGTCGCCGGTCCGTAGGACGGCGTGGGAGTGCGCGGCCGGGGCAGGGGCGTGGGGTCACGGGGCGAGGGCGTGCCCACCACCAGGGCGTGGTCACGGTGGTGAGGGCGTGCCCACCGCCAGGGCCCGGTCACGGTGGTGAGGGCGTGCCCACCGCCAGGGCCCGGGGCAGGTGCTTCCCCACCGCCAGGAAGCGGCCACGGCGCGAGGGCGGGCGAGCCCACCGCCAAGACGTGGTCACGAGGCGACAACTGCCCCACCGCCAGAACGTGGCCACGGTGGTGAGAACACGCGCACGAACGCGAGGCCGTGGCCCCGGCCACGGTCACGGTCCCGGCGTTGGTCCGCGTCCCGGGCGGCATGGCCGGGACGCGCGGTACGCGGGACCGGGCGGCCATGCCGCCCTCCCCCGCCGACGAGCCGCCGCCGCCACAGAGCAGTGGTCGGCGGGCCCGGCCGCTCGCGTCGGACAGCGCGGCGCCGGCCGCGTACCCCGGACACCTTGTGCCCCGCTACCAGCCCCTCCCCCGGCGGTGCCGGTACGCGCCGTACACGATCCGGCAGCCGCCCCGCCGCCCCGGTCGTCACCACGGCACCGGAGCGGCACAGCACCACGGCGACAGGTCACCCCCGCCGGCCGCACACATTCCTGGCGGCGCGTCAGAAGCCCCCGCCGACACGGCCACGGACCAGCCACCGAACGGCCTCGGCCGTGGACCGCCGCGCACCCCGACCCGCACCCCCGACCGGCGCATCCCAGCGCGCGCCCCGGCGCTCCGGCGACCACGATCGAAGAGGACCGGCTGCCCGCCGGTGATCCGCCCTCAGCGCCTCCCGGGAGACGAACCCGCCGTGACCGTCAGCCTTGAGCAGTTGCGCCGTTGCCATGTCGCCGTCGACCTCGGGGCCGCCAGGACCCGGGTCTTCGTGAAGGGGTCCGGGCTCGTCGTGGACGAGCCGAGCGTCGCCGCCGTGAACACCCGGACCGGCGCGCTCATCGCCGTCGGCACCCTCGCCGAGCAGATGACGGGCCGCACGCCCGGCTACATCCGGGTTTCCCGGCCCGTGACCGGCGGCACCGTCGTGGACATCGACATGGCCCAGCGGATGCTCCGGCATCTCCTCGGCGAGAAACTCCGCCGCCAGCTGCGCCGCAGGCCCCGGCTGCGCGCGGCGGCCTGCACCCCTCACGACAGCGACCCGCTCGCGCAGCGCGCGGCGATCGAGACCCTGGCCGGTCTCGGCGCCCGCCGGGTCGAACTGGTCGACACACTGATCGCCGCCGCCGTGGGCTGCGGGCTGCCGGTCGAGAAGCCGACCGCCTCCATGATCATGGTGTGCGGGGCGGCCACCACCCAGGTCGCCGTGCTGTCCCTCGGCTCGATCGTGACGGCCCAGCGCATCCCGGTCGGCGGCAACGCCATCGACCAGGCGGTCGTCACGCATCTGCGCCATCAGCACGAGCTGATGCTGCCGAGCCAGTCCGTACGACCCCTCCAGCTGGCCCTGCGCGTCAACGGCATCGCGGCGGACGGCGGGCCCACGTCGACGGAGATCCACGGCCGTGATGTGGCGACGGGGCTCGCCCGGTCGGTCCGGGTGGACACCGCCGCCGTACGGCAGGCCATCCACACCCCGCTCACCGCCGTGCTCGACGGCATCGGCAAGGTACTGCGCGACTGCCCGCCGGATCTGGTGGCGGACCTCGCCGACACGGGAATCATGATGGTCGGCGGCAGCGCGCTGCTGCCCGGCCTCGACCAGATGCTGCACGACGCGACGGGCATGCCGGTGCAGATCGCGGAGCGGCCGGACGTCTGCGCGATCCTGGGGCTCGGGGCGATGCTGGACGGGAAGATCCAGCCCCTGATGCTCAACCAGCTGACACACACCGGGTGAGACGACCGGACGCGCCCTCAACGCCGACCCGGGCCCCGCGCCCCGACCCGCCCACGACCCGCCCACGACCGGACGAGGCCCGACGACAACGCCCGACGCACAAAACCACACGACGCCACACGACAACATCTGACGTGACGAAGAGCGACGAGACGTGATCCCACATGACGGCAGGCGGCATGGGCGACGACGCCGACCGGACCGACGGCCCTGAGGACGGCGCGCGCGAGGACCCGGACGACGTTCCCGGCCGCCCGGTGCCTCCCGGGATCGCCCGGCCCGCCGGCAGATCCGTCCCCCGGCTGCCCATGCTGCTCGACGCCGTCCTCAACGTCGGCACCGAGGGCGAGCTGGCCGCCACCCTTCAGCACGTCGTGGACAGCGCCGCCGATCTGACCGGCGCGCGATACGGGGCGCTCGCGCTCGCCGGCCCCGCCCAGGGCCGGGGCCCCGACCGGGAGCGGAGCCGGATCGCCGAACTCTTCTCCCACGGACTCAGCGACGACGAACGCCGCCGCATCACCCGGCTCCCCACCGGACACACCGGCCTCCTCGGCCACCCGGGCAGCGCGACGAGCCTCGGTGTCCCCGTCCGGGTCCACCACGACGTTCTCGGCCATCTCTGTCTGGCCCGCAAACAGCAGGGCCCCTTCACCGAGGAGGACCTGGCCCTGCTGCGGGTTCTCGCCTCCCAGGCCGGGATCGCGATCGGCAACGCACGGCTGTACGGGACCGCCCGCCAGCGCGCGCGCTGGATCGAGGGCGCCGCCGCCGTCACGACCGCGCTCCTCTCGGGCGAGACGGCGGCCGACGCGCTGACGACCCTGGCCGAGTCGGCGCGGGCGCTGGCCGGAGCCGCCGCCGGGGTGGTGCTCCAGCCCACCGACGAGGGGGGCATGGAGATCGTCGCCGCCTCCGCGCTGGACGACCCCGGCGACATCGTCGGTACGAACATCGCGCCCGGCTCGGCCGTTCTCACCCAACTCCTCGGCGGCGAACCGGTCTACATCGACGACTCGGCGACCGATCCCCGGATGACCACGCATGTCCGCACCCGCTTCGGGCCCAGCATGATGCTGCCCCTCCAGAGCGGCGGCCGGCTGATCGGCACGCTCGCGCTGCCGCGCAGGCGCGGCGGGCGCCCGTACACCCCGGTGGACCGGCTGTTGGCCAACCAGTTCGCCTCCCAGGCCGCGCTCGCGCTGCTGCTGGCCGATGCCCAGCACAACCGGGAGCGCCTCGCCGTCTACGAGGACCGCGACCGGATCGCCCGTGACCTGCACGATCTCGTCGTCCAGCGGCTGTTCGCCACCGAGATGATGCTGGAGTCGACCCGGCGGCGCGCGGACGAGGGCGAGCTGGCCGATCTGCTGGGGCATGCCGTGGACGAGCTGGACTCCACGATCCAGGAGGTACGGACCACGATCTTCGCCCTGCAACAGCCGCCCGCCGACGCCCCGGCGGGCCTGCGCGGCAAGGTGCTGCGTGAGACGGCGGGCGCGGCGGGGCTCCTCGGTTTCCAGCCGTCCGTGCACTTCACCGGGGCGGTGGACACCCTGGTGGCGGAGCCGCTGCACGAGGGGCTGCTGGCCGCGCTGCGCGGCGCGCTGGCCGCCGCGCACCGGCGGCCGGGGGTGACGTCGGTGGAGGTGCGGGTCGACGCGACGGTCCGGCTGCCGGGCGGGCGGGACGGGGTGCGGCTGGTGGTGAGGGACGACGGGGCGCGCGAGGAACCGGACGACGAGGGCGCTCCGGTGATCTGGGAGGCGGAACGGTAGCCGGGCCGGGGCCGCACGAAAGCCGCCGTACGCCGACGCGAGGTAGGCCGACACGCGCCCCGCGCCCACGCGACGTACGCCGACGCGCGCCTCACTCCGACGCGACGTACACCGGCGGGCCGACACGCCGACACAGGTACAACAGCGGGTCCGGTACGGCCTGTTCGCCGTACCGGACCCGCTGTTCCGAGATCCGGACCGAGGGTCGGCCCTCACCCGGACCGAAGGTCGAGCCCCGAATCGGACGCCTCACCCGGTCCGGAGCCTCACCCGGACAGGGGCCCGGCCCTCACCCGATCAAGGGCTCGGCCCTCACCGCAGCCGGGCCGCTCGGGCCGTCTCGAAGCGGTCCGCCCAGTACCGCGTCCGGTCGAGATACGCCGTCTCGGCCTCGGCCCCGGTCTTCCCGTACGCGCCCGAGAAGGTCTGGTAGCCGTGCCCGCCGGGCGGGTTGCTCGACGCCGGTTCGATCGAGCTGCCCTCGTGCCACTCGTTGAACGAGGTGACGGAGACCCAGGTGGGCGAGCCGCCGACGGCCGGGTCCAGGGCGTTGTTCCACTGCTTGTCGTACGCGGCGCCGTTGTCCCGCGCCACGGTGGGCGTGGTGTTGCCGGGTACGGCCCGGTCGTCGAGGTAGCCGGGCGCCACCGACGGCGCCCAGACCAGGTCGTTGGCCCGCGCGTAGTCCCCGGCGTTCTTCCAGCCGGGCGCGGTGGCGCCGGCGATGCCGTCGTAGGTGTAGAGGCCGTTGAAGTGCGCGATCTTCGAGGTGTCGGTGGTCTGGGCCAGGACGATGTTGCTGTCGGTCACCTGGTCCAGCGCCGACCAGTCGGCCACGTCGAGGCTCTGGAAGACGTAGAACGCGTTGCTGTTGTTGCGCGCCGCGTCCCGGAAGTACGCCGGGTGGTCGCCGTACCGCTCGTTGATGTAGGTGATGTCGTCCACCGTGGAGGCGCCGCTGCGACCGCTGTACGGCTCCAGGTGCCAGGCGACCTTGATGCCGTGGCGCTGGGCCGCGTCCATCACACCGTCGACCAGTCCGTCCTCGTAACTGCCCTGGCCCCACCAGCTGTAGACCAGCACATTGGCACCGGACTGCTTGATCCACTTCATGTGCTGTTCGACGGCGCCGGTGAAGTCACCGGAGTCGTAGGCGCCGAGCGACGGGTAGAGGTCGGCGCCGATGTCCTCGGGCGGGTTCTGGCCGCCCTGCTGCCAGTGCCGCCAGCTTCCGTTGATCTCGGGGCTGCCGTACCAGGGGTAGTAGAAGAGGTGCACGTTCGAGGAGCCGTCCGCCGCGGGCTCCCCGGTCTGGCCGGACAGGGTGAAGCGGTCGATGTCGAACAGCGCGCCCGCTCCCCCGGTGAAGCGGAGGAACAGCGCGCCCGACCCGGTGGCGGTCAGCGTCGTGGAGACCTCGGTGAAGGTGTCCCAGCCGCCGGTCGGCGCGATGTCGACCGCGCCGAGCAGGGTGCCGGTGGCCGAGCCGGAGCGGATCTCGACGGTGCCGCCCGCGCCCGCCGACGAGACGTCGGCGGTGAAGGTGGTCGCCCCGGCGGTGTCGACCTGGGCGTATCCGGCCCAGTCGCCGTTCTCGATGTGGCCGAGGGTCTGGCCGCCGCTGGCCGTGCCGTGGTTCGCGCGTTCCACGCCCGAACCGGAGGTGTACGCCTCGCCCTCAATGGCGGCCGGCCCCGGGCCCGGCTCGCCCGGGTCCTCGCCGCCGCCGTTCGGGGAGCAGTCGGCGTCGACCGCGCCGGCCGCGTACTGGATGCCGCCGAGCAGCACCTGCCGGAAGGCGGGGTCGGCGTACGACTCCTGGGTGTGGCCGAGCCCGGTGTAGAACGACCGGCCCTGGGCCTGCTCGTCGCACCAGGTGATGGGGTGGTCGTCGCCCATCTCACCACCGCTGTAGGTGGATTCGTCCAGGCTCTGGAGGACGTGCACGCTTCCGCGCGGGTTGGTGCGGTAGTTGTACCACTCGTCGGTCCGGGACCAGCTGGGGTCCAGGTGCGAGGTGGCCGGGTGGGACCGGTCCTCGTTGTCGAGGGTGGCCTGCTGGATGGCGGGGTGGCTCTTGAACCGGGCGCCGACCAGGCCCTCGTACTCCGGCCAGTCGTACTCGGTGTCGGCCGCCGCGTGCACGCCGACATAGCCGCCGCCCCCGTCGACGTACGACTTCAGCGCTGTCTGCTGCGCGTCGTTCAGCACGTCACCCGTGGTGCTGAGGAAGACCACCGCCTCGTAGTTCGCGAGGTTGGCCGTGGTGAAGGCGCCGCTGTCCTCGGTGGCGGTGACGGTGAACTCGTCGGCCGCGCCCAGGGATTGGATGGTCTGGATGCCGACCGGGATCGAATCGTGCCTGAATCCGGCTGTCTTGGAGAAGACGAGTACCTCGTACGGAGCGGCCTCGGGCGCCGCCTGTGCCGAGGCTCCGGTGGGCGCCAGGAGCGCCGCCCCGAGCGCGACGGTCACCGCGCACGACATGTGCCGTATGCGTCGGGCGATCTGATGTCTCATCACTCGGCTCCCCCGGACTTGGCCGTCTTGGCCGCCGCACCGGTGGTGAAGGTGAAGGCGTCCAGATCGAAGAGATTGCCCTGGCCCGTCGGGCCCTTGAAGACGAGGAACAACTCGGTGGTTCCGGCGGGCGCGTCGGAGATGTCCGCCGTCACGTCGACGAAGTTCTCCCAGCCGCCGGTCGGCGCGACGTCCAGCGAGCCGAGCAGGGTGCCGGTCGCGGAGCCCGCCCGTACTTCGAGGGTGCCGCCGACGCCGCCGGACGCGACGCGCGCCGAGACGCTGGTCGCGTTGTCCACCGCGTACGGCGTGAACGAGACCCAGTCGCCGTTGTCGGTGAAGCCGACCGTGCCACCGCCCTCGGCGTTGCCGTGGGCCGCGACCTCGATGCCGTTCTGGGCGGAGAAGTGCTCGCCCTGCCGGTGCCGGGGCTGGAGGACGCTGTCGCCGTGCGAGGTCAGACCGCCCGCGTCGGTGTACTCGGCGTCGAAGACCCCGTAGATGTTGGCGGCGGTGTCGTGCTCACCGTCGACGGGGACGTCGATGGTGCCGGTGCAGCCGTTCTTCGAGGTGATCTGGTGCCGGTGCTCGTCGTGGCCGAGCAGATACGTCACCTTGACCTTGGCGCAGTCGATCTCACCGTCCTCGGGGTCGCTGACGGTCACCTCGAACGGCACGCTGTCGCCCCAGGAGAACAGTTCCCCGTCGGTCGGTGTGGTCAGGGTGACGGTGGGCGCGGTGTTGCCCGCGGTCACCACGAGGCTGGCGGAGCCGGTGAGGCCCTCGGGGTCGGTGACGGTGAGGGTCGGCCGGTAGGTGCCGGCCTCGGTGTAGGTGTGGCTCGGGTTCGCGTCGGTGGATGTCGCGCCGTCGCCGAAGTCCCAGGCGTAGGTGAGCGCTCCGCCCTCGGGGTCGGCGCTTCCCGCGGCGGAGAAGGAGACCGCGAGCGGCGTCGGGCCGGACGTCTTGTCGGCGGCGGCCTTGGCGACCGGGCTGCGGTTGCTGCCGGCCAGATACTCGACGCGGTACAGGGCCTGGTTGTTGGATCCGGTGCCGTAGTCGAGGACGTACAGCGCGCCGTCGGGGCCGAACGCCTGGTCCATGACCTGCGTGCCGGTCCACGGGAACGCCTCGATGACGCCGGGCGAACCGTCGGACTTGACCTCGATGGCCTTGATCCACTTCCGGCCGTACTCGGCGGCGAAGAAGCGGCCGTTCAGGGACTCGGGGAACTTCACGTTCGAGTCGAGACCGGCGTCGTACCGGTAGACGGGACCGCCCATGGGCGACTCGGAGCCGCCGCCGAACTCGGGCGGGGAGCCGGCGTCGCCGCCGTACTTGATCCAGGCCGCCTTGGCCGGCGGAAGGGTGTCCAGGCCGGTGTTGTGGAGGGAGTTGTTGGTGGGCCCTGCCGCGCAGTCGTACTTACCGGTGGAGGGGCCGTCCGGGAAAGCCCATTCGCCGTAGGTCTCGGACGTGGTGTTGGTGCCGGTGCAGTACGGCCAGCCGAAGTTCCCGGCCTCGGTGACACGGTTGAACTCGACCTGGCCGCTGGGGCCCCGGTCCGCGCTGGTGCCGCCGGAGTCCGGACCGTAGTCACCGAGGTAGACGATGCCGGTGGCCTTGTCGACGGACATCCGGAACGGGTTGCGGAAGCCCATTCCGTAGATCTCGGGACGTGCGCCGGCCGTGCCCGGCGCGAAGAGGTTGCCGGACGGGACGGTGTAACCGCCGTCGGCCGTCGGCTTGATGCGCAGGAGCTTGCCGCGCAGGTCGTTGGTGTTGCCGGAGGAGCGCTGGGCGTCGAACTGCGGGTTGCGGTCGGCCCGTTCGTCGATCGGCGAGTAACCGGCCGACTCGAACGGGTTCGTGTCGTCGCCCGTGGTCAGGTACAGGTTGCCCTGCGCGTCGAAGTCGATGTCACCGCCGACGTGGCAGCACTGGCCACGGTCGTTGGGAACCTCCAGCACGACCTTCTCGCTCGCGAGATCGAGCGTGTTGTCGGCCTTCAGCGTGAAGCGCGAGAGGTTGAGATGCCCCTTCCACGCCTCGAAGTCGGCCGCGCCGCCGGTCACCGGGGCGTCACCGGCCGGGGTGTCCAGCGCGGGCGAGTAGTACAGGTACAGATACCGGTTGGTCGAGAAGTCCGGGTCGGCCGCGACTCCCTGGAGACCTTCCTCGTCGTGTGTGTACACGTCGAGCTTGCCGGCCGTCTTCGTGTTGCCGGCGGCGTCCGTGACGCGGAGCGTGCCGTCGCGCGACGTGTGGACGACCGAGCGGTCGGGCAGCACGGCCAGCGACATGGCCTCGCCCAACTCGGAACCGCCGAGCGCGAGTTGCACCTGCTGATAGTCCGATGCCGGGATCTCCGCCGCGTGCTCGGGGTGACCGGGGTGGGCGACGGCGGCGGGGGCGGCGGTGATGCCTGCCGAGAGGACGAGGGCGAGCGCCGCGAAGACTCTGGACCACGCGGGTGGGCGTCGTCGGGACATGGGTGTTCCTTCCTGACCAGAGGTGGGGTGTGTCAGGCAAGGCGCGCGCCGTCGCGCTTTGCTGCTGGACGGATAGCGGTGTTGCTGGTGATGGCACGTGGGGTGCGCGGGACAGACGGGGTCTGTGGGAGAGGGGTACGGGGTGACGCGGGACGTACGCGGGGGGATGGGGGGCGTTCGCCCGGACGCCGTGTCCACGGGCCGGGCGATTTGCATGCTGGCAACGCCGAATTAATTTGTCAAGGTCGTGTCAAAATAGATCTCGACCCTCCCCGCGACCGCCCACGCGCGCGCGGGGGGCCGAACGTGCCCCGCGTAGACCGCCCTTGGCCTGCCCCGTTGCCGAGACGATCTTGCGGCCCCGGACACCGGCAACTGCCCACCTTTCGGACAGTGTTGTGTTACTGAACAAATTCTCCGAGGTTACGGCCGACGCGGGCGTGAGGCACGGCCGACCGGCCGGGCCCACCCGTCCGCCCCGGTCCGGCCCACGGCCCCGCCGCCCCGCCCGGCCCGGTGCCCCCGCCGCCTCGCCCGACGCCCCGGCCGCCCCGCCCGTCTCAGCTCAGCAGTTCGCGCAGCGAGACCACCGTGCGCGCGATGAACGCGTCACGGGTCGTCTCGTCCAGCAACCCCAGCGACAGGAACGGATTCAGGTCCTCCAGCTCCACCAGCAGCAGTTCACCGTCCGGCGCACGGCACGCGTCGACGCGCTGGATGCCGTGGTCGAGGGTGTTCCAGTCGATGAACTTCCGCGCGAAGTCGAGATCCACGGCCCTGGCCTCGTACGGCACGAGCTCCCACCGCCGGTCCGGGTCGGGCGCGTGGAGCGCGTACTGGAAGTCGTGGTCGACGAAGTAGAAGGACACCTCGTACAGGAAGGGGATCCGCGGCTGCACGAGCATGTCCCGCAGACCGCCGGCCACCTCGCCGAGCCGGTCGCGCGGCACCAGGCGCATGCCGATGGAGTCCGCGCCGTCCTTCGGCTTGATCACGTACTCGTCGGCGTCCGGCAGCCGGCCGAGGTCCTCGGCCCGGTCCACGGTGGGGATGACGGGCAGTCCCGCCGCGCTCAACTCCACCAGATACTGCTTGCCCGCCATGTCGCCGCGCCCGTGCAGCGGGTTGTAGACGCGTACGCCGTCGGCCAGCGCCCGCTCGCGGAAGGCGTCGTAGCGCTCCCGGTAGTGGATCACCGGTCCGCTGTTGCGTATGACGACCGCGTCGAAGTCGCCCATGAGGCGGGCGGCGTCGGCCGGGTGGCACAGGGCGACGGTGAAGTCCCGCCGCAGCCGGGCGGAGACCAGGATGTCCTCGTCGCAGTAGCGGCGGCCCCGGGCCTCGTAGGCGAGGTCGGTGACGTAGAGGATGCGGGGCGGTACGGCTGCGGCGGACATGGCGCTCCTGAGTCTTACGGATGTGTCCGCAGGTTACGCCGGGTGCGCGGGCGGCCGACGGGCCGGTCCGGCAGTGCCTCCACGGCGCTCCGACGGCGCCCCGACGGTGCCTGGACCGTGTCACAGAGTCACGACCGTCACCTCCGTCGCCTTCACGCTCGTCCACACCGGTACCCCCTCGGCGAGCCCGAGTTCGGCGGCGGCGCCCGGGGTGATCTCGGCGACGAGGTCCGGGGCCCGCTCCGAGGTGATCAGCACCCGGAGCCGGCCGCCGCTGGAGGTGATCTCGCGTACGGTGCCGGGCCAGACGTTACGGGGGCTGCCGCCCGGCCGGTCGCGGTGCACGGACACGGCCTCCGGCGCGACGGTCGCCAGCGCGCGGGTGCCCGGCGGCAGCGGGTCCGCGACGATCAGCGTGCCGCCGCCGGTGAGGGCGAGCCCGTCGGCGGTCGCGGTCCCGGGCCAGGCGTTGCGGCCGAGCATCCGGGCCACCCACGGCGAGCGGGGATGGCGGGCGACCTCGGCGGGCGGCGCGTCCTGCACGACCCGGCCCTCGTCCAGCACCAGCACGCGGTCCGCCAACGACACCGCCTCCACCGGGTCATGAGTGACCATCAGACAGACACCGCCGAAGCCTTCGAGATGGCCGCGCAGGGTGTGCCGTACGCGGACACGGGTCGTCTGGTCGAGCGCGGCCAGTGGTTCGTCGAGCAGCAGCAGCCGGGGACGGGTCGCCAACGCCCGTGCCAGTGCGACGCGTTGGGCCTGCCCGCCGGAGACCTGGGCGGGCTTGCGGTGGGCGAGCCCGCCCACCCCGAGCCGGTCGAGCCAGAGTTGGGCGGTGCGGCGGGCCTCGGCGCGGCCGACGCCCTGGGCGCGGAGCCCGTACGCCGTGTTGCCCAGGGCGCTGAGGTGCGGGAAGAGCGCGCCGTCCTGGGGCACCCAGGCGACGCCCCGGCGGTGCGGCGGGAGCGCGGTGACGTCGACGGCGCCGAGGCGCAGGGCGGCGTGCGCGCGGGGGGTCAGTCCGAGGAGGGCACGCAGGAGGGTGGTCTTGCCGGCGCCGTTGGGGCCGACGACGGCGATGGTGGTGCCGGGTTCGGCGTCGAGCGTGAGGTGGGTGAATCCGGTGACGTCGGCGTGCAGCGAGCAGAGTTCGCGGGCGGTGGGCGGGAGCGTGTCCGCCGCCTCCCCGGGCGGATTCTCGTCGTCCTTCGGCGGCACGGCGGGTTTCCCGGACCCGGGGGCGGGGCGCGGGGTGCCGGTCCAGCGCCCGCGCAGCGCGATCAGCACGGCCATGGCGATGAACAGGAGCAGCAGGGAGACCGAGGTCGCCGCCTCCGGTGAGCTCTGGAGCAGCAGATACACCTGGAGTGGCAGCGTCTGCGTGGTGCCGGGCAGATTGCCCGCGAAGGTGATCGTCGCACCGAACTCGCCGAGCGCCCGCGCCCAGGTCAGCGCGGCCCCGGCGACCAGTCCGGGGGCGACCATCGGCAGGGTGACGGTGGCGAACACCCGTACCGGCGAGGCGCCGAGGGAGGCGGCGGTCTCCTCGTAACGGGGGCGCAGTCCGCCCAGCGCCCCTTCGAGGCTGATGACGAGGAACGGCATCGCGACGAAGGTGGCCGCCACCACCGCGCCCGACGTGTGGAACGGCAGGGTGATGCCGAACGTGTCCTCCATCCAGGGTCCGAGCAGTCCGCGCCGCCCGAACGCGAGCAGCAGCGCGACCCCGCCGACCGTGGGCGGCAGCACCATCGGCAGCAGCACCAGGGACCGGACGAACGCCTTGCCGGGGAAGTCGACCCGTGCCAGCAGCCAGGCGAGCGGCACCCCGAGGACCAGGGAGAGGGCGAGCGCCCAGAAGGAGACGAGGAGGGAGAGTTCCAGTGCCTCCACGGTCGCGGGGCTGGTCAGATGCGTACCGACCTCGCCCCAGGAGGTGCGGGCGAGGATCCCGACGAGCGGCAGCAGCAGGAACGCGACGGCGAGCAGCGCGGGGACGGCGAGCGTGACGGGGGTACGGGTGCGGCCCGGGGCCCGGCGGGTGGGACGGCGGCGGATCATCGGGCTCCTGCGGACGGGGGCCGGGCGCGGGGACGGCGGGTGGGAGCGCGGGTGGGAGCGCGGGTGGGGGCGGCGGGTGGGGGCGGAGGTGTCCGCCCCGGATGATCTCTCCCCGCGCGCGGGCGGACAGTCCGGCCCGGCGGGTGTGCTCCGCCGGGCCGAACCAGCGTTCCCCGCGCGCGGGGAGGGTGTGCGTCTCGTCGTCGATGCTCCTGCGCACCGGTACGCCGTTCCCCGCGCGCGGGGAGGGTGTTACGGCTGCTGGAAGCCCGCGTCCTGGAGGATCTTCTGCGCCTCGGGGGTGCTGAGCCAGGCCACGAACGCCGCCGCCGCGTCGCCGTAGCGGGACGAGGTGAGGGTGGCGGCCGGGTATTCGGCGACGGCGTTCTGCGCGTCGGGGATCTCGATCGCGTCGACCTTGTCGGTGGCGGTGGCGGCGTCCGTCGCGTACACGATCCCGGCGTCCGCCTCGCCGAGTTCGACCTTGCTGAGGACGGCGCGGACGTTGGGCTCCTCCGAGACCGGCTTCACCTTGATCTTCTGCGCGTCGAGGACCTGCTCGCTGTAGCGGCCGACCGGGACCTCGGGCGCGGCGAGGACGACCTTCAGCTTGGTGTCGGCGAGGTCCTTGAGGTTCTCGATCTTCTCCGGGTTGCCCTCGCCGGTGGCGATGACGAGCCGGTTCTTGGCGATGACGGTGGGAGTCCCGGTCTCGCCCTTCAGGCCGTCCATGGTCTTGGTGTCGGCGGTGACCAGCGCGTCGGCGGGGGCGCCCTGCTGGACCTGTGCGGCGAGTTCCTGCGAGCCGGCGAAGGAGAACGTGACCTTGGTGCCGGGGTTCTTCTTCTCGTACGCGGCACCGGCCGTGGCGAAGACGTCGGTGAGCGACGACGCGGCGAGCACGGTCAGGTTGGACTTGGGGGTGCCGCTCAGGGACGCGGTCGGCTTGGCGCCGTCGCCGTCGCTGTCACCGCCGCCGCACGCGGTGAGCGGGACGAGCAGGGCCCCGGCCAGTGCGGTGGCGGCGGCGCGCCGGACGGCGGTGCTGAAGGTGAAGGACATAAGGGTGAGAACTCCCTGGATGCCGGATCCGAAAGCGTGATCCGGAAGACTGATGGGGCTCTGGCAGATTGACGGGGGCCGACCGGGTCGTACGCGACCGGCCCGTGTCGTACGTGACGGGTCCAGGTCGGACACGGTCGGCGGGTCGGACGCGGTCGGCGGGTCCGACGCCGGCGGCCGGTCAGACACGGTCGATGTGCACGCTGGTCGACTTCACGCGGGCGGTGGCCCGCATCCCGACCTCAAGGCCCAGCTCCTCCACGGCCTCCCTGGTCAGGAGCGAGACGAGCCGGTGCGGGCCGGCCTGGATCTCCACCTGGGCCGCGACGTCGCCGAGCTTGACGGCGGTGACGATGCCCGGGAAGGCGTTGCGGGCGGAGCTGTACGGGGTCTCCTCCTCGGCGCCGTTGCCGCTCTGGCCGACCTCGATCGAGAACGCGGCGAGGTCCCGGCCGTCGACGAGCCGGCGCCCGCCCTCGTCGCGATGGGTGGCGACCCGCCCGGCGTCGGCCCAGCGGCGAGCGGTGTCGACACTGACGCCGAGCAGGCGTGCCGCCTGACCGATTGTGTAGGACTGCATGCGCGGAAAGATAGGCCGTCGACCTCGCATGTGCAAGGTTTGAGCTGAATATCCATGGCATATGCGTGTCGTTTTGGAGGAACCCCCAGGACGCAGGCGGGTCATACGGGGACGTGACACGTGCCGACCCAGACGCTGGTGACGGCGCTGATGTAACGGGCACCGCAGCAGTCGGTCGGCACCACCAGCTGACTGCCCATCAGGTCCAGTGGGGCGCCGTCGAGCGTGGTGGCGAGCAGGGCGGGCACCGCGCCGAAGTCGGGGTCGATCTCGCCCCAGGACAGCACCGTGTGATGCCCGTCCCCGCCGGTGACCGACAGCAGGAAACGGGAGCGGTCGCGGCGGCGCCGCACGTCGAACTCCGGCCGCGCGTCGGTGACGACTTCGCGCAACAGGGGCCCCTGGAAGGTGTGGTGACGCGGTCCGGAGTTCGCGCAGTCGAAGACCACGTCCGCACGGTGCTGCCGCCAGCCCCGGCGCAGATCTGCGACGGTCAGCGTCGCGGGCCGCCCCAGCTCACCACGCAGGGCGAAGGTCCCCGCCCGTACGGGCGGAGGACCGCTGGGTGGCAGACCGCCGGGCAAAGGACCACCGGACGGAGGACCGCCGGGCGGTGTTCGGAGTCGGCCCATCGGATCTCCCCCTCCGCGCGACACGGCCGCGACGGCCGCGAAGGGGTGATGCCCACCGGAAGGCCCGCAGAACCGCGTACGTGCGAGGTGGGCGGCTTCTTTTCCTCGCTTTTGCGGTACGGGTGCCAACCACCCTGCTGATGCAGGGAGTTGACGGACACGGCCGGGGCCCGAGCGTCCGGATCGGGTAGCGTCCTGGTCATGACGACTGCCACGACCAGGACCGTCGAGGACGTCCGCGTCGGAGCTCTCCTGCGTGGCTGGCGCACGCTGCGGCGGGTCACCCAGCTCGAACTGGCCCTGAGAGCCGACAGTTCCGCCCGGCACATCAGCTTCATCGAGACGGGCAGGGCCGTACCGAGCAGGGCGATGGTGCTGCGGCTGGC
Organism: Streptomyces sp. NBC_01498; assembly: GCF_036327775.1. NCBI lineage: Bacteria > Bacillati > Actinomycetota > Actinomycetes > Kitasatosporales > Streptomycetaceae > Streptomyces > Streptomyces sp. NBC_01498. The sequence continues at coordinate 5,215,357 of NZ_CP109598.1, read as the reverse complement.
CGAGCGGCTCGACATTCCCGTGCGGGACCGCAACACGCTGCTGCTGGCGGCCGGTTACGCCCCCACCTACCCGGAGACCTCACTGACCTCTCCGGCGATGGCTCAACTCCGCTCGGAACTTGAGCGGTTGCTGACCGCGTACGAACCGCACCCCGCCCTGGTGATGGACGGGACGTACGACGTGGTGACCGCCAACAAGGGCGTGCTGACGCTGCTCGACGGGGTGGCCGCCCATCTGCTGGAGCCGCCCATGAACGCGATGCGCCTGACGCTGCACCCGGAGGGTCTGGCCCCGCGCATCCGCAATCTGCCCGAGTGGCGGGCCCACTTGCTGGAGCGGATGGAGCGGCAGGTCGCACTGCGTTCGTCGGACGCGCTGCGCCGCCTGTACGAGGAGGTGTCCGGCTATCCGGCCGATACCGGAGAACACGGGGAGGACCAGGGTCCGGCCGCCCACCCGTACGCGCTTCCGCTCCGTATCGAGGTGGGCGGCCGGGTGCTCTCGTTCATCTCGACGGCCACCACGTTCAACACACCGATGGATGTGACCGTCTCCGAGCTGGCGGTCGAGACGTTCCTCCCCGCCGACCCGGAGACGGCCGCCGCCCTGCACGCCCTGCGGTGAACCGGCGAGCGAACCGGGGAGTCGTCAGACCCCGGGCACACGGTCCAGGAAGCCCGCGACGCCGCTGATGCGGCCGTCCTCGGCGAGCGTGATCACGTCGAACCCGGCGGCGGGGGACGAGCCGTCGGCCGTGGAGACCAGGTCCCAGGTGAAGCGCACCAGGTTGTGATGCCCGTCGGGCGTCCCGGTGAGCGTGAACTTGAAGCCCGGGAACTGCTGATGGGCACCCGTGATCGCCGCCACGATCCCGTCATGACCCGCCACATCGGCCAGCGGGTCGGTGAAGGTGCCGTCCTCGGTGAAGGCGGCGGCGACGGCCTTGGCCACCTCCCCGGGGGTGGCGGCGTTCCAGGCGGCGAAGTAGCGCTCGACGGCTTCCTCGTACATGGTCACAACAGTGTCCTCTCGTCCCTACCGACGCACCCAACGGCGCACGACCGACCTGCGGGGCAGGGCGTCCGGCCCCACGGGGGCCGCTGTCCTGCCCGCGTACCGCAGCGTGCCGCAGCCGTGGCGGACGGTCGATTACCGCTGAGGTAATGGCGGGTCCGGCACGTCCGAAGTCACCGCACGGCGAGGGGACTTCAACCGGGCCGGGCCCCAATGGCCCAGGTCCCGGCCGACGCGGGCGGGCCCGGCGCGTCGCCGTGGTCGGTGCCGTCCCCGATGACCGGGCTCCCCCGCACGTCCGCAGATGCGACCGTCGACGTTGCGCAGCCCCGTGGCGCCACGCGCCGACGGGTCGCAGGAGAGCCGGCGCAGCGACGAGCGCTGCTGGAGGCGGCCACTCGGAGATCCTGAAGTCCGTACACCGTGTCTGAAGGCGGCATCTCCATCGACCGATCCGCAACCGCCCGGAGTCCCTGGTCGCACCTTCACCGACACGTGATGGTGCGCGACGCCGGGGACGGCGAGAACTGCCGGGCCACTCGACTACAGCCAGTATCTGATCAACCGGCTGCTGGGACCGTGGGTTCGGGCTCCTCCGGGTCCGTGGTCTGTTCGTCTTGAGGGCGGAAGGCGATGAGCGCGAGACCGTCGAAGTCGAAAGGAATGCGGCGGCGGTCGCCGGCGGTGTGCAGGGTGAAGCCCTGTTCGTTGGCTTCGGGATGGAGGAGGACGGCGGCGCCGGGCCCGATGGATGCGGCGACGACGGCCCACAGTTCGTTGCGGACGCGGGCGGAGAGCGTCCCGACGTAGAGGCCGGGAGTGGGTTCGATCATCCAGCGGGTGAGGGCGCCGCGTACGTGATCGGGGACAGCGGTGGTGGCGAGGACGGTCATCGTCGGCATGGAAGCCCCGGGGGTTCGGTGAGGTGTCCGGCGGGGTTACGGAACATCGGGGGCCTCCTGCGGGGCGTAGTTGACGCCCGCCGGTACCGAGCCGGATTTCGGGTCCCAGAGGTTGACCATCTCCACGGCTTCGCCGTCGGTGTGCCCATCGGCGACGTGTTCCGTTTCGCCGGGGGCGAGGAGTGTCTGGACGTCGGTGACGATGCGAGGGAGAAGTTTGAAGAGGCGGAGCTGTTCCCGAAAGCTGCGGCGGGCGGCTGCTTCGGGGTTGGGGGAATCGTGGAGGGAGAAGGCGAGGGGGACGGTGAGTTCGGCTTTGTAGAGGTCGGCGATGTCGTAGACGAAGGCGAGTTGGGTCCCTTGGTGGACGAAGCCGAGGGCCGGCGAGCAGCCGAGAGCGACCAGGGCCGAGTGCACGATTCCGTACAGGCACGAACTGGCGGAGGACAGGGCGAGGTTGACGGGGTCCTGGGTGTCCCAGGAGTCGGGTTCGTAGGAGCGCCGGAAGCGGCCGATGCGGTGCTGCTGGGCGAGGAGTTTGTACAGCGCTTTCATGCGCTGGCCCTCCATGCCGCGTAACTGCTCCAGGGTGGTGGCCGCGGGGACGCCGATCTGGAAGCGGGACGTGTACATCTGGCGTGCGACCGCGAGTCTGCGGTCGGGATCGGTCCACTGGTGGACCTGGCGTTCGAGCCAGCGGGTGGTGAGGGAGGCGGGGACCGTGCCGGAGTAGCAGCGGACACCGCCGGAGCCGGTGCAGACCACGGTGGTGCCGTGGCGGGCGAAGGTGGCGAGCGCGGGCTGGGTGATGGAGGTGCCCGGGCCCAGCAACACGCAGCTCAGTGACGCGGTGGGCAGGTGGACGCGGGTGATGTCGCCGTCTTCGCCGGTGGTTTCGGCGCAGACGCCGGTGTCGTCCTGGACGATACGGACGATGTCGGCGTAGAGGAAGGAGAGCGAGTCACCGACCCGGGGCAGCATCGCCAGGGTGGGTGAGGCGACGCGGCGGCGGGCGGAACTCTGCGTGTGGGGGCGGCGGTTGGCAGCCATGGCGGGTGTCAGGCTCCTGGGTGGGCGGGCGCGAGGCTGAGCAGGCCGCAGCCGTAGGACTTGCTGCGTCCGATGCCGTTCAGAAGTGCGGAGCGCAGGGCGGCGGGGTCGGTCACCTGGGCGGTGCCTTCGAAGAGGGTGACCGCTCGGTCGATGCGGCGGTTGGCACGCGGGGTGGCACCGGCGACGGATTTCGGGTCGGTAGTCGTCGGTGGGGCGGGTGCCGGGAGCACCGTTTTCGGGTTGGTGGCGTGCCAGGTGGTGGCGGTGTCGGTGGACCTGGACACCAGGGTGTGCGGGGCGAGGCCGGAGGCGGTCGCCCGGTCGATCCACCACTGGTCGGCTTCCGGTCCGTGCAGCGGGATGGCCTGTTTCCAGCGGCCGGCGGTGCTGTTGGGGCCGCAGCGGCGTACCGCGTTGGCGGCGAGCCGGTAGCGGAGGAGCAGGCTCGGGCGCAGCGCGGCGAGCAGCGTGTCCATGGGGCGACTCTCGACGCGGGCGTAGCCGTGGGGGAGCCGGCCGGTCGAGGGGGGTGTGCGGGTCTGGACCAGGAGGACCGGGTCGCCCGTTCCGTCGGTCTCCAGCCGGAAGAGGAGTCCGGCCCGGGCCCGGGGAGTATCGCCGAGGTCGTCCGGGACGAGGTTCATGACGGTGCGGTGCAGGTCGGTGATGTTGCGCAGGTCGCGCTGGACGGCGCGGCTGCGGGGGTTGAGGAGTAGTCGGGTCAGCCAGGCTTGTCCGGTCGCCGGACCGGCGGTGGCTGTCGCGGCGCTCTCCGTCGTGGGATCGGTGTCGGTGGAGTTCACGACGTGGCTCCTTGCGGGTGCAGATGGTCGGCGATGGCGTTGAGGTAGGCGATGCCGTATCCGGAGCAGAGGGTCACGGGCAAGGGCCGGGTGGTGCTGTACGCGGGGCGTGCGCGGTGGACGCGGTCGCGGGCGGTGAGGCGAACCGGTTCGTCGTTGAGCATGGTCACGGTGACCGGCGCCGGAGGGCCCTGCGGGCACGCGGGATCCGCGGGATCCATACGGTCAGGGAGGGGCTGATCGCTGATGAAGCGGACGTCGACCGTGCCGGACAGCGGCGGAATGCGGGGGGCACGTCGTGCCAGCGGAAAGCGGCTCAACTCGGCGGCCGGGTCGTCAAAACCGGTGCCGAGCAGCAGCAGGGCGCCCGGCGGGCAGGAGCGGCGACCCAGGTGGAGCGGCCGGCACGGCGCGGCCACGGCGTCGGAGCAGAGCCGGGCGAGGTCTGCGTCGGTGAAGTCGGCCGCGACGGTGAAAGCGGCGTCGGAGAGGTAGTGGCGGGTGGAGACGATGGTTGCCGCGTCCACGCCGCGCCGGGCGCCCTTCGCGGTGGGTACGGTCCGGTGGTGGGGGTAGCCGCCCCCAACCGTGTGGAAGTCGCTCATGACGGTGCCTGGGCGGTCCACCCGTACGGTGAACCGAACCTCGGTCAACCGGGCGAACAATGTCGTGCGGTCTTGCCCGTCGGCGACAGCCTGGGCCCGGGGAATGCCGAGGGCGGAGGCGAGCAGGCCGATCAGTCCGGAGCGGGTCGGGTGGGTGGCGGTGTCCCGATGGGTGAAGGCGCTGTGCTCACCCCAGGACTGCATAGGCGCGGAGAGGTGGAGGAGGAACCCGGTCACGCGCCGGCCGCCTTGGCGGTGGGGTAGGCGATATCGACCGCGCCGGCGATCAGTTCGGGATAGGAGGCGGCCATGGTGCCGAGCCCCGGCAGATGCTTCTCGTCCAGGCCGGCGTGGGCGGCGTACGGAAGTTCCTCGGTGCCCAACAGCCGGTTGATGCGGGCGGCGTACTCGCTCAAGGCCAGTCGGGACGGCAGTCCCCAGCCGTGCTCCCTGGCCCGTACGGGCTCCTCGAACGCGGCGGCCAGGGAGAGCGGCCGGTCGGGCCGCACCGCGACATGGACCAGGTCCGGGTGGGTGTGCGGGGCGGTGGAGGTCTTCTTCGCACCGGGCACGGTGCCGAGGAACGCGGTGGCGAAGGCGGTGGTGAGGTCGCGCAGGGTGCCCACGTCCCGGAGGTACGCGTTGTCGGACGGGGCCAGCGGTGTGGTGGGGCGGTCCTGCGGGCCTTTCAGGGAGGCCACGTTCGACGCGAGATCACGCAGGTCGAGGGTGGCGTAGCGGTAGAAAACACCGGTGCTGAACTCGCCGGTGTTCATATGGGCGCTGCCCGCGTCCTCCGCCCACTGGTTGACGTCGTCCACGGCGGTGAAGAAGTCCGTCTGTACGGAGGTGGCGTGCGTGGTGAAGGCGTGCGCCACCTGTACCGCGCCGTCGACACCTGCCTGGGGAATCTCCGCGAGCATCCGCCCGAACAGGGCGATGGACCCGTTGCGGGAACGCAGGACGTCGTGGACGGCGTCCTTGGGCAGCAACGGTTTGGTGGCGGCGGCCTTGCCCAGGGCCTTGGCCAGCGCCTGCCGGTGCTCCTCGGCGATGTCCGCGAGAGCGGACGCGGCACTGTCGGGCAGGAACAGGAGGGACGCCGTGGTGCGGTCGCCCTTCTCCAGGGCGAGCTTGGTCTCGGCCGAGCGGATCACCTGCGCACCCGCCAGAGCGGCCAGATCCTCCGGCCAGCCCCGGCTTACCAGCTCCCGGAAGACTTGCTCGGGAAGCCGACGGGTACGCAGTGCCTTCTCCCCGATGGCCTCCTCCACCGCCAGGCGCACCGGACGCTTCCACGCCTGGCTGGACACACGCGTACGAGTGGTACCGCCGAACGTCAGGGACTTTGGAGAACCAAGATCATCTCGGTTGACGTTGTTGTACGGGAGGGTCTGGACGACGTGCAGGTCCAGGAAGCGGGGCGCCGATGTGACGGCGGGTGCGATGGGCATCACGGAAATCTCTCTGATGGGCGTGGGAAAGAAGGACGGGCACGGGGCAGGCACGGGTGAATGAGGTGACGGGCCCGCAAGCGGGGAAAAAGCAGGGGCCGACTGTCAGCGGCCTCGTCGCGTCCCACGACAGGACCAAGGCCGGGGTCGTGGAACGGACGTCGGGTGTCAGGAGTCGGGTGAGGACGGCCGTTCCCCGGCCGCCGTCTCCTGCCGGCGCAGCGACCGATAGAACGCCTGGAGCCAGCGGGTCGCCACTGCGTCGCGTTCATAACGCCACACGGTGAGGTCCCGCAGCAGACAGGCGTAGTCCGGGCCGACGCCGGAGGAGCCCAGCCAGCGGACCACGCTGGGCAGCGTCCGGTGAACGCCGTCGAGGTCCTGGCGCACGAGCAGGTGCAGCCGTGACTCGGCGGCGCCTGAATTGAGCTGGTCGGGGCTGCGGCGGCCGACGGCGATCGCGAAGCTCTCGCCCAGGCTGGTGCCACGCGGCCGGAACGCCGTCGCGCTCCCGTCCGCGCGAGAAGTGTCCGAGGCTGGCCGGGTATCGGCGCTGTCGCCGTCCGCGGCGACCGCCGCGGGAACATCCTCGCCCGTCGGATGTTCCCGCGTTCCGGTGTCCGCCGTGTCGGTGTCAGAAGTCTCGGACAGCCGCTGGGACCGTGGGCGGGCGGCGATGAGCGCGGCGATCGCGTAGTACGCACGCTCCTTGTCCACGTAGCCCCGGCCCTCGGGGTCCTCCCGGATAAGTCCGGGCCGCAACAGCGCAGCGTGCATCCGGGCGGGAACTTCGGTGACCGGCTTGCCCAGTCCGGCTCGTAACGCGGACTGTTTCCCCGGCGCCTCCCGGCACAGTTTGCGCACCCGCTCCGCGTACTCGTCGTATCTGAGCAGATCCAAGTCCCTTGGCTGGGGTTGCTGTTCTTGTCCGTGGGTTGTCGCGCTCATCGATTCCGCCGTTGGTGTGGTGGTCGGGGTGCTGCTGGGCTCGTCGAAGGTGGTCCGGCGTCTACGTGCCCGGCGGTACTCTCCGCTTCCGTCATGTCTCTCGGCCTCGGTCGTGGGGAAGTCGCGTGGCCAGCCATGCCTGCCGCGCGCACGAATCCGCGGACCGCACCGAGCACGGAACGCACAACTCAGGGACGGTCGGGGACACTCAGCAGAACGGACACCAGTCCGCGTGCTTTCTCGCGGGCTTTTGCCCCCCGAGGGGTAGCGGCGATCTGGAGCGTCACCGTGTCGTACTCACGCAGCGCGAGCTGCCCGAACGCTCTGGAACTCCCCGCGAAGTCCCGGGCATGGAGCGACTCCCAGAAGCGCTGCTCGGCGGCCGGCCAGTAGGCGGCCAGTGCACGTGCGGGCCACGGTCCGCCGCGCTTGCGCCGCTCCTTGGCGGTCCCGCCGGGACGATCGTTCTCGAACGGGGTGGTGTAGGCGCGCCACGCCGTCTGCAACGCGTATTCCAGCCGGCTCGCCGCCTTCTCCGCCGCATCGCGCCCTTCCCTGAGGCCCAGCTTGAGGGCTCTGTCCGCCGGGTTGTCCGAGTCCCGGAGCAGTGCGAACAGCGGCGGGGTGGAACCGGTGAAGTACGTACGGTCGCGGGTCTGGCCGTCCTGGTCGAAACCGAGGGACTGCACCCGCAGGGCGTCCTCGACCTCTGGCGGCAACTCGCAGTTCAGGTCGCTCAGTGCGGAGGGCCGATGCCCGGAGTCCGTGCGGGTCTCGGTCACCAGCGCGTCCAGGTCCCGCCACAAAGCGCGGTCCGCGTCCGCCTCCCGGGGCCGTTTGAGCAGGTCTCTGCCCTCGTCCCACAGCAGGTACGGGTCTTCGTGCGGCGGTCGGTTGACGCGCAGTGCCCAGGTGATGTGCGCGTCCACCACGCTCCCTCCCCCGGGGCCGCGAGTAAGGAGGACCGCGTGCCGGTACTGCTCGGTGAGCGCCCCCAGTGGCCCCGTCGGCGCGGTCGGCACGGCGAGCGGATCGGGCAGTTCGTCGCGCTCCCAGGGACAGCGGTCGGGCTCGCGGTTCCTGTCGCGGGGCCATCTGTTCGGGTACGGAAGGCCCAGCAGCAGCGTCTCGAAGAGCGAGCGTCCCAACGGATGGTAGGAAAGCACCTTGCGCAACGGACCGGCATAGGCGTTTCCGAACCGCTGTCCCGCCACGGTCCGCGGCGTGCACTGACCCGAAGGCCCGTAGTAGAGCTGCGCCAGCAGATGCAACACGGCGTCGGCCGGCGTCAGCGACACCTGCTCATCGTCGGTGAAGTGCCCGAAGAACACCTGGTTGTTGCCCGCCGGTCGTGCCATTACCAACTTGTTGACGCCCGAACCGGTCGGACACTCCTCGGTCAGCCTGGGGTCCTGCATCCACGGACGCTCGGTGTCGAAGAGACGGAATCGTTTCGCGAAGCGACTGAAGTACTCATTCACCGCGTCCGCATCGAACTGCCCGTCTTCTTCGAGGAGTTCATATCTGCGATCGCTCCACTCCCCCTGGTTCTTCGCCTCGTGGAGACCGGTGATCCGCGCGGCGAGGGCGTACAACACTCGCATCAATCCGGATGCGGCAGGTGGCAACGCGACGGCGAGCCCGCCGATCCGGTGGGCGTCGAGAAACAGGCCCAGGAAGCCGAGACTGCGGGAGCCGGCCGACCCGTCGGCCGCGGGGAGCATCGAGACGGGGGCCCACGGTTCGGTACCAAGGTCGTAGAGTTGGAGGTCGCAGGGATGGAGTTGCTCCACCTCTACGGTGGGCGGTTCGGTAGACACGAGCTGGTCACTCCGGTTGTCACGTCGAACGGTATGTGTTTCGACAGAGCCGTCGCGTCGTGTCGAAGGCGTCTCCGCGGTGGCGGAGGTGGACCGATCCTTCCGGGAGAGCCGGTCAGACACCGAGTCCGATCCCCGCGTCAGTGGGGGCCGCAGTCGTCCCCCTGATTGGGTATCAGGGGGACCACGGTGTGGGCACTGCAAGCCTCCTGACTGAATGCCAGGCAGATACAGCGGGTGAGCCCCCCTTCCACCGACAGTGACATTACCCATGAACGAGCACCGGACAAGCGGCTTTGAGGAATCTGCTCAAAGATCCTTCCGGGCGAGCGATACCGTGATAGGGCGATCTCCAGCTGCCTCCCTCAGTCGACCCGCTCGGACACGAGCCCCAGCTCGTGGTGGAGCGTCAGCCGTCGCTTGCCCAGTACCGGTCCGGCAGGCCCCTCCGGTCCGGAGGTGTGCGGCAGCAGGACGATGCCCGCGAGCGCGGCTTCGTCCTGCCAGCCGGCCGGCGGCTGGTGGGCGGCCGTACACGCCCGACGCCACTCGCCGTGCGCCAGCGGCACGACATAGCCCAGGAGTTCACGCACCAGACCCCTGGAGAAGCGTCCGCCCGGGGAGTCGCCATACTCCGGGAGCGGCACCGTGTGGTGTTCGTCCAGCCACCGGCGTTGCGCTGGATCCTCGAAGACGGGCAGGGTCGCCACGGTGTCCGCGCCCAGCCGCGTCGTGATGATGTCCTCGTCCGCATCGCTGCTGGTGAGTTCCTCCAGCGAGCGGACGTCGTCCGGTTCCGGGATGGTCACCAGGTCCGCCAGCCCCTTGCGTGCCATGGTGTCCGTCAGCCGCTCGATGTCCTCCTCCAGCAGGAGCTTGGGGGTCTTCGACGCGAACTCCTCGTTGTACACGCCGTCGACGAGTTCCTGAACATCGCCGGGCACGTTCACGGGCTTTCCCGCCCGCCCCTCCAGCTTTTCGAGGGTGCGGCGCAGGAGCGACGGCGCGTACACATCACCCCACGCCTTCGGAGGGTGGAGCTCACCCTCGGTGTTGACCGGCACCAGCACCGCCAGTCGGGGGCCACTGCTCCAGGAGGGCCGGTACGGAGCGGTCGTCCGGTGCCGCCAGACCCGTCCGGCCCGCTGAAGGAGCAGCGCCATCGGTGCGAGGTCGGAGACGATCAGGTCGAAGTCCAGGTCCAGAGACTGTTCGATCACCTGGGTGGCGACCAGGATCGTCCCGCGCGGGGGTACGGGACGCCGTACACCTTCCTTGCCGACGCGTCCGAACCACTCTTCGGCTTCACGGGTGATCGCGCTCCGGCGCTTCCCCGGGAAGCGTGCGTGCAGCAGTCGCAGCTGGGGACCCTCCGGCGACCGGGCCCCTTCCGACGGACTCCGGGGCGCATCCGCGTACGACACCCGGTCGTCCCAGCCGGAGTAGTCCGGCCCGTATCGCCCCCGGAAGTGTTCCCGCAGAGCGCTGAACGTCTGCTGCGCCTCGCCGACGGTCGTGCAGATCACGGCGGCACAACCGCCCGCGTCCGCAACGGGGTTCAGCTCTTGCAGCAGCGTGGCCAATCGGCCGTTCCCGGTCGCGGTGTCGTACGTGTGGGCGACGGGGAGCAGATCGATACGGAGGCTGGATGGCCGGTTGGTGCCGATGGGACCGCTGGGGAGTGTGACGGCCGCGGTGGCGGCGTCCGCGTACAGCCAGCCCGGATACGAGGGCGCGGGCAACTCGTTGGAGCCCGGCTTCCGTCCTGCGCCCGACAGATACGCCTCCACCATGCCGGTGGCCGTACGCCCGGTCAGCGTCGCCGAGAGCAGGACCACCGGGACCCGCATCGCCCCGAGCCAGACCAGCAACCGCAGCAGCAGAGCATGGGTGAACGCGTCATACGCGTGCGCCTCGTCCACGACCACCGTCTTGCCCGCCAGGCCCAACTGCCGCAGCGCGTTGTGGCGCAGCGGGAGGACCGCCAGGAGCGCCTGGTCGACCGTGCCGACCGCCAGCGGAGCCAGCAGCCCCCGCCCACGGGTACGCAACCACCGGCCCACCGACAACGAGGCTCCGCCCTGCGCCGGATCGTGCTCATCGGTCAGCGTCTTCGGCTCCCGCAGCGCTTCCGGCGTGTACCGCTCGTTCAGATCGGCAGCGCCGTGCAGCAGCGTCAGCGCCGCGTCCCCCACCAGGTTCGTCCGCCCGAACGCCGCCATCCGTTCGTAGAGTTGATCAGCGGTGGCCCGGGTCGGCAGGAGGAAGGCCACCCCGGGGCACCCCGCCGCCCGGCCCATCGAGGCAGCGGCGGCGAGCGCGACCTCGGTCTTGCCCTCCCCCGGCGGCGCCGTCACCAGAAGGACGCCCGGCCCGCCCTCGAAGACTCCCGCCTCCGTCAGCTCCACATCCACGCTGACCTGCAACGGATGCGGCTCCCGGATCTCCGGGAACCGCCGTCGAAAGCCCCCGACGGTGAACTGCGCCCGGTTCAGACCCGCGCCCATCAACAGGCCCGGCGCCTCAGCCGCCGCACGCGCGGCGTGCGCGCGTAACGAGTCCGGGGTGCCCAGCCCTCCGTCGGCAGTTGCGGCGGCCTGCTGCCGCATCACAAAGTCGTCCTGACTGGCCAGCCAGTCGGCAACTATCACGAGCCCCGCGATCACCACCGCCACCGGCACCGTCAGCCCCGCCCCGGCCGCCACCTCGACCGGATGGCCCATCACTTCCCGTAACGCGACCACGTGCTCCCGACGCTGCGTCTCCCAGCCCCCGGCGCCCAACTCCGGGTAATCCCGCAACGGATCGAAAACGCTCCGCCCCTGCGGCAGACCCGGATACCGCCCGTGATGCCCGCCCAACATCTGCGCCACCCGCACCACCAGCCGCCTCGCCAACACCCCACTGCCCACCGGGTATCCCACCCCCGCCAGCAGCCCGGGCAACACCCGCGCGCTCACCTCCTGATGCCCCAACGAGAAGGCGCCCGTATCCCCCACCACACGAACGGCGAACGCGTCATCGGCCAGCAGAGCCGCACACGACCCATGCCTGAGCGCATCCCGCTGAAACTGAAACCCTCGGTGGATCTTCCCGACATCGTGCAACCCCGCCCAGAACGCGACCATGGACCGCGCCTCGTCCGCACCAACCCCCAACTCCCCGACGATCGCCCGCTGCTGCGATCCAGCCAGAAACCCATCCCACAACGCTCCGGCTACCACGCCGGTGTCCAGGAGATGCCCAACCAACGGATAGGGCTCCAAGAGCCCGTGTTCCTTCCCCCACACCCGAACATCAACCATCTCTCCCCCTCGGCACAGGCCGCCGGTCAGTGCGGGACATTCCACCACCGAGCTCTGACACACTGGCTCCATGAGCTGGCGGCGGCCGAGTCAAGGAATTGCAAAGCCCCTTCAAAACCGCAGCTCATGAAGTGTTCTTCCCGCGCGAGCGGGGGTGGTCCGCGCACCACCCCGGACGGGGTGGCGAGCCACTGGTTCTTCCCGCGCGAGCGGGGGTGGTCCGGTCAACACGGTCAACCTGTTGGCCGCGCTGATGTTCTTCCCGCGCGAGCGGGGGTGGTCCGGCGAGGGCGAGGGCGGCGGAGCACACGGGGATGTTCTTCCCGCGCGAGCGGGGGTGGTCCGTTCTCATTTCCGACTGGCGGCTCTTGGCCTGGGTTCTTCCCGCGCGAGCGGGGGTGGTCCGCTTCGGGCCGTCGCGCCCCCTGTGGTGGAGGGGTTCTTCCCGCGCGAGCGGGGGTGGTCCGACCGGGGCGGGCGGGATCTACGACCGGATCGAGTTCTTCCCGCGCGAGCGGGGGTGGTCCGGGGTAGTTCGGGCGGGCGGCGATGTCGACGCCGTTCTTCCCGCGCGAGCGGGGGTGGTCCGATGAGTGATTCGGCTTCACGGGGTGTCAGCCGGTTCTTCCCGCGCGAGCGGGGGTGGTCCGCCAGTTCTCCGCCTCCGTACGCAGTGCCATGAGTTCTTCCCGCGCGAGCGGGGGTGGTCCGATCAGGGTGAGGGCGGCGCTCATAGCCGCTTCGTTCTTCCCGCGCGAGCGGGGGTGGTCCGCCGTCCACTCGATACACCGTGACCACGGGATGGTTCTTCCCGCGCGAGCGGGGGTGGTCCGCGTACGCGCGGGCCGAGCCGGCGCTGCACACCGTTCTTCCCGCGCGAGCGGGGGTGGTCCGCGTCGGCTCGATGAGCAGCGCGACGAGGTCGCGTTCTTCCCGCGCGAGCGGGGGTGGTCCGGGAGGCACAGGCAAGAGCACCACCGCGCTCTAGTTCTTCCCGCGCGAGCGGGGGTGGTCCGCCCACTTCATCCCCGGGCATCACGCTGTAGGAGTTCTTCCCGCGCGAGCGGGGGTGGTCCGAGCGCGAAGAACGCCCACGGTCATGCCGTCACGTTCTTCCCGCGCGAGCGGGGGTGGTCCGCGCCTGCAGTTGTGCGAGCCGATCGTCCGAACGTTCTTCCCGCGCGAGCGGGGGTGGTCCGCCGAGTAGACCGTCAGGACCTCGCTGAACGTCGTTCTTCCCGCGCGAGCGGGGGTGGTCCGCCGAGCGCCTCGAACTGCGCCTGCCCGGGGGGGTTCTTCCCGCGCGAGCGGGGGTGGTCCGTGCCAGATCGCGTTCACCCTCACGGCGGGCGGGTTCTTCCCGCGCGAGCGGGGGTGGTCCGAAGGTCAGACTCCTATCCCGGAGTTCAACGTCATCAGAGCCAACTCCATGTGTCATTTCCTCGCCGCTACGGGCGAATTCGCACGAGGCGGCGAGTCTCTGACTAGAAAGTCTCACGAAGACGGCACTTACAACGGCTAACACAATGAGGTGGATCGGTCCTGGTGACCTTGTCCGCGTCAGGTGTTCACCGTTGTCTGGGCATGGGGGCCTCGCCGTGGATCGTGTCGGATGGCCTGTGGGAGCGGGTCGAGCCGCTGCTGCCGTACAGGGAACGGCGATTTCGGCACCCGGGCCGCAAGCCGCTGCCGGACCGGCAGGTACTGTGCGGCATCCTCTTCGTGCTGCACACCGGCATCCAATGGGAATACCTACCGCAGGAGTTGGGCTTCGGCTCGGGCATGACCTGCTGGCGGCGGCTGCGGGACTGGAACGAGGCCGGCGTCTGGCAGCAGCTGCACGAAGTGCTGCTGGCCGAGCTCAACGCGGCGGCCCGTCTCGACTGGTCACGGGCGGTGGTCGACTCCAGCCACGTGCGGGCCATAAAAGGGGGAGCCAGACGGGACCGAGTCCGGTCGACCGTGGCCGAACCGGATCGAAACACCACCTGATCACCGACGGACACGGCACCCCGCTCGCCGTGATCCTCACCGGCGGCAACCGCAACGACGTCACCCAGCTCATACCGCTGATCGACGCCATCCCACCCATCAGGGGCCGGGTCGGGCACCCGCGACGCAAGCCGGACTCACTCTTCGCCGACCGCGGATACGACCACGACATCTACCGCGACCAGGTCCGACAACGCCGCATCGTGCCGGCCATCGCCCGCCGCGGCACCCTCCACGGCACCGGCCTGGGAACCTACCGCTGGGTCGTCGAACGCAGCTTCGCCTGGCTCCACGGCTTCAAACGCCTCCGCATCCGCTGGGAACGCCGAGCCGACATCCACGAAGCCTTCCTCAAACTCGCCTGCTGCCTCATCACCCACCGACAGATCAACTCATTGTGTTAGCCGTTGTAAGACGTCTCCGTCTGCGCCCTTGACTGACGTCCCGTCACCGTGCAGCGCGGAACGGGCAACGGCCGCAGGACCCATCGCGATGCGCATCAGCGGCGGCTCGAAACCATGCGGGCGTTCGAACCACTCACGGGCGCCGCGCGGGCGAGCGGATAACACGGCTCCAACATCTCGGCCGAGCATTGGCCGAGCAGACGATCTTGGAGCCGTGAAATGGGCCCCCTCCACAGAGGGGGCTCACCTGTTGTTGCAGGTCAAACGAGTGAAGTTGCGGCGTGTCCCGGTGGGGCGGGTGGGACTCGAACCTATTCCGGTGACGCGTCTCGCCTGCGAAAACGTCGGAACGACGGACATAGGCACTCGTTTCCATAGGGCTGCATCCTCCTCGATCCCGCTCGAACGGAAACCGTTAGGCGTTCGCCACACGCCCTTCTTTGGGGGCCACCCTCTACTTCCGAGCAGCATCGGTGGCTCCTCCGTCGTTCCTCGTCACCGGGGAGCCTCAGACGCGGGCTCTCCATCCTCGCCGCCTCACGGCTCACCACGGGCAGTGACGTCGCGGAGAGGCCTCATCGTCGACGAGCGCACTTCTCAACCCGGTGCCCGCCTCAACGGCGGGTGTTCAAGGCGGTGGTCAGGCGCTGTACGGCGGTCCGCCGCGGAGGCGGTCGTCGGGTTGGGGGCCGTGGCGCGTCACACGGGTCGGGACAGTGATGCGTCGGGAGGCGGGGGGCTCGGAGTCTCGGTGGCCGAGGCGGTCGATGAGGAGGCGGGCGGCTTGTCTGCCGATCTCGTCGGCGTCGTACGAGACGAGTGTCAGCGGGAGACCGAGGATGTCGGAGAGGTCGAAGTCGTCGAAGCCCGCCAGGGGGAGAGTGGTACCGGCCTTGTGGAGGGCTCGGATCGCGCCCTGGCTGATGCGGTTGTTCGTGCAGAACAACGCTGTGGGGCCATCAGGGAGGTCAAGGAGTTCGAGGACCGCTCGCTCAGCCGTCGCGGCATCTACGAGGCCCTGCCGTATCAGAGCGGTGTCAGGCTCCACCGCGGTTTCCTCGTGTGCTGCCCAGAATCCGCGCAGCCGTTCGGCCCCCGTGTACAGCGCCGGCGGGTTGCCGAGGAAGGCGATGCGGGTATGTCCTTCTGTCAGAAGACAGGCTGTGGCCTCGCGGGCGCCGTGGAAGTCATCGACCAGCACACAGTCGGTGTCGAGTCCGGCGGGTGGTCGTGCCGCGAGGACGACCGGGACATGGCGCATGGCGTCTGCCAGGTGCTGCTGCCGGCTGCCGGCGGGGACGACGATCAGCCCTTCGACCCGGTGGTCGACAAGGCCGTCGACAAGACTGGACTCGCGGTCCACCTGGTCGCCGGTGTTGCTGAGCAGCATCCGGAAGTCGTGTTCGGTGAGGACTTCCTGGACCCCGAGCGCGAGACGCGAATAGAACGGGTTGGCAAGGTTGGTGACAACGAGACCGATCATCCTGCTGCCGCCGAGCCGGAGGCTGCGCGCGGTCTCGTTGCGACGGTAGCCGAGACGGTCAACCGCGGCGAAAACTCGTTCGCGGGTGGCTTCGGAGACCCCGGGATCGTTCTTGATCACCCGCGAGACCGTCATGGCGCTGACCTGCGCGAGTTTGCCGACGTCGTGCATGGTCGGCCCGCCTCCCCGGCGAGCGGTCATCCCCGTTCTCCTTCCCGCGTCCGCCGTGGCGTCGTCCCCGACCTGGTCAGCCCGCAACGCGCTCCCGCGCCCGGTGGGCGGCTCCGATCAGCGGTGCGTCCGCAGGCTGCCCGGCGGGCAGCACGCGCGCGGTGGTCCCGCCGCTGAGCAGCAGCCCCGAGGAGAGCGCGGGCTGGATCAAGTCCCACGACCGAGCCATGGAACCACCGATCACCACCGCGGTGGCCTCGAAGCGTTCGATCCACGGTGCCAGGGCCTGGCCGAGGGTTTCGAAAGCGTAGCGGAAGGCTTCCGAAGCGGCCGGGTCGCCCTCCGTGGCCAGCGCGGCGATCTCGTGGACGTCCGGCAGGGGCCGGTTCTCCGCCAGGGACCCGAGGCGGGCGTAGCGCGCGCGGATGGCACGGCGTGAGACGAGATCCTCCAGCGGCCGGTCCCGTACGGTCAGCCGGTGCACATGACCGGCGGGGGGCACCCGCGTGCCGTCGTGCACGGGCCGCCCGTCACGCAGGAACGACGAGCCCACGCCCGTACCCAACGTCAGGCACACCACGCGCCCGTGTCCCGCCGCGGCGCCCGCGTGGTACTCGCCGACGGCGAACGCGTCGGCGTCGTTGAGGAAGCGCAGCCGCTCGGCCCGGGGGCCCAGCCGTCGGCGCAGCCCGGCCCCGACATCGACACCGGACAGGGACTCGAACTTACCCACGCCCGTGAAGCGGCCCATCCCGGTGTCGTAGTCGAAGGGGCCCGGTATGGCCACGCCCCAGATCGGTCCGTGCCCGGCGGGCAGTTCGAGGGCGGCCAGGGCGATGGCGTCGAGGATGCTGTCGGCCGCGACGTCGGAGCCCAGGGGCCTGCGGAGCACCGAGGACGGGAGGGTGCGGCTGGTCGCGGGGTCGACCAGTGCGGCGGTGACATGGGTCCCGCCGATGTCGAGCACGGGGACGGGCGCACCGGCCCGCCGGGCGGCACCGGTCACCCCTCGACCACCAGGGCCTTGACGATGTGCACCTCGTCGTTGCCCACCGGGCGGATACGGTAGGGGCCGGTCGCGGCGGGCACGGTGATGGTCTCCGCGAAGGCCAGGAAGTGGCTGCCCGCGTCGCGGGTCTCCAGGACGACGCCCCGGCCCGCGGAGACGTTGAGGATGTGGAAGCGGCCGGCGGTGTCGTCGGCCATGTCGGCGTCCGGGGCCATGACCATGCGGTGCACCGCGTAGAACATCTCCGGCAGCGCGCCGATGATCTCCTCCCGCCAGCCCTCGCCCGCGCGCAGGGTGCGCGGCTGCTGGATCAGGTCCTTCGTCACATCCTCCCCGCGCCGGCTGGTGTCCAGGTTGGCGAAGCCGTGCGCGTAGGGCAGCGGCCGGGACGCCCCGGCGGCGTCCTTGCGGAGCCAGTCGTAGAAACGCAGGGAGTACAGGTACGGCGTCGCGCTCACCTCCAGCACCAGGTTGCCCGCCCCGGACGCGTGCGGGGTGCCCGCGGGGATCATGAACAGCTGGCCGACGGTGGCCGGGTGGGACTGGACATGGTCCTCGACCGGCAGGGGGGTGCCCCGGGTGACGGCGTCCTCCACCTGGCGGCGCATGACGTCGGGGTCCGCGTGTTCGGTGAGCCCGAGGAGAACCTGGGCGCCGGGCTCGCCGGCGGTGATGTAGTACGTCTCGTGCTGGGTGTACGGCCAGCCGAAGACCTCCCGCATGTACTGCTCCCGCGGATGGCAGTGCAGGGAGAGGTTGCCTCCGCCCATCGTGTCGAGATAGTCGAACCGGATCGGGAAGGAGGTGCCGAAGGCGCGGTGGACGTCCTCACCGAGCATGGCCTCCGGGTGGAGGACACACAGGAGTTGGAAGGGGATCTCGACCTGGGGCCCGCTCGTGTCGCCGACGAGGACTCCCGCCTCGGGGGCGATCAGTTCGTAGCCGAGGGCGGTGTTGCCGCCGTCCGGCGTGAAGCCGAGTTCGCTCGCCGCCCATCGGCCGCCCCAGGGGGTGGAGTTGAAGTAGGGGCGGGTGCGGACGGGTCCGCGGACCAGGTGTTCGACGGTGCTGCGCAGGGCGGCGCCGTCGAGTGAGGCCGGGGCCGACGGGTCCTGTGTGTCGATCCACCGGTCGATCCGTGTCGCGTACGCGTCCCGGTGCCGGTCCAGCACGGGCCAGTCGGTGTAGAACAACCGCACCAGACCGCCGGGTTCGCCGGAGCCGCCCAGGTTGACGCCCACCGGCAGCCGCCCGTGTGCCACGGCGGCCTCGGCGTACCGCTTCGGCAGGTCCGCGTACCACAGCTCATCCGGCTCGCACAGCCCGGCGCCCGGTCCGAACAGCACCACCACGCCGTCGTCCGGGAGTTGTCCGGCCCCGGGAACGGCGTCGAAGAGGTCCGCGACCCGCGCCTCGGAGAGGGGGGTGAAGAAGGGGTCGTCGGCAGGGACGGGCCGGGCGGCGATCCGCTCGGCGGCTGCCGGCGCGTAGTGCCGGCGCACATCCAGCAGCCGAACCTCACGCCCCGCCGAGCGGACGGCGGCGGCCAGGGAGTCGGCCAGGGCGTCCCAGTCCAGTGCGGCGGGACCGTCCACCGACAGCGTGAGCGGACCGGCCGGCAGCTCGGCGACCGCGGCCGGCCACCCCGCGACGACCTGCCCGTCCACGGGCTGGTAGCTGGGGTGTGTGTCGTACGGACGAGACGTGGGCGGCACATCTTCTCCTCGCTGGGCTTCGCTGGGTTCGTTAACGATAACATCAGCCACGTGACGGGGTCCATCTCTCGATTCACACCGGACCCGCCGGTCATTCCGGCGCGACTGAACTGCTGTTACATGGAGATGTGGGTCCGGTGGCGGCTTCGAATGCCGATGACTTCTCCGCGATGCTGGTCTGTTGTCGTTAACATCGGCATCGGGCATTGGACGGCCGGGCCGGGAACGTCACCGGCAGGGGCCTTCGTCCCCTTCGGCGACGACGCCGTCGAGGTCGGCCCATGCCTCCTCCGCCAGGTCGACCCCGGTCCATTCGGCGGCGGCTCGCACCTCGTCGCCGGAGCGGAAACCCGCCACCACACACGCCACTTCGGGACTGCGCAGCGGAAAACGCAGGGCCGCGTGGGGGAGAACCGTCCGGTTGCGGGCGCATGCCTCGGCGAGGCGGTGGACGCGCCGCAGGACCGGCGCGGGAACGGGACCGTAGTCGAAGGTGGCGTCGGCCGCCGGGTAAGGGCGGCTCAGGAGACCGGAGTTGAAGGGCGCCGCGGCGACGAGCGCGACCCCTCGGGCGGCGCAGGCGTCCAGCAGAGGGCGGGCGGTGCGGTCGAGCAGGGTCCATCGCCCGGCCACCATGACGGTGTCGATGTCCGTTTCCGTGACGATCCTCAGAAGCGGGCCGACGGCGTTGCCACCCACACCCACGGCGCCGACGACCCCCTGGTCGCGCAGGTCCAGCAGCGCGGGTATGGCCTCGCCGACCGCGGCGTCGAGGTGATCGTCGGGGTCGTGGACATAGACGATGTCGACCCGGTCCAGCCCCAGCCGGTCCAGGCTCGCGTCCAGGCTCCTCAGTACGCCCGTACGGGAGTAGTCGGGGCGGCGGACGAGGGTGTCCGGTACGGCGAAGCCTCCCGCCGCCAGGTCGGACCCGGTGGGGGCGGGGTGAGGTTCCAGGAGCCGTCCGACCTTGGTGGAGACGGCGAACTCCGCCCGCGGCCGGCGGGCGAGTGCCGCTCCCAGGCGCCGTTCCGACAGCCCCAGCCCGTAGTGCGGTGCTGTGTCGAAGTAGCGCAGCCCGGCGTCCCAGGCGGCGTCGACCGTGGCCCGGGCTTCGGCGTCGCCGATGGCGCTGTAGAGGTTGCCGAGCGGAGCGGCACCGAAGCCCAGGGAACTGACACGCACCTCCGTGCGGCCGAGCCGCGCGACGTTCATGCCGGGATCCCGTACCAGCGCGCGGCGGTGGCACCGAAGACGGCGACGCGTTCCGGGTCGCTCAGGTCCTCGCAGAGCGCGTCGGCCACGGCGACGACCGTGTCGTAACCGGCTGTCAGGAGACAGACCGGCCAGTCCGATCCGAACATGACGCGGTCCGGTCCGACCGTCGACCACAGCACGTCCGCGTAGGGGCGCAGCGCGTGTGCCGGGCCGTCCCCGGCCGGCGTCCGGGTGAGGAGACCGGAGAGCTTCACGGCGACGTTGGGGCAGGCGGCCAGTTCTCGTATCTCGGCGGTCCAGGCGGCCAGGCCGTCCTCGTCGATCACGGGGTTGCCGGAGTGGTCCAGGACGAAGCGCACGTCGGGCAGTTCGCGTACGGTCCGCACCGCGTCCGCCAGTTGGTCGGGTCGCACCAGCAGGTCGTAGCAGAGGCCGGCCGCGGCGAGAGCCCGCAGGCCGCGCCGGACGTCGGGGCGGGACGTCCAGTCGGGCGCCGGTTCGTCCTGGATTCCGTGACGGATTCCCACGAGTGCGGCGCCTCCCGGAGCGTCCCGCAGTTCGGAGAGACGGTCGGCGATCGCGGGGTCGGTCAGGCTCGTCCATCCGACGACGGCCTTCACGTGCGGGTCCCCGGCTGCCAGCGCGAGCAGCTCCGGGGTCTCCTCGGGGCCGGGGAGGGTCTGCACGACGACGGTCGCGTCGACGGCGTGGCGTTCGAGCAGTGGCCGCAGCTCGAACGGGCCGAAACTGCGGTGGAGTTCGGGCAGGCCATGGACCCAGGGCTGGTCACGGACCTCCAGGTTCCACAGGTGGTGATGGGCGTCGATGCGCATGGTCCGTTCCGGGGCTGAGGGAAGGGCGGGTGGGACAGGGGCCTGGCGCGCCACGGGGAAGTCGCGTCGGTCGAGACGAAGCCGCGTCAGTCGAGGTGGAAGATCTCCTCGGCGTCCGCCCACAGTTGGCCGTCGGCGGCGGTGTCCAGCGGCTGCTGGCAGGGATCGGTCAGCGCCCACCACCGCTGTGTGGTCGGGTCGGTGGCGATGGCCGCGGTGTCGGCGGCGTAGTCGTCGCCGGTGTATTCGAGGTAGCTGAACAGCAGCCCGTCGCGCAGGAAGATCGAGTAGTTGCCGATGTGGGCGCGCTTGAGCGCGTCCAGGACACCGGGCCAGGCATCGGCGTGCAGGGCCCGGTACTCGGCTTCCTTCTCCGGGCGCAGCCTGACCACGGCAGCGTGGCGTTTCATCTCTCACTCCTCGTTTCGCAGCCGTGGTCCGTCCACGGCCTGGTTCGCCTGTCGCGGTCGGGTGCGTCCACGGCCTGGTTCGGAACCGGGCTCCCGGCACCCTGCGACCGGCGAAGGATGTGCTTCATTCGACGCTCAGGACCATAAGGATGTGATCGGTTCGGCGCAACGGAGAGACTTGAGATCGTCATCAACTGGACGCTCTGCACCGTTAAGTCGGGTTTCGAAACTGATTACCGTCAACATCTATCCATCACGTAACACGGATGTCATAGTGGCCCACCAGATGAACCAGATTCATTGGCGCAGTGAGAAGGAGTGCATCGTGGCCAATCCGTCGCGCGTCCCGGGTCGGGGAGACGATGACGCCTCACGTCCCTACCGGCCGGGGTACGAGCTGGTGGCCGAGCAACTGCTGGACTACATCTCCGAACAGGAGCTGCGTCCCGGTGACCGGCTCCCCACCGAGAAGGGCCTCGCCGAGATCCTGGGCGCCACCCGCAACGTCACCCGGGAGGCCGTGAAGGTCCTGGCGGCCATCGGCCGGCTGAGTGTGAGGCGGGGAGCCGGGATCTTCGTCGCCGAGGGATCGGGGGGTCTGGTCGACGACCAGATGGCACAGTTCCGGCCGACGAGCATGGAGCACGTCCTGATGCTCCTGGACTACCGGTCGGTGATCGAGTCGGAGACGGCCCGGCGCGCCGCCACCCTCGCCACACCCATCGAGGTGCGCGCCATCAAGGAAAGCGCCCGGACCACCCTGGACTGCGCCGTACGCCACGACGTGCACGCCTTCGCCCGCGCCGACGCGGCCTTCCACGACGCGGTCGGCGCCGCCTCGCACAACGTGTTCCTCCGCTCCAGCGTCGCCGGTGTGCGGCGCCTGGCCGGCCAGTCCGACGTGCTGCTCTTCCACGGTGACGCCCCCGGCTCCCTGGAGGTCGCCGCGCGCCAGCACCTCGCCATCGCCGAGGCGGTCTCCGCGGGGGAGGCCGCGCTCGCCGAGGAACTGATGCTGGAACACATCGCGACCACGCAGAGCCAGTTCGAACGCAAGATCCGCGACCGGCTGTTCAACCTCGGCGACCGCCCCGCCCCCGGGGCACCGGCCGGCGACGGTGCCGCGGATTCCTCACCGCCGCGCACGTCGGCCTCCTAGGACCTCCACCCCCCCATCTCCCCGGCGGCACGAAGCCGCCCGACGGCGCGGGACACCGTGGACGACCGGCGTCCCGCGCCACCGTCCCAGGCGATTGGAACCACATGTCTCTTCCGCCCGCTCGCAGCGGCGGATCTCCACCGCTGCGAAGAACCCTGATAGCCGCCCTGTCCCTGGCCGTGGCCTCGGCCTCCCTGGCCGCGGTGCCCGCCCACGCGACATCCAGGGGCCCCGCCCTGACCGTCTATGTCGCACCTGACGGCAAGGACAGCGGAAAGGGCAGCGCCGGCCACCCCTTCAAGACCCTTGAGCACGCACGTGACTACGTGCGTGACACCAAGGACCGGGTCAACGGCGATGTCCACGTCCGTCTCCTGTCCGGCACCCACCGGCTCAGCCGCACCTTCACGCTGACCGCGCGGGACTCCGGCCGCTCCGGCCAGAAGATCGTCTACGAGGCGGCCCCGGGCGCGCACCCCGTGATCAGCGGTGGCCGGCAGGTCACCGGCTGGACCGCCGCCGACGCCGGCAAGAAGGTCTACAAGGCGAAGCTCAGCGGGCTCGACACCCGCCAGCTCTACGTGAACGGCGAGCTGAAGACCCGCGCCCGCGGTGCCAAGAACCCGGCCGGCTTCAGCAAGACGTCCACCGGCTACACCTTCACCGACGACAGCATCACCGGCTACCAGCGGCCCGCGGACCTGGAGGTCGCCAGTTCCTGGGGCTGGAAGCTCATGCGCTGCCGCGTGGACTCCATCTCCGGCCGCTCGATGACGATGGTCCAGCCGTGCTGGGACAACGCCCACCTCCAGCAGGGCCAGGAGATCCAGACCCCGACCTGGCTGGAGAACGCCCGCGAACTGCTCGACAGCCCGGGGGAGTGGTACCTGGACAGAACGGCGGGCGAGATCTTCTACCTGCCCGAGCCGGGTCAGAACATGGCCACCGCGGACGTGACCGTGCCCGTCGTGCAGGACCTGGTCGACCTGAACGGCACGCGGAGCAACCCGGTCAGGAACGTCGCCTTCGAGGGCCTCACCTTCTCCCACTCCACCTGGCTCGCCCCGAGTTCGCCCGACGGGCACATCGAGGGCCAGGGCGGGTTCCGGATGGTCGGCGAGGACAACCCCGACTTCAACTCCACCCGGCTGAACTGGAAGAAGACACCCGGCGCCGTCAACGTCAGCCACGGACAGAACATCGCGTTCGAGGGCAACACCTTCACCCACCTCGGCGCGGTCGGCCTGAACCTCAACACCGGCACGCAGCGCACGGACATCACCGGCAACGTCTTCCGCCAGATCGCCGCCACCGGCATCCAGATCGGCGGCGTCGAGTGGGGCGACGCCCACCCCGACGACCCGCGGGACATCACCAAGGACACCCGCGTCGCCAACAACGTCGTCACCCGGGTCGCCGACCAGTACAACGGCTCCCTCGGCATCCTGGCCGGCTACACCGACTCCACGGAGATCGTCCACAACAAGGTGTACGACCTGCCCTACAGCGGCATCTCCGTCGGCTGGGGCTGGGGACTGACCGACAAGGGAGGCAACCCCACGTACCCGAACAACTCCGGTGTCCCGGTCTCCGACACCCCGACCATCGGCCGGGACAACGTCGTCGCCAACAACGAGATCAGCGACATCATGCGATCGCAGGCCGACGGCGGAGCGGTCTACACCCTCAGCGACAACCCCGGCAGCCGGGTCTCCGGCAACTACATCCGCGGCGTCCCGTACGCCGCGTACGGCGCCGTCTACCACGACGAGGGCAGCCGTCACTGGCAGAACACGGGTAACGCGTTCTGTGACATCACCTTCCAGTGGCTGCTGATGAACCACGGCATGGACAGCCGGATCACCGGCAACTTCACCACCAACCCCACCTTCAGCGTCCAGAACCGCAGCACGGGCAACAACGTCAGCGGCAACGTCACCGTGGGCGCCTGCGACCAGTTGCCCGCCTCGATCGTGAACAACGCCGGGCTCCAGAAGCCCTACCGCCACCTCGACCCCGGACCGGCCGTGACCGACCGCCGGGCCCCGGGCGCCCCCGGCGCCCCGACCGCACAGGCCGACTTCCCGACGGTGGCGGACCTCCGCTGGCCCGCCGCCACCGACGACACCGCCGTCACCGGCTACTCGGTGTTCCAGGACGGCGCCCTCGTCAACGCCTCCGCCACCACCGGCGTACGTATCCCCGGACTCACCGGCGGCAGGACGTACACCTTCAAGATCACCGCGCGTGACGCGGCCGGCAACGAGTCGGCACCGAGCCGGACCCTGAGGTTCACCATGCCGGCCGGCCGGGACCTGGCACTGAGGAAGCCGGTCACCGCCTCCTCCGAGTCCGAGGCCAACCACCCCGACAAGGTGAACGACGGCGACCTGTCGACCCGCTGGGCCCAGGGCCTCGGCCTGCCCGACCCGTCCTGGATCCAGGTCGACCTCGGCGCCAACCACGACATCGACGGCGCGATCACGACCTTCGAGAAGCCGAGCGGATACAAGTACCGCGTCGAGGTGTCACCGGACGAGGTCCACTGGACGACCTTCGCCGACCGCACCGCCACCAACACCACGGCCCAGACCACCTACGACAACGGCACCCCGGTCACCGGCCGCTACGTACGGCTCACCGTGACCGGCTCCAGCGGCAACGGCGGCAGCGTCCACGACCTCCAGGTCTACGGCGACCCGGCCACCCCCGGCACGGACCACACCGCGCCCTCGCGCCCCGGCAAGCCCGGGGTCCGTCCACTGCTGCCGAGCGTCCTGGACCTCGACTGGACGGCGCCCACCGACGACACGGGCGTCACCACCTACGCCGTCTACCAGGACGGCAAGCGCATCGCCGTCACCGACAGGACCACCCTGCGGGTCTCCAACCTGACCGCCGGGACGGAGTACGCCTTCACGGTCGTCGCACGGGACGCCGCGCTGAACGCGTCCGAGCCCAGCCCCGCGGCCACCGTCACCACCCCCGCCGACACCAACCTCGCCCTCGACAAGTCCGTCACCGCCTCCTCCCAGTCGGACGGATACGCGCCCTCCCTGGCCGTCGACGGCAACCTGTCGACGCGCTGGGCCCAGGGCTCCGGACTGCCCGACCCGTCCTGGATCCAGGTCGACCTCGGAGAGGCCACCAGCGTCTCCAGCGTCATGACCAACTTCGAACTGTCCGGCGGCTACCGGTACCGCCTGGAGTACTCCACCGACGGCGAGACATGGTCGCTGTTCGACGACCGCACGGCGGAGAACACCACCTCGGCGATCAACTACTCGTTCGCCGAACACCCCGTCACCGCCCGCCATCTGCGCCTGACCGTCACCGGGTCCAGCTGGAACGGCGGCAGCATCTACGAGCTCAAGGTCTACGGCGGCTTCTAGCCCCCCGCACGGCGGACGCCCGGCGGCCACCGTCGCGGCCGGGCGCCCGCCGGCTCCTCCCACACAGAGACGAATCCAGGATGAAGATCACCCATGTCGCAGTACACCGGATCGACGTTCCGGCGGCGAAGCCACCCTTCCGGTGGCGGGAGGGCCTGAGCGGCAGCCCCGCGACCGGCGACGGCGCGGTCCTGCACATCGGCACCGACGAAGGAGCCGAAGGGGTCGCGGTGTTCGCCCGCCCCGGAGCCTTCGCCGTCCTCACCGACCTCGTCGACCGGGTGTTCCGCGACGAACTGCTCGGCGCCGACCCCTTCCAGCGGGAATGGCTGTGGCACCGGGTGTGGGAACTGGACCGCATCCACGAACTCCCGCTCCCCACACTGGGCCTCATCGACACCGCCCTGTGGGACCTGGCCGGCCGCTACCACGGCGAGCCGGTCTGGCGACTGCTGGGCGGCTTCCGCGAAGCCATCCCCGCCTACGCCTCCACCTCCACGTTCTCCTCCACCGAGGAATTCCTCGACGTGGCCGACCAGTGCCTGGCCCTCGGCTACCGGGGCATCAAGCTGCACGCCTGGGGCGACGCCCGCCGCGACGCCGCACTCTGCCTGGCCCTGCGCGACCACGTCGGCCCCGACGTCCCCCTCATGTACGACGGGTCCGCGGGCTTCGACCTCCCCGACGCGATCCGGCTGGGCCGGGCGCTCGCCGAGGCCGACTACCTCTGGTACGAGGAGCCGATGCGCGAGTTCAGCATCTCCGCGTACCGGAAGCTCGCCGAGTCCGTGACCGTCCCGCTGCTGGTCGCCGAGACCTCCGACGGAGCCCACATGAACTCCGCGGACTTCATCCGCGCCGGAGCCGCCACCTTCGGCGTCCGCGCCGGCACCACTCTGCGCGGCGGCATCACCGGCGCCATGCGCACCGCCCACCTCGCCGACGCCTACCGGCTGCGGGCCGAGGTGCACGGGTCCGACATCCCCAACCACCACCTGTGCATGGCCATCTCCAACACCACCTACTACGAGTCCCTGGTGACCGCGGAACGCGTCGTACGCGAACGCCACGTGGACGCCCAGGGCCTGGTCCACGCCCCCTCCGGACCCGGCATAGCCCTTCCCCTCGACTACGGCTACAGCGAGGCGCTGACGCCGTTCGTCGAACAACCGCGCTGAGCGCGCGGTCGCCCCTCCCCGGGACGGCGACGGCCTCCGCCGCACCCCGTCCGGCGCACCACCGGAACAGCGCGGGTCCCCTCCCGCCGGCACAGAACCACGCTTGAACAGAAAGGCACGACGATGAGATCCTCCGCATCTCCCAGAGCCACGCGACGCCACGCGGTCGTCCGCACCGCGGCTGCGGCTCTCTCCCTGGCCACCGTGGCCGCGCTGGCCGGCTGCGCCGGCGCCGACACCACCCCGCAGTCCCCCTCCGCCCAGCCCGCGTTCACGCCGGCCGACCAGAAGAAGGGCTCCGAGATCACCGTGTGGGCCGACTCCACCCGGCTACCGGCCGTGGAGGCGTACCAGAAGGCCCACCCGGACAAAAAGCTGAAGATCGTCACCTACGACGGCGGGGCGGACGGCTCGACCTACCTCCAGTCCAAGGTCCAGCTGTTCGACCGGACCGGAAAGGGCTGGCCCGACGTCGTCTTCGGCTCACCCACCGACGTCACCTGGGCCTCGCGTGCCACCACGTCCGGCGCCCAGCCCTTCGCCGCACCGCTGGACCAGAAGCTGGTGCCGAAAGCCACCCTCGACGGCTTCGCCAAGGGCTCCCTCACGCCCTGCCAGTTCAACGGACACACCTACTGCCTGCGCAACGACATCGCCCAGGTCGTCCTCTGGTACAACAAGCCCCTCATGGACGAGTGGGGCTACCAGGTGCCCGCCACCTGGGAGGAGTACGAGGCGCTCGGCAAGCGGGTGGCCAAGGATCACCCCGGCTACCTCGTCGGCTCGATAGGCGACACCAACTCCCACGAGTCGTACTTCTGGTCCGGACAGTGCCCCGCGTTCGACCTGGTGAAGCCGGACACCCTGCGCACCGACCTCCAGGACCCCAAGTGCACCCGTACCGCTGAACTGCTGGACGGTCTCATCTCCGCCAAGGCCGTCACCACCAAGGGCTTCTTCAGCCAGGGCTTCGCCAAGGACAGCGGCGACAAGGTCCTCATGGCCTACGGGCCCTCCTGGTACGGCCAGTACCTCTTCAAGGCCGCCTTCAAGGCCCCCGCCAAGCAGATCGCCGCCGCGCCTCCGCTGAAGTGGGAGGGCGAATCGACCGTCGCCACCGGCAACGTGGGCGGTGGCGTGTGGATGGTCTCCTCGCACAGCGCCAACCTCAAGGCGTCCACCGACCTCGTGACCTGGCTGACCACCTCCGACGCCAACCAGGCCGGCGCGCCCACCTACCCCGCGTACACCAAGGCGGCACAGGCCTGGCTGGCCAACCCGGCCAACAACGGCTACTTCGCCAACGACGTCAGCGGCGCCTTCCAGGAGGCCGCCGACGCGGTGTGGACCGGCTGGTCCAACACCCGCTTCTCCGACGCCACCGCCTGGTCCAGCGTCGTCCTGCCCGCCCTCACCGCCGGCAAGAGCCTCACCGAGACCCTGCCCGCGTGGCAGACCGAGATCGGCAACGAGGCGAAGGCCCAGGGATACAAGGTGGTCGGCAAGTGACCCTGCAGGAGACCGGGCGCGGCGCTGTCTCCGCCCTCCGCCGTGGCGACGCGCCACGGCGGAGGCGCCGCAGCCCGGTCGGCTACCTCTTCGTCGCCGGATACGCGCTGCTACTGCTCGCCTTCGGCGTCTTCCCCACCGGCTACTCCTTCTACCTGTCCCTCACCAACGACCGGGGCCAGTTCACCGGCCTCAACCAGTTCCTGAGGGTCGCCCAGGACTACCGCTTCCTCCCCGCCTTCGGCCACATGCTGGTCTACCTCGCCCTGTGGCTCGTCACCCTGGTCGTGCTGGTGGTCCTGGTCGCCGTGGTGCTGCGCGGCCGGATCCGCCCCGGCACCTCCGCGCTCCTGCGCTTCCTGTACTACCTTCCGGGCGCGCTGGCCGGCGTGGCCAGTGTCCTGGTCTGGCTGTTTATGCTGGATCCGGACGTCAGCCCGGTGTCCTGGCTGCTGGAAAGCATGGGCATGCACACCTTCGCCGCCGTGCTCTCACCCGGGAACCTGCCGCTCATCCTGATGCTGATCGCGTTCTGGACGGGTGCCGGCGGCTGGATGGTCGTGATGTACGGAGCCCTGAACAACATCCCCGACGAGGTGCTCGAAGCCGCCCGCATGGACGGCGCCGGGCCGTGGCGCACCGCCTGGCACATCCAGATCCCCATGATCCGGCAGTGGATCGTCTACATGACCATCCTGGCGTTCGCGGCGGGCACCCAGCTCTTCGTCGAACCGCAGCTGCTCCAGACCGCCAGCCTCGGCCGGGTGAGCCCGACCTGGTCGCCCAACCAGCTGGCGTACGTCTACGCCTTCCAGCAGGGCGACTTCAACGGCGCCGCCGCGATCTCCGTCTGTCTGCTGGTCGTAGGGCTGCTGGCCGCCGGGCTCCTGATCGCCCGCTCGAACCTGTTCACGTTGGATGACAAATGACGCTACCCACTCCCGCCTCACCGACCGCCGGCCGTCTCGTCCGTCCCGGCCGCGCCCTGTCCCTCCTCGTGGTGGGCCTGCTGCTGGCAGGGCTGCTGGTGTTCTTCGTCCTGCCGGTCGTCTGGCTGCTCCTCGCACCCACCAAGACCGCCGGCGAAGTGGTGCGGGACAACCCGCTCTCCTTCGGCTCGTTCGACCAGATCTGCACGGCGTGGAAACACCTGTTCGCCTTCCAGGACGGCGCCATGCTCACCTGGCTCCGCAACTCCGCGATCTACTCGGGCGGTTCGCTCGCCCTCACCATGCTCGTCAGCGTCCCCGCGGGCTACGCGCTGGCCCTGACCGACTTCCGGGGCCGCAAACCGCTCCTGGTGATCACCCTGGTCACCATGATCATGCCGCAGGCGACTCTGGTGCTTCCCGTCTTCCTGGAGCTCAACCGCTTCCACCTGATCGGGACGGTCTGGTCGGTCATCCTGCCTTTCTCGTTCTACCCGTTCGGCGTGTACCTGGTCTACATCTATTTCGGCAGCAGCCTGCCCAGAGATCTCCTGGCCGCCGCACGGATCGACGGGTGCACGGAATGGCAGCTGTTCACCCGCATCGCGCTCCCCCTCGCCAAGCCTGTCGTCGGGCTGGTCGCCTTCTTCAGCTTCGTCGGCAACTGGAACAACTTCTTCCTGCCCTATCTCGTGCTGCCCAACAGCGATCAGTTCCCGATCCAGGTCGGCCTGA
Organism: Streptomyces sp. NBC_01498; assembly: GCF_036327775.1. Lineage (NCBI taxonomy): Bacteria > Bacillati > Actinomycetota > Actinomycetes > Kitasatosporales > Streptomycetaceae > Streptomyces > Streptomyces sp. NBC_01498. Next base: position 5,185,315 of record NZ_CP109598.1, on the reverse strand, counting down.
ACCAACTGCTCACCTCCACACCGTCGTTCAACCCGGTCGCCGGCGCCGGACTGAACATCACCATCCCGGAACTGGCCCTGGCCATCGTCCTCGCGATCCTGCCCGTGCTCGCCCTCTTCCTCGTCTCCCAGCGCACCCTGGTGTCCGGCATGCTCGCCGGCGCGACCAAGGAATGACCGCCGTGTGTGTCGCTCTCCTCCCGATGGACGCACAAGTCACGCCCTTCGGGTCCCGCGCAGCAATGCCCGGCTACGTGGAGCGCCCTCATGGCCCGCCGCTCCCTCACCACGAGCGGCAAAAACGTCGTCGTACGGCCCGGAGGGTCAACCGACCGGCGCCGCGACGCCGCCTGACAACGGGGTACCGTGTTTCCGCCCCGCCCGTGCGACGCCCCTGATGGGCGCCGGCCACGCGGGGCGCCCAGATCTCCGGCCGTCGCCCAGTGACAGTAAGCGCACAATCGTTCGGTATGTGAACGCCGTACTGAACGCTTAGTACGCTGGTCTCCATGACTCCTCACCAGCGTCGCGACATGCGGGCGGACATCCTCGATGCAGCGCGGAAGCTGTTCGGGACCAAGGGCTACACCGTGACCTCGATCGCCGACCTGGCCGAGGCCCTGAGCGTTACCAAGGGCGCGCTTTACTACCACTTCAAGTCCAAGGAGGCGATCCTCTCCGCCCTGGTCGCGGAGCCGGCCGCGGAGATCGCGGTCATCGCGGATGACGCGGCCGGCCGGCCGCCACGGGAACTGCTCGGCGCGCTGATCGACCTGCAGGCCCAGCACCCGGCCGCCTACATGGCACTGCAGTCCGGGGACGTCTCCGTCCTGCAGGAGCACTCCCAGCGACACGACTTCGCCGGGAAAACAGAACTGATCATCATGGCCGTCGCCGGGCCGCACCCCTCACCCATCCACCTCATCCGCGCCCGCATGGCCGTCGCCGCTGTCAAGGAAGGCACCATGGCCGCGCTCGTGGCGGGCCACGGCAAGCTGACCGACCAGACACGGCTGGACCTGCTGGAAGCCGCCATGGCAACCCTCGGCGCGGGCGGCGAACCCTGAGGCATTACGTGGCGAACCTACTGAACGACTGGTATGTTTGCGATGTGCTGAACGATCGGTATTCATCCACCGCACCCGGTTTGCCGGACACCCCTAGGACCACGGTGAACAGAACGACTCCCGAACACACCCTGAGAATTGCCCCCGGCACGCCCCTCCCATGGCGGGGCCCGGCGTCATGACCATTGATCGAGCAGCCCTCGAACGGCTCGCGTCGGGCAAGTATCTGCTGGTCACCACCTTCCGTCGGGACGGCAGGCAAGTGCCGACCCCCGTGTGGGTGGTCCGCGACGGCGACGCCCTCGGCATCTGGACGGTCGCCGACTCCGGCAAGGCCAAGCGGATCCGCAACCGGTCCGACGTCCTGGTCGGCGAGTGCGACATACGCGGCACTCCCACGGGCGAGCAGGTCCCGGGCCGGGCCGTGCTCCTCGATGCCACGCAGACCAAGCACTATCGCGGTCTCGTACGACGCAAGTACGGCGCGACCGGCCGACTCACCCTGCTCGGCAGCCGACTGCGGCGCGGGAGCGAAGGAACCGTCGGCATCCGGATCACCCTCGTCTGAGTGACTCCGTCACGCCGGGGCTCGGGCGGCCCGGGATCTCGGCGCGGGCTCAGCCGGTGGGCAAGCCCTTGGGATTCGTCCGTGCCCGCCCCCACGGCCCGGCGCCCAAGGGTCGGGGTTACGAGGCGGGTGTGGTCATCAGATCTGCGGCCTTCTCGGCTATCGCGAGGACGGTCGCGTTGGGGTTCGCTTCGGGCAGTGTCGGCATGACCGAGGCATCGACGACCCGCAGGCCCTCGATCCCCTTGACGCGCAGGTACTCGTCGGTCACCGCGCCGGCGTCGGTGCCCATCCGGCACGTGCCCCCGGTGTGACAGTACGAGATGACCGCCTCGCGCAGGAAAGCATGCAGCTCCTCGTCGCTTTCCAGCGCCGGACCGGGGAGCACCTCGTGGTCGCGCCAGGACTGGAGGGCCTTCGCACCGCCTGCCCGGCGCGCCAGGCGCAGACCGGCGATCATCCGGTCGGCGTCCCGTTGGTCCGTGAGGAAGCCGGGATCGATGGCGGGCGCGGCATCCGGGTCTGCCGACAGTAGCGTGACGGATCCACGGCTGTACGGCGACAGCAGGCCGACGCCCATGGTGTAGCCGCTGTCCAGGCCGGGCGGTGCGAGCGGCACGTCGATGAACAGGAGGTGCAGGTCGGGCCGGGGTATGTTCTCGCTGCTGCGGACGGCGGCGAAGACGTCGATGTGGTTGCTGTCGCCGGGGGTCATGTCCGCCGCGTAGGTGACCACTCCCACCGGGTGGTCGGACAGATCGGCGCCGACTCCGGGCAGATCCCGCACGACCTCGATGCCGTGCTCGCGGAGCAGGTCCGCTGGTCCCACCCCGGACAGTTGCAGGAGGTGCGGCGAGCCGACGGCTCCGGCGCTCAGCACCACCTCGCGGGTGGCCCTCGCCTCGGACACGACCCCGCCCCTGATGTGGCGGACGCCTGTGCAGCGGTCGCCGGAGAAGGTCAGCCCGACCACCGGGGCGCCGGTGGCCACGGTCAGGTTGGGGCGGCCGGCGGCGGGTGTCAGGTAGGCATCGGCGGCGGACTGCCGGACCCCGCCGGGCGCCGTGAGCTCCGTCCAGGTGATGCCCTCGGGGTCCGCACCGTTGATGTCGTGCGACACGGGGAAGCCCAGGTCCCGGAACGCGTCGAAGGCCGCCCGGGACGCGGGATGGGGAACGTCCACCGGCCCGGGACGCACGGGCCCCGAGGTCCCCCGGTAGGCGGGGTCGAGTCCCCGGGTGCGTTCACTGCGCCGGTAGTACGGCAGCAGATCGGCGGATCCCCAGCCGGGCACCCCCCACGCGTCGAGGGCCGCGGGATGGCCGCGTACGTGCATCATCGCGTTGATCGCGCTGGAACCTCCCAGCACCTTGCCACGCGGATAGACAACCTCCCTGTTGTCCAGCCCCGCCTGTGCGACGGTCCGGAACCCCCAGTCCACCTCGCTGCCCCACAGGCTCAGCCAGGCACCCGGAACAGACATCGCCGCAGGCCCCTCGGCCTGCCCCGCCTCAATCAGCAGCACCCGCACAGCCGGATCCTGCGACAAACGCCCCGCCAAAACCGAACCCGCCGTCCCGGCCCCCACCACCACGAAATCGAAATCCTCCACAGCCTCAGCCATGAGCACGCTCCCCTCGACGACTTGCTGACATTGGCCTCGAAGTTCCGTCACTTACAGATCGAACAACCCTTTAACCTTAACCCTATTGATCCAATTCATCACGATATATGCGACTTCGTGACAGCTAGTGGATAAGCAGCCACGGCGATGACTCCGCGCGGCCGGCGGGGAGGCGAGAAGGCGGCATACCAATCGTTCAGTACGACATTGACATACTGAACGATTGGTATGTACGTTGATCGTGCGGTCCAGGGGATCAGCCCCTGCGAGGGCATGAGGAACGAAATGACTGACGAACAGACGTGGGACCTGGTGCGCCGCTATCACGAGGCGTGGACCACGACCAAGGACTTCGCTGCGGCATCGCGACTGCTCGCGGAGAACCTTGAGACGGACCTTCCCGTCAACGCGTACGCCGACAAGCGGGAGTTCGTGGAGGCGATCCGCAGCTTCGGCGAAAACGTGTCGAGCGTCCGGCTCCTGTCCGCATGCACCGGCCCGGGCGATGCGCTGATGGTCTACGACCTGGTGCTCGACCCGATCGGGACCCTTCGGATCGCCGAGCAGTTCAAGGTCGCCGAGGGCAGGATCACCTTCATTCGCCAGGTGCACGACACGGCGACCATGCGCGCGGCAGGGTTCGCGCCACCCCTGCCGCGGTAACCGATCCGGCTGCCGGGAAGCCGCGATGGTGGCGCCGGCACCGGCCAACGGCGATCCGGTCGGCGACGGACGGCGCAAAGTGCCTTCCCCGGCCCCGTCCCGGGAGCGGACTGACCCGTTCCACCAGTTGCACCGTCGCTGACGCGGACACGCACCCCGTACGGAGCCGACCGTTGTGGACGCGGAAGTCACCCGGATCACCAAAGCCGGCGAGCAAGTTCAAGAAGGAGATGAAGGTAGAAGAATGACTGAATACAACGACCGGGTTGCCGAGGTATCGGCTGAGCTTCTCCAGGCGATACGCGGCGTCCTGCTCAAGAAAAAGGTCACATACGACGAGTACTCGGCCGCAGTCCTGTGGATTCGCGATCTCGTCGACGCCCGCGAAGTGCCGATGTTCATCGACAACCACTTCGAGGCGACCGTCGAGCAGGCCACGTACGACGGCCTCCCCGGCTCGCAGGGAACGGTCGAGGGCCCGTACTACGTCGAAAACGCGCCCATGCTGACGGAGAAGCCGTACGTCATACCCATGCGCGACGACGAGCCGGGTGACGCGATGGTGCTCAGCGGCCACGTCCTGGACCTTGACGGCAAGCCCCTTCCCGGCGCTCTCATCGACATGTGGCACGCCGGCAACGACGGCACCTACTCCAGCTTCGTCGGCGACGCTCCACCGCTAAATCTCCGATGCAAGATGATCGCGGACGAGGAGGGCCGCTTCCAGATCAGGACGATCAGGCCCCAGCCCTACCAGATACCCACGAGCGGCCCCACCGGGCGCTTCCTCACCATGATCGGCCGCCACGCGTGGAGGCCCGCACACTTCCACCTCAAGGTCTCGGCCGAGGGCCACGACCTGGTGACGACTCAGCTCTACTTCCGTGGCGGGGACTGGCTCGAGGGCGACGGCGACGTGTCGGGGGCCGTGAAGGAAAACCTGAAGATCGACGTGACCGAGAACGAGGACAAGGGCGTGGCAGCGCTGTACTCGCTGAGCACCCCGTTCAACTCGTCCGAGTACACCTTCCACCTGCGCCCCACGACCTGACGAAGCGCCACAAGAAGTGGGAGCCAGAGGCCGGAACCGCTGCACACACCGACGAGTACTCGTGTGCCGTCGCGTACGGGCAGACGGCCCGGCCCGGCGACACGGAGCGGGCGCCACGGGTGGAGCCTGCCCCCGGTACTCCCGGACATCCACGGTCCGTCGCTCTTTCACCGTCGTGTCGCTTCACCCCCGGCCGACCAGGAGCGTGAAGTGTTGCGGACGCCGGTCCGCGCTCGCTTCAAGGACAACAGTCCGCGCCGCTTCAAGAACAAACACCAACACAGGAGGACGAAGATGAACGTCGTAAGGAACGGACTCGAAACGATGGCCGGCCCCGCCGAAGGGTTCACCGGGGACGTCTACATCGACGTGATCAGCAAGCCGCTGCCACCCTCCCGGATCATGGGCGGAGTTGTCCACTTCACGCCCGGGGCCCACACGGCATGGCACAGCCACCCTCTCGGCCAAACGATTTTCGCTACCGAGGGAGTCGGCCTCGTCCGGCGCGAGGGAGGCCCGGTCGAGGAGATCCGGCCGGGTGACCGCGTCTACATCGAGCCGGGTGAGAATCACTGGCACGGTGCCACCCCTGGCTGCTTCCACGCACAGATCGCCTACCAGGCGGCCGACGAAACCGGCAATCACACCACCTGGGGTCGCCACCTCACCGAAGGTGAGTACCCCGGGTAGATCCGCAGCGGCAGTTTCCCGTCGTCTGGCATGAAGATCGTCGCGGCCGACGAGCGACCCCGCCAGGAGACACAACCGACGTGCGGCGGGCCACCTGACGAATCGTCCGGCGGCCCGCCAACAAGTGGCACCGAGACACCATCCACTGATCGCCCGCTGACCACCACGACCCGAAACGCCACCACCCCCACTGGAGAGCACCCCATGCGCGCAGCACTCTTGTACGGCGCCGGCGATGTCCGCGTCGAGGATGTCGCCGAGCCCGTCATCAAGCACCCCACCGACGCCCTGGTCCGCATCGCCGCGTCCTCCCTCTGCGGCAGTGACCTGCACCTCTTCGGCTCAATGAGCCCGGCGGACGGGCCCGTCCGGATGGGCCACGAGTTCATCGGCATCGTCGAGGACACCGGCCCCGAGGTCACCACGCTCAAGCGCGGCGATCTGGTCGTCTCCCCGTTCGCGCTCTGCGACAACACCTGCGAGTTCTGCCGCGAGGGCCTGCACACCTCCTGTGTCCACCCGGAGGCGACCTTCTGGGACTTCAAGCCGGACGAGGGCGCTCAGGCCGAGGCCATCCGGGTGACCCTGGCCGACGGCACCCTCGTCAAGCTCCCCGTCGCCGCGGACTCGGCCCTCATCCCCTCCCTGCTGACCCTCTCGGACGTGTACGGCACCGGTCACCGCGCGGCGGTACTGGGCGGCGTCAACAAGCGCACCCGCGTCACCGTGATCGGCGACGGTGCCGCCGGCCTGCTGGCGGTGCTCTCGGCCAAGCTCCTGGGAGCCGAGCAGATCATCCTCATGGGACGCCACCAGGACCGCACCAACCTGGGCCGCGAGTTCGGCGCCACCGACGTCGTCGCGGCCCGCGGTGCGGAAGGCATCGAAGCGGTCCGCGAACTCACCGGCGGACAGGGTACGCACGTGGTCATCGAAGCCGTCGGCCACCTGCCCGCCTACGAGCAGGCACTCGGCGTCGTACGCGCGGGCGGAGTCATCAGCCGGATCGGCGTCCCGCAGTACGAAGAGGCGCCGATCGGCATGGGCAGCCTCTTCATCCGCAACATCCGCCTCGCCGGAGGACTGGCCCCCGTCCGCGCCTATATCGAGGAACTGATGCCCGCCATCCTCGACGGCACCATCGAGCCCGGAAAGGTCTTCGACGCCACCACAAACCTCGACGGCGTTCCCGCCGGATACCAGGACATGGCCGACCGACTGAGCCTCAAGGTCCTCGTCAAGCCATGACCTCGGGACACAGGTGGGGGCGCCCCTCCCCCACCCCGACGCCGCCTTCCCCATTATTTCCACGTCGTCCGTCGCGATTCCGTGCAGGGCCCGCGCCTTGACCCCGACAAGGAGGTAGGCGTGGCCTTCGGCCCCTCGCTCGGGCATCCGGTTGGCGAACCGATGATCGCCTTCCACACGGCAAGGCTCCGTCCACCTCGGACACGTCCACGCGGACTTCCACTCCGGCCACCGCGCCCCATCAGGGCTGCCGGAAGCGAAAACAAGGCCACTCGGTGGACAGGGCGACAGCGTCTTCGACTTCTCCGGCTCTCGGCCCGTGAGGCTGAAGTCCACGGTGGACGCTCGTACGGTGGGCGGCATGAGCCCAGATGAGAAGCCGGAGCGGATTCGAGGGCGGATCGTCTGCACGTAGGCGTGCGCGTAAACAGAGAACTTCTCCGAGTCCGCACCGAGGACTCGTCCGGCCCGACGAATCCCTTCGCCCTTGACCCACCCCCGCGGCCATCGCTGTCCGTGACCCTTGACCAGATCGCTTAACAACGGCTAACACAATGAGTTGATCTGTCGGTGGGTGATGAGGCAGCAGGCGAGTTTGAGGAAGGCTTCGTGGATGTCGGCTCGGCGTTCCCAGCGGATGCGGAGGCGTTTGAAGCCGTGGAGCCAGGCGAAGCTGCGTTCGACGACCCAGCGGTAGGTTCCCAGGCCGGTGCCGTGGAGGGTGCCGCGGCGGGCGATGGCCGGCACGATGCGGCGTTGTCGGACCTGGTCGCGGTAGATGTCGTGGTCGTATCCGCGGTCGGCGAAGAGTGAGTCCGGCTTGCGTCGCGGGTGCCCGACCCGGCCCCTGATGGGTGGGATGGCGTCGATCAGCGGTATGAGCTGGGTGACGTCGTTGCGGTTGCCGCCGGTGAGGATCACGGCGAGCGGGGTGCCGTGTCCGTCGGTGATCAGGTGGTGTTTCGATCCGGTTCGGCCACGGTCGACCGGACTCGGTCCCGTCTGGCTCCCCCTTTTATGGCCCGCACGTGGCTGGAGTCGACCACCGCCCGTGACCAGTCGAGACGGGCCGCCGCGTTGAGCTCGGCCAGCAGCACTTCGTGCAGCTGCTGCCAGACGCCGGCCTCGTTCCAGTCCCGCAGCCGCCGCCAGCAGGTCATGCCCGAGCCGAAGCCCAACTCCTGCGGTAGGTATTCCCATTGGATGCCGGTGTGCAGCACGAAGAGGATGCCGCACAGTACCTGCCGGTCCGGCAGCGGCTTGCGGCCCGGGTGCCGAAATCGCCGTTCCCTGTACGGCAGCAGCGGCTCGACCCGCTCCCACAGGCCATCCGACACGATCCACGGCGAGGCCCCCATGCCCAGACAACGGTGAACACCTGACGCGGACAAGGTCACCAGGACCGATCCACCTCATTGTGTTAGCCGTTGTAAGTGCCGTCGATGTGCGGGGCTGAGATTGTGCAGCGAGCGGCGATACTCCACAGATGTAGGGTCTTGCCGCTCGCTGCATATGTCGACGCTGTGACCGGGGCTGTCTCGCCGCTGCATATCCGGCGCGGCCTGGCCAAGTCTCAGGAACGGCTGCACTTCCTCACCGCCGCCAACCGCGCGGCCGACCTGCTGAGCCAGGCCCGTCGCCCCCGCCTGAACCCTGAACCCCCTTCTGGCCTGTGGTGTGGTGACGCGGCTTCGTTCGTACGGTGCGGGGAGCGCCCTCGCCGCGTTCATCCATCACCTCAACGACCCCATCGAACTCGAAGCCAACGATGGCGACGGCTTCGTCCCCCCTCACCTACTGCTCGCTCTCCGTGACGACGGCACGGCTCATCCACCGCGACCCTTCCTCGCTGTCCAGGTACTCCTCGGCCAAGCGCCACAGCATGTCCGGGCCACCCTGCCGGACTGCCTCCTCGAACAGGGCGCGTGCCCGGTCCGGGTCGAACGCCGCGACAGCCTGGCGTCCGCCCCTGAACGCGACTTCGGCGGGGTGGTCGACACCCGGCGTCACACTCTCGGTACTCTCCATGCCCGTTTCTATCACCGGGGTCTGACACAGGGTCACTGACCTGCCCGGACTGACATCCGTCAAAGTGCGTAAGCGGCTGCGTGATGAGGGAGGAATTTTCGCGGTAAGTCCTCCTTCGCGTCTCAGACCTCCCTACGATGGCCGCGTGGGCGATCAATTGAGCAAGGTTCTGCCGTACGGTGTCGGCACTGCTGGCGTGGTTTTCATTGCGCTCTTCCTTCTGACGGGATTTTTCGGCGAACTCATGAAGGGTTTCGCTGTACGCACCAATGAGGCAATTTCTCGTCGGAAGATCTCAGTGCGTGGGGTCGGTGGTAGACAGCTTCGGCGGTATCGGCAGAGATCCGAGACGTGGCACGGAAAGCATCCACTCGGCTTCGACACCTCCAACATTGACATCCGGCGGATTTACGTTCCGTTGCAATCGGCGGCTGGCAGCGAACGCGCGGACATGAGAGAGACGCTGCGCAGCAGCTCGCGGATTGTTGTGCTTGGAGAGCCTGGGGCCGGTAAATCCTTGCTTCTGAAGACTGAGATTCTTCGCTGGGCAGACAAGGAGGATGACAGTCAGGTTCCGGTAATCATTAATCTTCATCACTGCAATGCTTCGCAGAAGACATTCCGGGAGTTAATTGCGGCGGAGTTCAGTCAGGCCAAGATTTATGGCGCTGCGTCACTCGTGGACAGAATGTTGGACGCCGGGCGCCTGCGAGTTTTCTTCGACGGACTTGACGAGGTGGTCGCGAAGATCGTGAGCGGGTGGAAGGGGAGTTGCGTGAATTTTCCCGTACGCACGCGGACTGTCCCATGATTGTCACGTGTCGGACGGCTGTTTACGACGGGCAGCTGAATCCTGAATTCGGGCACGTTACTCGCATCGCGGAATTTGACGATGCATCGATGCGGCGCTTCCTCAGTAATTGGGATAAAGCGGAGGATCCGCTGAATGTCAATCGCGTCATTGATTCGTTGCGAAGCAACCGCGAGCTCATGCGAATCGCTCGCCGGCCACTCCTTCTCACCATCATTGCGTATCTTCAATCAGGAGATCGCGCGGAATCTTTTGGTCCGTTGCCGAGCTCCCGCGCCGGTTTCTATAAAGAGGCTATTGCGCATCTCCTTGATCGCGACAGGCAATTGGGCCGCACGCGGGCCATTGCCCAGTATCACGCGAACCGCAAGCTGCTCATACTTCAGAAAATTGCACTCACTATGCACGAGGCGCCGACTCAACGTGATGATCGGCTCGCCATATTGGGTGGACGTCTGGAATCAGTCATCCGTGACTTGCTTCCTGATTTCGATCTGGGGACCGATCATCTTATTCCCCTGCGGGACGAGATAGTGGAGCGCAGTCAGCTGTTGAGGCCCCTGGACACCATGAAAAGCCAGTACGGATTTGCGCACCTCACTCTTCAGGAATTCCTTGCGGCGCGGGCGCTCCATGATGCTCCGAGTAGGCTTCTCAGAAATTATCGAAGTGACCCCGGTGCGTGGCGTGAGGTGGTCAAACTGTGGTGTGCCGTGGCCAGTGTCGACTGCACCCCAGTTGTTTCTCATATCTTCGGAAGTGCCCGTCTCGACAGTAAGATTCTCGCTCTGGAGAGTCTCGCGGACGCGCATTCAGTTAATGCGGAGCTGGCTGAAGAGATCATTGGTTACTTTTCGAGTCGTCTGGATATTCCCGGAAACGAGGGTGCCGCTGTCGTCAATGCGCTGGGGGCTCTTGCGGCCAATAACACTCCGCGTGGAAACGAGACACTCGCACTGCTTCGAGCCGTGGCATGGGATCCGCCCTCGGAGCGTCAGGCGGCGGCGCTCCGCGCCTTGGCGGCATCCGATCGCCAAGAGGCGACGGCGTATCTCGCGGAGATCGAGGGAGACAGGGATCGCCGTGCCGGGGCTCGGGCGGCCATACGCTCCATGGGCGAGATCGCCGTTCCCCAGCTGGCGCTGACCGCGATGGGCCGGCAGGAGCTATGGGCCATCGACGCTCTGGGCAAGGTCGGTACGCCGGCGGCGGCGACGGAGCTCGCGTCACTTCTGTGGACCGACGCGCCTACAGCACGCCGAGCGGCGTGGCTCCTGGCTTCACTCATACGCATACCGGATGTTGAAGACGCGTTGAGAGAGTGCGAAACGCCCCAGGCGGCTGACGTGTATCACTGGCTCTGGGAAGCCCGCGAGACTTCCGGGGCTCTTCGCCTTATCGCGGGGCGGATAGGGTTCCTTCTGGACAACGGGCATCTGGACGGGCATGTGACAGCACCGCCCATGCCGGACGAACCCATCGAGGTAAGAGTGATCGATCGGAGGATCGGTAGCCCGATAGCTGCCCTCGGGATCGAGCGTTACCGATATAATCAGGGATATGTTCCGCCGCATGTCCGGCAGGGAAGAATGAATCCGGACGGCTGGCGCGTCCAAGGCTGGGTCAACTCACTGACCGACCAGAATCGGCGAAATGAATTTGCCGATATTTTTCGCAAGCATCGACAGATGCCACCCTTTTATCGCCATCTTTCCGCACTACTTCCACGGGAAGTGGAAACGCTTCTCTTGGTTCGTCTGATCGGGCATAAGAAAACCAGCGCGCCACTGAGTAAGTCCAGTTGGCAAGCCGCGTGCACAGCACCTCCGCGATCGCCGGTACTGCTGAAGAACTTTATGCGATGGGCTCTCTTGAGTACCTTCGCCGTGCTTTTCTCTGCTGCCGCGGCGCGTGCGGTAACCACAGTGACCATGTCTACTTCCTCTTGGATTCCTCCTGCTCGGGCGCCGTGGTCGGTGCTGACTCCACTGGCCAGCTGGATATTTCTGACGTTCTCCGTCGTGGTGGCTGTCCTTTACCTGCTCAATGCGAGGGTGAATTACTCCTCGGACTCCATTGAAATCCTCTCCGCCATGTCTGGAATCTTTCTGGTGCCCTGCTTTCTGCTCCTTTCCATGGAATTACTCACCGCGTGGGTGGGGGTATGGGTTGCATGGAGTGGCGTGCTCCTGATCCTGATCATTGTCGCGTTGAGTTCTTGGGACATAGGCCGACGGGAGAGGAATCTGGCCAACCCCTTTCGTCAGATGCTTTCTGTTGATCTGACTGATGAGGTTGTTTCTCGTCGGACGTCCTCTATCGACTACTGAGAACCGCGCGGGGTCGACCGGTCACGGGCTCGGCGCGGGTGCTGCCGCCCCGGATGACGCTGCGGCCCATGTCGGGCGGCCAGCTGCCCAAGGAGGTGCGGGCGGAGGTTGGCGACGACGGTCTGGTCTATCGGCCGGAGGGTCTGACGACGACGTTCGGCCCGAGAAGGTCTCCTGGCTCCTGGAAGCCATCCTTCCTCTGACCGATGCGGCCCCGGCCGTCCGGTGGGACGGAGACATGCGTTGGCGGACATGTCGATGGCCACCTTCCATAAGATTGCCCCTGATGCGCGGCCAACGAGGAGGCATGGGTGGGCAATCTGGGGGGATACCAGACGATGACGACGCTGGCGAAGAAGGTGGGTGGCCCCGGGGCGCTACTGAACTTGATCGGGTGATGTCGGGCTGTTCGCCGGACAGCGTGAAGGTGACCTCGGTAGTCCTCGTTCGGTGAGATATCCGCAGGGCGGCGGCTTGACCGACGTCGAGAGAGACGCGCGGGAGCGGGTCCGGCGCCAGGCCGTGACGTGCTTCGAGACTGGCGGGAAGACCCGGGAGCTCGCTGCCATGCTGCGGGTCTCGGAACGGTCGGTGGAACGTTGGCGACGCCAGTGGCGCGAGGGCGGCTACGCCGGCGTGGCCTCCAAGGGGTCACCTGGTCGACCCCGACTATCTGACGCGCAGATGACCAGGTTGGAGCGGGAGTTGGAGCGCGGTCCGCTGGCACACGGGTGGGCCGACCAGCGGTGGACGCTGGCCCGCGTGAAGACGGTGATCGGCAGGCTGTTCCCCGTCTCGTACACCGTGGAGGGCAGGTGGCGACTGCTGCGGCGCTATGGCTGGTCCTGGCAGCAGCCGACCCGGCGTGCGATCGAGCGTGACGACGACGCGGTGGAGTTGTGGAAACGAGAGGTGTGGCCGCGGGTAAGAGCACCGCGGCGGCGAACGGCGGTTGGGTGGTCTTCGAAGACGAGGCCGGCCAGTCGATGACGCCGCCGCGTGCCAGGACCTGGGGCCGCAGGGGCAGCACTCCGGTCGTCCGCGTGCGCGGGCGGGTATCGGGTCGAGTCTCCATGGCGGGGATGACCTGCTACAAGCCGGGTGAGAGATCTCGTTTGTCTACGCGATCCGTGAGTACCGGGGCCGCAAAAAACGAACCGAAGGGCTTCGGCTGGAAGGACTACCACGACCTCGTCGTCCGCGCCCACACGCAGCTCGGCGGCCCGATCGTGCTGGTGTGGGACAACCTGCGCATGCACCTGGTCGCGCCACTGAAGGAGTTCTTCGAGTCGAACGCCTCATGGCTCACTGTGTTTCAGCTGCCGGTTTACGCCCCGGACCCCAACCCGCAGGAGGGCATCTGGTCCCTGGTCAAACGCGACATCGGCAACCTGGCCGCCGCCGACCTTGGCCAGGTCACCCGCGCTGTGAAGCGCAAGCTCAAGATGCTGCAGTACAGGCCGGAGGTGATCGACGGATGCCTGGCCGGCACCGGCCTGACCCTGTCGGCGTGATCATCAAAAGATGCCGAAGAAGCGATGCCACCAGCTGGGCCGCTGAACGTGCCAGGGCAGTCGGCTCGGCCCGTCGTAGTCGCTCTCCAGCAGTTCCTCGGCAACCACGACATAGCCAAGCTCGACAAGCGCCCGGTTGACCTTGGCAAGGTCCGCGGCGTCCAGTTCGCCCTCGGTCTGAGCGTCATCCGTTCCAAAGAAGGCGCCCGGGTTGTCGGCGCAGACCAGAGCCAGCGAGCCGAACTTGCTCACACAGACGACGATGCGAGTACCGCATACGGTCGCGTCCCCGGGCACGGCAACGCGTCCGTACTCGCTGGAGTCCTGGGTGTCCTGCTCGGCCGTGCAGCGGGCCGCGAAGTCCTCTTCGAGTCGGGCTACCAGAACACCGAAGTGCATCGCGGTCTCGCCACGGTCGTAGTGCTGCGGACGCTCCAACCACCCCGGATCATCGAGCTTGCGCAGCAACGCCAGCAGATCGGCTTCGCTCTCGGTCATGCGCTCATCTTGGCGCAGCAGCCATCCGCGGAGCAGCTCGGGGCACCACCACACTCACCGTTCCCCGACATCACCCATTCAAGTTCAGTAGCCGTCGTCACTGCCGTTGGCGGGTGGGCCATCGGCCGGGGTGCTGAAGCTGGCGGGAAGAGCGTACTCAGGGCCGCCAAGACTGCGGCCAAGAAGCGGAACGCCCCGTGCTCGACGAAGGGCCAGGTCTTCGACGTCCTGTCCGACGGCGAGGACGACAAGGGCCTCGCGCTCCGGGCAGGTGACCAGTACCGAGTCATGGAACGCGACGGGGAAGCGATACTCATCGAGGTGCTCGGTGGCACGAACAATCTCTACTTCACGTCAGCGCAGTTCCTGGCGTCGGTGTCGGGCTTCCCCAAGGCGGAGAAGGGTTGATCCTCTAAGGCACGCCAGGGGCTGAAGGGGCCGAAACCCGAGCACCCTGCCCGGTGACACGTCGCTGACACACACGCGGCGTATCACCGCAGGTCAGCGCCAATGCTGACGCTTGGTACAGGCAGTAGTTGCTGCCCGGTGTTGGTCTCCATCAAGCTCGGTCAGCGGCATGATCCACTGGAGCACGCCGCAAGCGCCGTATACCGGCTGATCTGCGGCGCTGGTAGCGAGAGCGGCGAGGAACGAGTGGGCGGACGCTGGGCGGAGACCAGGGAGACCGCAGCTGTCCCGCTGCCGTTCGGGTGATCGCTGGGCAGGGGATGAAGGCGCGGGCGGTAAGCGGGGCCGGAGGGCAGAAGAATCGACCCATGAGCGATTGTGCGCTGCCCGTACTGGTTCCCGGTGTGGTCACCCCTGCGGAGGCGAAGCGGCTGCTGATGTTGGCGGAGCAGTTCGGATGCTGGCCCGAGCCGGCTCTGTACCAATCCCGGGGTCTCGCGTTGGCCGCCCGACCGAGGATCCGGAGCGGCGGCCCACGGGCCCCGGCCGAAGGCCGAATGACGGGCGAAACGAGAGCGCGCCCCTGAAGGGCCTCTTCGTCATGGGACGTCAGCCCTGGCCCGGAGACGTCTGAGTGTTCGATCTTCTTGCAGACGCCAGGCGTGCGAGCTGAGAACACGGCTCCAGCATTTCGGGCGAGCAGCGGGCGAGCAAAAGATCATGGAGGCGCAAAATGGGCCCCCTCCTCGGAGGGGGCCCATGTGTTTTTGCAGGTCAGATGGGTGAACTTGCGGCGTGTCCCGGTGGGGCGGGTGGGACTCGAACCCACGGCCGACGGATTATGAGTCCGCTGCTCTAACCGGCTGAGCTACCGCCCCTAACGGCGCGTCGCGCACACTTGTGCGCGCCGTCTGCCGCAGCATAGCCGCTCATACGATCTCCTGCCTCGGATGGTCGGCAACGCCCGACCTTGAGGACTTCAGCGCGCTCCGGTCGGTTCCAGGATGCGTGAGGATCACCCGGAAGACGTGCGTCAGGCACAAAGAAGAGGACCCCGAGGGGTCCTCTTCTTGTCGCTGCTCTCCCGGCTGGACTCGAACCAGCAACCCTCCGGTTAACAGCCGAATGCTCTGCCAATTGAGCTACAGGAGATCGCGCTCCCCCGACTGGACTCGAACCAGTAACCTGCCGGTTAACAGCCGGCTGCTCTGCCAATTGAGCTACAGGGGATTGCTGCGGGTGCCCCGAACGCACCCACCCGGCTCTGCCGGGCGGCGGACGTTCGCTGCGACACATACATTAGCGCAAGCAGGGGGGTGCTCCGCCAATCGGTATCCCGCCGGATCACACTGGGTGAGCCCGGGCCTGGCGGGTAGGCGGACCTCACGGCTCAAGGTCCGATGCCAACGAACCAAAGAAGGGTGGCAGACCATGCGGCGCCTCACGTTCATCGCGGGACTGGCTGTCGGTTACGTACTGGGAACCAGGGCCGGGCGCGAGCGCTACGAGCAGCTCAAGAAGTCCGCGAACCGGATCTCGCAGAACCCCGCCGTCCGCAACGCCGCCGAGACGGCCGCGCTGTCCGGGCGTGAGTACGCGGGCAAGGCGTACCACTCGATGAGCGACCTGGTCGGGGACAAGGTTCCCGGCTCCGTCGCCGACCGGGTCCGGTCGCTGCGCTCGCGGAACGGCAGCGGTGAGGACGACTGGGGCACCACCAACACCTGAGACGTGACCGAGGGCGGCGTCCGCCGGTGGCCGGAGCGGTCCCGGCAGACGCCGCCGTCCCGTGCGTGCGGCAGAATCGGGTGGCATGGGAATAGTCGCCGGATTGGACAGTTCGTCGGGAGCCACCCGCATCGTCGTGTGTGACGCGGACAGTGGTGCAGTGCTGCGGCAGGGGTACGCGGCGCATCCCGTCGATCCCAAGGCCACCGAGGTCGATCCGCAGGTATGGCTGCTGTCGCTCGGCGAGGCCGCGGGCGGCGGGCTGCTGGAGGGTGTGGAGGCCATCGGTGTGGCCGCGCAGCAGCACGGGCTCGTACCGCTGGACCAGTCGGGCAATCTCGTACGTCCGGCGCTCCTCGGCAACGACAAGCGCGCGCAGGTCGCCGCCGCCGATCTGGTCGACGCGCTCGGCGGGCGACGGGCCTGGGCCGAGGCCGTGGGGTCGGTGCCGCAGTCCGCACAGCCCGTGGCGAAACTGCGCTGGCTGGCCCGGCACGAGCCGGACGCGGCGCGGCGTACGGCGATGATCCTCCAGCCGCACGACTGGCTGGTGTGGCAGTTGCTCGGCCGGCCGGCCCGGCGGACGACGGACCGGGGCGCGGCGTCCGGTTCCGGTTTCTGGTCCGCCCGTACGGGTGCGTACCGGCCGGATCTGATGGAGCTCGCGCTGGGTCACCAGGCGGCGCTGCCGGAGGTGCTGGGTCCGGCCGAGGCGGCGGGGACGACGCCCGAGGGGCTGCTGATCTCGGCGGGTACGGGCGAGACCATGGCCGCCGCGTTCGGGCTCGGGGTCGGGATCGGGGACGCGGTCGTGTCGCTGGGGGCCTCGGGGTCGGTGATGACCGTGCACCACGAGGCGCTGGCGGACCCCTCCGGGATGATCACGTCGTTCGCCGACGCCACGGGGATGCATCTGCCGGTCGTGCACACGCTCAACGCCGTGCGGGCGCTGCGCGGGACGGCCGAGCTGCTGGGGACCGAGGACCTGGAGGAGCTGTCGGAGCTGGCGCTCAAGTCCACGCCGGGCTCGTCGGGTCTGGTCTTCCTGCCCTATCTGGAGGGTGAGAAGACGCCGCAACTGCCGCACACGGCGGGCACGTTGACCGGTCTGCGGCGGGAGTCGATGAAGCCGGAGCACCTGGCGAGGGCGGCGTTCGAGGGGATGCTCTGTTCGCTGGCCGACGCGATGGACGTGGTGCGGGGGCGCGGCGTCGAGGTGCGGCGGGTGTTCCTGCTGGGCGCGGCGGCCGGGCTGCCGGCGGTACGGACGTGTGCGCCGGGGATCTTCGGGGCGCAGGTGGTGGTGCCCGAGCCGGCGGAGTACGCGGCGCTGGGGGCGGCGCGGCAGGCCGCGTGGGCGCTGGGGGTGTCGCGGAACACGCTGTCGCCGCACAGCCCGCCCGACTGGGGCGGGGCGGCGGGGCAGTCCTTCGAGGCGGGCGAGGAGGCGGCGGTGGGCGGCGCGGT
Source organism: Streptomyces sp. NBC_01498 (assembly GCF_036327775.1). Lineage (NCBI taxonomy): Bacteria > Bacillati > Actinomycetota > Actinomycetes > Kitasatosporales > Streptomycetaceae > Streptomyces > Streptomyces sp. NBC_01498. Next base: position 5,167,621 of record NZ_CP109598.1, on the reverse strand, counting down.
GCGGCAGCAGTACACGGCCGCCCGGGAGCAGATCCACCCGGGCGCGTTCGCGTCGCTGCCGGGGATGTAGACGCGGGGAAGCCGGCGAGGGACGGTCAGCGTGTCGGCGCGGAGGCGACCGGCGGGAGGTCCGGGCGGGGGTGCCGGCCGGAGATGTAGGCAGGTCCCGGGCTGATTGTCGTTCTTGACCGGTCCTTTGTGGAAAACCCTTGGGTTCCGGCGGGCGGAGTGTCGCAGGATGGGGGCGACCCCCTCCGATCTTGCCGAGCCCGAGAGACAGCACGTGCTGCTACGACTACTGAGAACCCATCTGGCCCCCTACCGGGGGGCCATCGTCCTGCTGGTGGCGCTCCAGCTGCTTCAGACCTGCGCCAGCCTCTATCTGCCCACCCTCAACGCCGACATCATCGACAACGGTGTCGTCACGGGGGACACGGGCTACATCATCCGGTTCGGCGGTCTGATGATCGCCGTCAGCGTCGCGCAGGTCCTCGGCCAGATAGGCGCCGTCTACTACGGCGCGCGTACCGCCTCGGCCCTCGGGCGTGACGTCCGGGCCGCGATCTTCGACCGGGTGCAGAGCTTCTCCGCGCGCGAGGTCGGCCAGTTCGGGGCGCCCTCGCTGATCACGCGGACGACCAACGACGTCCAGCAGGTGCAGATGCTGGTGCTGATGTCGTTCACGCTCATGGTGTCGGCCCCGATCATGTGCGTCGGCGGCATCGTCATGGCGCTGGGGCAGGACGTGCCGCTGTCGGCGGTGCTGCTGGCCGTCGTACCGGTTCTCGGGATCGCCGTCAGTCTGATCGTGAAACGGATGCGCCCGCTGTTCCGCACCATGCAGGAGCGGCTCGACACGGTGAACCGGGTGCTGCGCGAGCAGATCACCGGCAACCGCGTGATCCGGGCCTTCGTGCGCGACGAGTACGAGAAGGGCCGGTTCAAGGAGGCCAACACCGGGCTGACCGAGATGCAGTTGGCGACCGGGCGGCTGATGGCGCTGATGTTCCCGATCGTGATGACGATCGTCAACGTGTCGTCGGTGGCCGTCGTCTGGTTCGGTGCCCAGCGCATCGACAGCGGCGGGATGCAGATCGGGGCGCTGACCGCGTTCCTCGCCTATCTGATGCAGATCGTGATGGCCGTGATGATGGCCACCTTCATGTTCATGATGGTGCCGCGTGCCGAGGTGTGCGCGGAGCGCATCGAGGAAGTGCTGGACACCCGGTCCAGTGTCGTACCGCCGAAGGACCCGGTGCGTACGCTGCGCCGGCACGGTCATCTGGAGGTGCGGGGCGCGGAGTTCCGCTATCCGGGGGCCGAGGAGCCGGTGCTCCGTGAGGTGTCCCTGACCGCGCGGCCGGGCGAGACGACCGCCGTCATCGGCTCGACGGGCAGCGGTAAGTCGACCCTGCTGAGCCTGGTGCCCCGGCTGGTCGACGCGACCGCCGGCGAGGTCCTGGTGGACGGCGAGGACGTACGGGGTCTGGACCCGGCCCTGCTGGCCGGGACGGTCGGTCTGGTGCCGCAGAAGCCCTATCTGTTCTCCGGGACGGTGGCGACGAATCTGCGGTACGGCAAGCCGGACGCGACCGACGAGGAGCTGTGGCACGCGCTGGAGATCGCGCAGGCCAAGGAGTTCGTCACCGCGCTGGAGGGCGGGTTGGACGCGCCGATCGCGCAGGGCGGCACGAACGTCTCCGGCGGGCAGCGCCAGCGCCTCGCCATCGCGCGCACGCTGGTGCAGCGGCCGGAGATCTATCTGTTCGACGACTCGTTCTCCGCCCTGGACTACGCGACGGACGCGGCGCTGCGTGCCGCCCTGGCGCGGGAGACCGCCGAGGCGACGGTGGTGATCGTCGCCCAGCGGGTGTCGACCATCCGCGACGCCGACCGGATCATCGTCATGGACGAGGGCCGGGTGGTCGGTGAAGGACGCCATCACGAACTGATGGCCGGAAATGAGACCTATCGGGAGATCGTGCTCTCCCAGCTGACCGAGGCGGAGGCGGCCTGATGAGCGGTCCTGGTGGACGCGCGATGGCCGCGGGCGCGGGAGCTCCCACGCAGCGGTCGATGGATTTCAAGGGGTCGAGCAAACGGCTGCTGCGTCAGCTGACCCGGGAGAAGACCACCCTGTGGTGGATGCTCTTCGCCGGTGTGCTGAGCGTCGCGGCCTCGGTGGTCGGTCCGAAGATCCTCGGCTCGGCGACCGACCTGATCTTCGCGGGCATCGTCGGCCGGCAGACGCCGGAAGGTGCCAGCAAGGCGGAGACGGTCTCCCGGCTGCGGGAGGACGGCGACAACGGGCTCGCCGACCTGCTCTCCGGGGTGGACTTCACACCGGGGCAGGGCATCGACTTCGACGCGGTGGGCCGGGTCCTGCTGGTGGCGCTGGCGGTGTATGTCGCGGCGGGGCTGCTGATGCTGGTGTCGACCCGGCTGTCGATCCGGGTCATCAATCACACCGTCTACCGGATGCGCGAGGACGTACAGGCAAAGCTGTCGCGGCTGCCGCTGTCGTACTTCGACCGCCAGCAGCGCGGCGAGGTGCTGAGCCGGGCGACGAACGATGTCGACAACATCTCCCAGACGCTCCAGCAGACGATGGGGCAGCTCATCAACTCCCTGCTGACGATCGTCGGCGTGCTGGGCATGATGCTGTGGATCTCGCCGCTGCTGGCGCTGGTCGCACTGGTGACCGTGCCGCTGTCGGTGCTGGTGGCGACGAAGATCGGCAAGCTCTCACAGCCGCACTTCGTGCAGCAGTGGAAGTCCACGGGCACCCTCAACGGCCATGTCGAGGAGATGTACACGGGGCACGCCCTGGTGAAGGTCTTCGGGCGGCAGGACGAGTCGGCGCGGGCGTTCCAGGAGCAGAACGAGGCGCTGTACGAGGCGGGCTTCAAGGCCCAGTTCAACAGCGGGGTCATGCAGCCGCTGATGTTCTTCATATCCAATCTCAACTATGTGCTGGTGGCGGTGGTCGGCGGGCTGCGCGTCGCGTCGGGCACGCTGTCCATCGGTGATGTGCAGGCGTTCATCCAGTACTCGCGGCAGTTCTCGATGCCGCTGACGCAGGTGGCGTCGATGGCCAACCTCGTCCAGTCCGGGGTGGCGTCCGCCGAGCGGATCTTCGAACTGCTGGACGCGGACGAGCAGGAGAAGGACGCTCCCCGGGCCGAGCGGCCCCACGAGCTGCGGGGGCGGGTGTCGCTGGAGGGTGTGGCGTTCCGCTACGAGCCGGAGAAGCCGCTCATCGACGATCTGTCGCTGTCGGTGGAGCCGGGGCAGACAGTGGCGATCGTCGGCCCGACGGGCGCGGGCAAGACGACGCTGGTCAACCTGCTGATGCGGTTCTACGAGGTGACGGCCGGGCGAATACGTCTGGACGACATCGACATCGCCACCATCGCGCGGGAGGATCTCCGCTCGCGCATCGGCATGGTCCTCCAGGACACCTGGCTGTTCGGCGGCACGATCGCGGAGAACATCGCGTACGGCGCCGCGCGCGAGGTCGGCCGCGAGGAGATCGAGGAGGCGGCGCGGGCGGCCCACGCGGACCGGTTCATACGCACGCTGCCCGACGGGTACGAGACGGTGATCGACGACGAGGGGACGGGGGTCAGCGCGGGCGAGAAGCAGCTCATCACGATCGCGCGGGCGTTCCTGTCGGATCCGCTGATCCTGGTGCTGGACGAGGCGACGAGCTCGGTGGACACCCGGACCGAGGTGCTGATCCAGAAGGCGATGGCCCAACTGGCGCACGGGCGGACGAGTTTCGTGATCGCGCACCGGCTGTCCACGATCAGGGACGCGGACGTGATCCTGGTGATGGAGAGCGGCGCGATCGTCGAACAGGGCACGCACGAGGGGCTGCTGGCGGCGGAGGGCGCCTACGCGCGGCTGTACGCGGCCCAGTTCGCCCAGGCGGTCGCGGAGGTGGACTAGGTCCTGGCGGGGTGCGGGCCCGGCTACCGTCCGGGCCCAGGTCCGTCCCGGCCGGGTACGGGCCCGGACGGTACTCGGGACCGTCCGGTCCGGATCCTGCCCGGATCGGGGTCTCGTCCCATCCGGATCTTGCGCCGCCCAGGTCCGGGTCCGCCCCGGCCGGGTCTCGCCGTGCCCAGATGCGGGTACCGCCCACGTCCGGGTCTGTCCTGGCCAGGTACGGGCCCGGGACCGTCCGAGCCCGGTTCCGTCCGGTCCGGATCCTGCCCGGATCGGGGTCTCGTCCCATCCGGATCTTGCGCCGCCCAGGTCCGGGTCCGTCCCGGCCGGGTTCGGGCCCCCGGGTCCGCTCGGTTCCTGCCCGGGCCCGCCGGGGCCCGGATCCTGCCCGGTTCGGGGTTCCGTCCCGGCCGGGTCTCGCCGCGCCCAGACGCGGGTACCGCCCACGTCCGGGTCCGTCCTGGCCGGGTACGGGCCCGGGACCGTCCGGGCCCGGATCCGCCCGGTTCGGGATCTCGTCCCAACCGGGCACGGGTCCGTCCGGTCCGGATCCTGCCCGGATCGGGGTTCCGCCCCGTCCGGGTCTCGCCGCGCCCAGATGCGGGTACCGCCCCGCCCCGCCCCGCCCCGCCAGGGCCTGGGTACCACCCAGGTCCGGGTACCACCCAGGTCCGGGTCCCGCCCGTGAAGCCCGTCCCGGCCGGTGGCCGGGGCCGGTGGCGCGGGACGGGTGAGGCGGGCGGGGGCGGTCAGTCGAGGTAGCCGCGGAGTTGGTCCGCGAAGGCGTGGTCGCGCAGTTTGCCGAGGGTCTTGGACTCGATCTGCCGGATGCGTTCGCGGGTCACGCCGAAGATCCCGCCGATCTCCTCCAGCGTGCGCGGGCGGCCGTCCGCCAGGCCGTAGCGGAGCTGGACGACCTTGCGTTCGCGCTCGCCCAGGGTGGAGAGGACCACCTCCAGATGTTCGCGGAGCAGCAGGAAGGCCGCCGACTCCACGGGGGAGGCCGCGTCGCCGTCCTCGATCAGGTCGCCGAACGCGACGTCGTCCTCCTCCCCCACCGGGGCGTGCAGGGAGACGGGTTCCTGGGCGAGCCGCAGCACTTCGCCGACGCGTTCGGCGGTCAGGTCCAGCTGGGCGGCGACCTCTTCGTGGGTCGGTTCGTAGCCGCGTTCCTGGAGCATGCGGCGCTGGACGCGGACGACCCGGTTGATCAGCTCGACCACATGGACGGGGACCCGGATCGTCCGGGCCTGGTCGGCGAGGGCGCGGGACATCGCCTGGCGGATCCACCACGTGGCGTACGTGGAGAACTTGTAGCCGCGCGCGTAGTCGAACTTCTCCACGGCCCGGATCAGACCGAGATTGCCCTCCTGGACGAGGTCGAGCATCGTCAGTCCGCGGCCGACGTAGCGCTTGGCGACGGAGACCACGAGCCGCAGGTTCGCCTCGATCAGCCGGCGTTTGGCCATCCGGCCGAGCACCACGAGCCGGTCGAGATCGAGGGCGAGCCGGGAGTCCAGGTCGGGGGTGGTGCCCAGCTTCTCCTCGGCGAACAGGCCCGCCTCGACGCGGCGTGCGAGCTCCACCTCCTCGACGGCGGTGAGCAGTTGGATGCGTCCGATCTCGCGCAGATACTGCCGGAAGAGGTCGGAGGAGGGCCCGGCGCTGTCGGCCCTGCCGCGCGGACCGGAGCGGTCCGGGATCTCGTGGAGACGCACCGGGTCCTCGACGACGATCTCCGGGAACGCGCCCGGCACGGGCCCGGCGGCCGGGACCGTCTCGGGGTGGTGCGCGGCGCGGCTCTGCGAGGGAATCCCCGGCGCCAGGCCGGTGTCGGCCGGCGACGTCGTGAGGGACTCGGTCAGGGTCGGGGTCTGGCTCTGCACGGGCGCGGCCTCCAGGGTGATCGCTGCCGGATCGGGGGTGTGCGGCAGCGGGACGTGGGCGGCCGGGCCGCCGTCGGTCCCGTACACGATGAGCGGATCCGCGGGGGGTGAGAGGCCCACGGTGGGTGGGCCGGCCACGCTCCGAGAACACAGGCACCGCAGCCAGTGTGGCGTACCACACACGGCCGCCACGAGGGGTGTGCGTGGACTTTCTGAGTCCCGTGCGTAACCGGGCGGTTACCGGAGAATGTTTGAAACGGCGGGAGTCGGGGCGGGTGGGCCGGAAGGGACGGCGGAGGTGGTCGAGCCGTGCCCGGCGGTCCGGCGGACCACCGTCAGAGGGCCGCGGCGCCGCTGTTGCGCAGGGACTGGCGGTACTGCTGGAGCACCCACAGCTCGTTCTGCACCGCCTGCTGCCGCTCCGGGTCCTGGCCCGATCCCAGCCGGGCCAGCGTGCCCGTCACCTCGTGGATCCGGATGTCGACGGCCCGCAGCCGGACCCGTACCAGCTGCTCCCCCGCGTACGCCTCGTCGATCGTCTTGCCGTGGAAGACCTCCACCGCCAGCTCCGTGACCAGCGCGCGCACGGCGTCGTTCGGCGCGGCCTCCCGGACCCCGGCCAGATACTCCGGCGCGGAGGCCGTGCCCCGCTCGGCGCCGCCCGCGTCCTCGACGGCGCGGCGGACGGCCGCGTAGGGCGGGGCGGTGAACTCGTCCACGCCGTACGCGTCGAAGGCCGGGGAGACCAGCTCCGGGCGCTGGAGGGCGAGCTTCAGGAGCTCGCGCTCGGTGCGGTGGGCGGGGCTGCGGAGGTTGAGCGCGGGGCCGGAGGAGGAGGCGGAGGTGCCTGCGGAGTCGTACGCGGACGCCGGTCCGCCCGGCCTGCCGCCGCGCTCGGACGCCGGTCCGGCCGGTCCGCGTCCGCCCCGGTCGCGCGCCCAACGGGCCATCTGCGCCACGCGTTTGACCACGAACTGGGTGTCCAGGATGCCGAGGATGCCGGCGAGCTGGACGGCGACCTCGTGCTGCGAGGCGCCGTTCTTGATCCGGGCCACGATGGGGCCGGCCTCGTCCAGCGCGGAGGCGCGGCCCGCCGGGGTCTCCAGGTCGTACCGGGAGACGATCTGGCGGATCGCGAACTCGAAGAGCGGGGTACGCGGCTCCACCAGGTCCTGGACGGCCGCGTCGCCCTTGTTGAGCCGCAGTTCGCACGGGTCCATGCCGTCGGGGGCGATGGCGATGTAGGTCTCAGCGGCGAACTTCTGGTCGTCCTCGAAGGCGCGCAGCGCTGCCTTCTGGCCCGCCGCGTCACCGTCGAAGGTGAAGATCACCCGCGCGCTGCCGTTGTCCATCAGCAGACGGCGCAGGATCTTGATGTGGTCGGTGCCGAACGCCGTGCCGCAGGTGGCGATGGCGGTGGTGATGCCCGCCAGATGGCAGGCCATCACGTCCGTGTACCCCTCGACCACCACCGCGCGGCTGGCCTTGGCGATGTCCTTCTTGGCCAGGTCCACCCCGTACAGCACCTGCGACTTCTTGTAGATCGCGGTGTCCGGGGTGTTCAGATACTTCGGCCCGTTGTCGTCGTCGCGCAGTTTGCGTGCGCCGAAGCCGACGACATCGCCCGAGATGTCGCGGATGGGCCACATCAGCCGGCCGCGGAAACGGTCGATCGGGCCCCGGCGGCCGTCCTGGGCGAGCCCGGCGAGCAGCAACTCCTTGTCGCTGAAGCCCTTTCCGCGCAGGTAGCGGGTCAGATGGTCCCAGCCGGCCGGGCTGTAGCCCACGCCGAAGTGCTCGGCCGCCGCCTGGTCGAAGCCCCGTTCGGCGAGGAACTGGCGGCCGATCCCGGCCTCCTCGCCGCCCAGCCGTTCCACGTAGAACTCGGCCGCCGCCTGGTGCGCCTCCACCAGGCGGATGCGCTCGCCGCGCTGGTGGGAGGGGTTGTACCCGCCGTCCTCGTAGCGCAGGGTGATGCCCGCCCTGGCGGCGAGGCGCTCGACCGTCTCGGAGAAGGAGAGATGGTCGATCTTCATCACGAAGGCGATGGTGTCCCCGCCCTCCTGGCAGCCGAAGCAGTGGAAGAGACCCTTGCTCGGACTGACCTGGAAGGACGGGGACTTCTCGTCGTGGAAGGGGCACAGGCCCTTCAGATTGCCGCCGCCGGCCGGGCGCAGTTGCAGATACTCGGACACGACGGAGTCGATCGGGACCGCGTCCCGAACCACCTTCACGTCGTCGTCGTTGATCCTGCCCGCCACGCCAGGATTCTACGGGGGTGCGCCGACAGTCGCGTACGCCCGTCCCGGTGACCGGTCCCGGCGACCGATCCCGTGGGCCGGTCACCGGGACCGGTTCCGTATGCCCGTCCGGGCCGACCGCCCCCGGCTGCCCCCGACCGGCCCCGGCCGGCCCCGGCCGCTCAGCCGCCGGAGGTGCCGAGGGTGTCCAGCGGGGCCGCCGGGTCGGTGAGCGCGTCGAGGTCGAGCCGGGCGCCGGAGCGGATGAGCCGCTGGATGTCGCCGGTGACGTCCCACACGTTGACGTTCATCCCGGCGAGCACCCGGCGGTCCTTGAGCCAGAAGGCGATGAACTCGCGCTTTCCCGCGTCGCCGCGCACGACCACCTGGTCGTAGCTGCCGGGCGGGGCCCAGCCCGAGTACTCCAGGCCCAGGTCGTACTGGTCGGAGAAGAAGTACGGCACCCGGTCGTACGTCACGTCCTGGCCGAGCATCGAACGGGCGGCGGCGGGACCGCCGTTGAGCGCGTTGGCCCAGTGCTCGACGCGCAGCCGGTCCGTCGGCAGGTCGGTGCCGGGGAGCGTGTACGGCACGGAGGCCACGTCCCCGGCGGCGTAGATGTCCGGGTCGGAGGTGCGCAGGGCGAGGTCGACGGCGATGCCGCCGCCCTCCTCGCGGCCGATCATGTCGAGTCCGGCGGCCTCGGCGAGGCCGGTGCGGGGCGCGGCGCCGATCGCGGCGAGCACGTCGTGCGCCGGGTGCTCCTCGCCGTCGTCGGTCCGCACGGCCAGCACCATCCCGTCCTGGCCGACGATCTCGGTGAGCCGGGCGCCGAAGTGGAACCGGACGCCGTGACCGGTGTGCAGTTCGGTGAAGAACTCGCCCAGTTCGGGGCCGACGACCTGGTGCAGCGGGGTGGGGTACGGCTCGACGACGGTGACCTCGGCGCCGTAACCACGGGCCGCGGCGGCCACCTCCAGACCGATCCAGCCGCCGCCGGCGACGACCAGATGGCCGTTGTCGCGGCCGAGGGTGGTGAGGACCTGCCGCAGCCGGTCGGCGTGGGCGAGGCGGCGCAGATGGTGGACGCCCGCGAGGTCGGTGCCGGGGATGTCGAGGCGGCGGGGTTCGGAGCCGGTGGCCAGGAGCAGTTTGTCGTAGCGCACGGAGGTGCCGTCGCCGAGGTGGACGCAGCGGGTGTCGCGGTCGATGCCGGTGACGGTCTGGCCGAGGTGGAGCTCGACCCGGTTCTGGGCGTACCAGGCGGCGTCGTGGACGTGGACGCTGTCGCGTTCCTCCTTGCCGGTCAGATAGCCCTTGGACAGCGGGGGGCGTTCGTAGGGGTGGTCTCCCTCGTCCCCGATGACGATCACTCGGCCGGTGAATCCGTCGGAGCGGAGGGTTTCCGCGGCCTTCGCCCCGGCCAGCCCGCCGCCGACGATGACGAATGTCCGATGTGCGTCGACCACTTGATGCCTCCTCGTTACGCTGCCGCCATCTGTGAGCGTCCCGCACGGAGCGTGATGGCGAAAGGGGGGAGGCTCCACGGGCATGGTTCCGGCTTGATGTGGCTACCTTGCTACACGCGTCACCCCGGGAGGGGGCGGCTCGGCCGGTTCGGGGTGTTGGCCGAATATGACGGGTGCGGGATGACGCGTGCGGAATGCCGGGCGCGGGATGACGGGCGCGCGGACGGCGGGGGTGCGGGACGGCGGGGCCGCGGGTGCGGCCCGGGGGTGGTCAGCCGCGTCCCGTCAGTGTCGTGTGCAGGGAGCGGGCCGCCGCGTCCGTGAGCGAGGCGATCTGGTCGACGATCACACGTTTGCGCGCGCGGTCGTCGGCCGCCGTCTCGAACAGCGCCCGGAACTGGGGGTCCAGGCCCTCCGGCGCACGGGCGGTCAGGGTCCACGCGAGTTCCGCCAGGACGATGCGCTGATCCGCGCGCAGCGACTCCTGGTCGGCGCGCTGCATCACGTAGCGGTGGGCGACGGCCTTCAGTACGGCGCACTCGTCGCGGGCCTCGCGCGGGACGACGAGCGAGGCACCGTACCGGGTGAGCCGGCCGGTGCCGTACTCCGACCGGGTCGCGCCCTCGGCGGCGAGACAGAACCGGCCGATGAGCTGACTGGTGGCGTTCTTGAGCCCGGCCTGGGCGTACGCCGTCCCGTCGTAGCCGTGCGGCCACCACTCCTGGGCGACGAGCCGGTCGAGCGCGGCGGCCAGTTGCCCCGGGTCGGTGTCGTGCGGGACGTAGCGGCCGATCGCGACGGCCCAGATCTCGTCGCGTTCGACGGGCGAGAGCAGGGCCGCCGGGTCGATGTGGCCGGCGTGCAGGCCGTCCTCGACGTCGTGCACCGAGTACGCGACGTCGTCGGCCCAGTCCATGACCTGCGCCTCGAAGCAGGTGCGGTTCGGCGGGGCGCCGCGCCTGGCCCATCGGAAGACCGGCAGGTCGTCCTCGTACACGCCGAACTTCACCGAGCCGGGGTCGGTGGGGTGGGCGCCCTGGGGCCAGGGGTACTTGGTGGCGGCGTCGAGGGCGGCGCGGGTGAGGTTGAGGCCGACGCTGACGAGCCGGCCGCCGTCGCTCTCCGGCGCCGTGTCCTGAGTGACGGATTCGGCGCGGACGAAACGCTTCGGCTCGATGCGGGTGAGCAGCCGCAGCGACTGGGCGTTGCCCTCGAAGCCGCCGCAGTCCTTGGCGAAGTCGTTCAGGACCTGTTCGCCGTTGTGGCCGAACGGCGGGTGGCCCATGTCGTGCGCGAGGCACGCCGTCTCCACCAGGTCCGGGTCGCAGCCGAGCGCGGCACCGAGTTCGCGGCCCACCTGGGCGCACTCCAGCGAGTGGGTCAGCCGGGTACGCGGGCTGGCGTCCCACTCCTGACTCTGCGAGCCGGGGGTCACCACCTGGGTCTTGCCCGCGAGCCGGCGCAGGGCCGAGGAGTGCAGGACACGGGCGCGGTCGCGCTGGAAGGCGGTGCGGCCGGGGCGCTTGTCGGGCTCGGCCGAGAATCGCGCGGTGTCCGCCTCGTCGTAGGCGCTTGCGGGCTGAGGTGCGGTGATGCCTTCCATGGGTCGACCGTAACCGGGCCCGGCACCCGGGGCGCGCACGCAGGGGGCGGTGAGCGGTGAACTCTTCCGCGCCGCCGGGCGTCGTACGGGGTGCGGGGTGCGGGGACACCCATTCCGGAGGGACGACGGGAGTTCATGAACATGCCGAGGATGCCGCGGCTGCCGAAGACGTTGCCGCGGCTGCCACGGCCGCGTATGCCGAGGACGCGGCAGGGGCGGCGGCGCGGGGTGCGGGTCGTCGTGCTCGGGTGCGTGCTGGCGTTGGTCCCCGCGACCTGGATGCGTATGACGGCCGACGCCCGGGTGCGTACGGCCGCCGACGTGCCCGCGCGGGAGGTCGCCGTGGTGTTCGGGGCGGGGCTGCGGGACGGCGCGCCGACGCCGTATCTGGCGCACCGGCTGGACGCGGCGGCTGCTCTGTACGAGAGCGGGAAGGTGCGGGTCGTGCTCGTCACCGGGGACAACAGCCGCGAGGAGTACGACGAACCGGACGCCATGCGGGCGTATCTGACGGCCCGTGGGGTGCCGGACGGGCGGATCGTCAGCGATTTCGCGGGCTTCGACACCTGGGACTCGTGTGTGCGGGCCCGGAAGATCTTCGGGGTGGAGCGGGCGGTGCTGGTGACGCAGGACTTCCACGTACGCCGCGCGGTGGCGCTCTGCCGGGCGGCGGGCGTGGACTCGTACGGGGTCGGGGTCGCCGAACGGCGGGATGTGACCTGGTACTACGGCGGGGTCCGCGAACTCGCCGCCGCCGGGAAGGCCGCCCTGGACGCGCTGACCCGCCCGGACCCCCACTTCCTCGGCCCGGCCGAACCGGGCGTGACGGAGGCGCTGGCGGACGGGGCGCCCTGACGGGCGCCGGCCGCACGGAGAGGCTCGGCGGGTACGAGGCGGCGACGTCACCTTCGTGCCGGGAGACACCGTGCCGGGACACGGCTGAGGACCGGGAGACACCGTGCCGGGACACGGCTGAGGACCGGGAGACACCGTGCCGGGACACGGCTGAGGACCGGGAGACACCGTGCCGGGACACGGCTGAGGACCGGAGGAGACCCCCGGCCTTCGGCGGGGGTCTCCTCCGGCTCGGCGGCCCACCTTCCACCTTCCGGCGGACACCGTCACCGTCGGACAGGCAGACATACGGGCATCCGGACGGCAGACCGGCAAACGGGCGGACAGGCGGACAGGCGGACAGGTGGACAGGCGGACAGGCAAACGGACAAGCCACAGGCCGCAGCCCGCAGGCGGGATCATGGCGCTTCACAGCGCTCGGCCCGCCTCCCGGACGCGGGAGTTCGGCGTACGCCCGGCACGCGTCGAACGGCCCGTCCCGTCGGCCCCCGGCGGCTACCGCTCCGGAATCACCGGCAGCAGAAGGTACGAGGCGTGGTCGCCGCCCGTGTGGACGGTGGTGCGGCCGTCGTACGTGCCCGGTACCCGGTCGTGGTCGTCGTTGTGCAGGAACGGCCCGCAGCCCGTCAGGTCGTTCTTCAGGTTGGACAGGCGGGCGCTCTCGCCCGGGTAGACGTAGTCCCGGCCGCGTACCTGGAGCGCGATCCGGTGGCCCGCCGGGACGACCAGACAGGTCGGCAGGATCTCGATGTCCAGCGCGTAGACCTGCCCCGGCTCCAGCGGTTCGGCCCGGTCGTGCGTGTGGTACGGGCGGTACGGGGTGGACAGTTCCGGGTCCAGGCGGCGGCGCGACGCGCGGAGCCAGCCCTGGGCGACGGGGGTGTGCGGGTCGAGCGCGCCCTGGAAGACGACCTCCTCGCCGTCGGGCGCGTAGACGCGTACGACGAGGAACAGGTCGGCGTCCGTGGTGTCGCTGGAGATGTACAGCCGGGCCGCCAGCGGGCCGGTGATCTCGGTGTCCTCGGTGAGCGGCGGGGTGCTGAACTCCACCCCGTCGCCGAGCGCGTCGAACCCGGCCGACGCCGGGCCGGCCGGTGCCCCGGCCGCGAGGGACGGGCCGTCGGCGTCCAAGTGGAGGGTGGTCCACCGGGTGGACGGCAGCGGCCAGGCGTCCTCGCCGCGCTCGGTGAAGGTCGCGTCGACGTGCCGGATCTGGAGCTGGACCGCCGGGCGGTCCTCCCAGCCGTTGGCCTCGTCCTTCAGATAGCGGTCGAAGAACCTCTTCTGGAGGTCGACGCCGTAGTCCGTGTAGAACAGCGGCCAGTGCGCGTGGCCGTGCATCTCCAGCCACTTGGCGCCGGTCCCGGCCCGGACGAAGCCCTCCACGTTGCCCCGCAGATGCAGTCCCTGGCCGCCCCAGTTCCCGCAGCTCAGCACGGGTACGTCGATGGCGTCCCAGTCGGCCGACCGCTCCCGGTGGTAGCTGTCGTAGAAGGGGTGGGCGGCGATGTCGGCGCCCAGGTCGGTGCGGTTCGCGGCCAGTTCGGCCGCGTCGAGGAGGTCGTCGCCGCAGATGAGCTGTCCCGTGCTGGGGTTGCGTCCGCCGGTCTCGCCCACGCCGTACTGGACGGTCTTGACCTGCATGTCGTACCAGTGGTCCCAGAACGTGGAGCGGATGCCGCCCTGGTAGGAGCCGTCGCGGTAGAAGTCCGCCGCGCCCTCCCAGGGGCAGATCGCGGCCAGGTGCGGGGGCCGCAGGGAGGCGACCTGCCACTGGTTCATCGCGTAGTAGGAGATGCCGTTGAGGCCGACGCGTCCGTTGCTCCAGTCGCGGGTGCCCGCCCATTCGACGCAGTCGTGGAAGTCCCGGGTCTCGCGCGGCGAGAACGGGTCGACGTGGCCGGGCGAGCGGCCGGTGCCGCGCGAGTCGACGCGTACGCACGCGTAGCCGTCCGGCACCCACTTCTCCGGGTCGACGACCTCCCAGTTCTGGTACGTGTTCGAGGTGCCCGCCACAGTGTCCGGGTGCTCCCGCGCCATGGCCTCCCAGGCGCTGGGGTAGCCGCGTTCGAAGGGCAGTCCCTTGGCGTACGGGCCGTACGTCATGATCACCGGCACCGGTCCGTCGGCCACCGGGCGGAACACGTCCGCGCGCAGGACGATCCCGTCGTCCATCTCGATGGGCACGTCCCATTCGACGCGCATGCCGTGGACGATCTCGGTCCGGAACGGCCGTGCGTCGCCGTGGTCGGGCATCTCTCGCTCCTTGGTGCTCATGGTGTTCTCCGGCTCGCGGGGCCCCGGGCCCCTCGGCCGGTCAGCGGTTGACGTGCAGGTGCCAGGGCGCGAGGCGGCGCAGCGCGGCCTCGGTCCCGGTGCGCGCGGCGATGCCGAGCAGGGCCAGCACGAGGACGGCGACGAACGCGGCGTCCTGGTCGAACGAACGGGCGTGGCTGAGGATGAAGGTGCCGAGTCCCGGCAGGCTGGCCAGGAACTCCACCGCGACCGCGCCGACCAGCGCCCGGCCGACGGCGACCTGGACGCCCGCGACGACGAACGGGAGGGTGGCGGGCAGCAGTACGTCCACCACCACCCGGGGCCGTGAGAGCCGCAGCATCCGGGCGAGTTCGGAGAGTTGGGTGGGTACGTTCCGGGCGCCGTCGCCGGTGCTGACGACGCAGGGCAGGAACGCGGAGAGCGCGATGACGGCGAGCCGGGTCTGGCTGGAGTAGCCCAGCCAGATCGTCGCCATCGGGACGATCGCGAGCATCGGCATGGCGTAGAGGCCGCTGACGTACGGCGAGGTGAGGTGGCGCAGCCACGGCACCCGTCCGACGGCGAGGCCGAGTCCGGTACCCGTGACGCAGCCGATGAGCAGGCCGAGGAGGACGCCGCCCAGGGTCTCGCCCAGTGCCGTGCCGAACTCCGACGAGGTCAGGGTCGGCCAGGCGGTCCCGGCGACGCCGGAGGGCGTGGGCAGGTAGTCGGGCAGCCAGAGCCGTACGGAGGCTTCCCAGACGGCCAGGACGAGGACGGCGACGGTCAGTTTGCCGAGCACGTCGGTGCGCCGGGCGACGGGCCGGGCGGCGCGGTCGCGCCGGGGCCGGGACGGCTTCGCGGCGCCCTTCTCCGGGCCCGCCGTTCGCGGGTTCACCGCTTCCGGGGTCGTTGTCTTCGGGGTCGCTGTCTCCGGGGTCATGACTCCACCTCCCGCCACCGTGCGAAGTAGCCCTCGACGGCCCGGCCGCAGCCCATCAGGGCGACCGCCAGGACCGACACCAGCAGGGTCAGTCCGAGCACGGTGGCCGAGTCGAACCGGGTGCTCGCGGCGAGCAGCAGCCCGCCCACACCACTGGCGTTGAGGAAGAACTCGGCGGCCAGCGTGCCGACGAAGGCCATCGCGATGCCCTGCCGTACGCCGGTCATGGCGTACGGCACGGTGTGCGGCAGCAGGACGTCCTTCCAGATCCGCCACTCGCTGCTGCGGTACGTGCGGGCGACTTCGAGCAGGGTGGCCGGCACCCGGTGTGCTCCCTCCGCGGTGTTGACGGTGATGGGGAAGACCGCCGTCAGGAAGACCACCAGCGTCTTGGCCGGCAGCCCGAAGCCGAACGCCGACAGGATCAGCGGGGCCAGGGCGACGATCGGGACGGACTGGAGGGCGAACAGCAGCCAGTCGGTGCTGCTGCGCAGCAGCCGGGCCCGGGAGAGCAGCAGGCCGAAGCCGACCCCGGCGACGATCGCCAGGGCGAGTCCGACGACGAGCAGCCGCCCGGACGAGAGCAGCGCGCTCGGGAGCGTGCCGTCCTCGGTCATGGTGGCCAGGGACGAGAACGAGCGGCCGGGGGTGGCGAAGAGGACCGGGTCCCGTTGGCCGGCCCACTGCCAGACGCCGAGTCCGACGAGCAGGCCGGCCGCCGAGACGGCGAACGGCACCAGCCGGCGGGCGAGACGGCGCGGGCGGCGCGGGCCGGCCGGACCCGCCGCACCGGCCGGGGACACGGAGGTGCCCGGTGGTGCGGCGGTGGCCGGGCGGGTGGCCGGGGGCGTACCCATCAGGTGCCTCACTTGCCCGTCGCGTCGGCGAACACGGACGGGTCGACCATGTCGTCGTACGTCGGCGCCTTCTGCTTCGGGACGTTGCCCGCCGCGACGGCGCCCTCGATGGTGTGCTCGACGGCGGCGCGGTCCAGACCGTCCTCGGTCTTGGGCCAGACGCCGAGCGAGAGGAACTTGGGCAGCGCCGCCTCGGTGACGCTCGACGGCTCCTTGGTGAATCCGGCGGCGACGGCGGCGACCTCCTTGAGGTGGGCCGGGTCGTTCATGTAGGCGATGGACTCGCGCACGCCGGCGACCATGTCGACCCACTGCTCGCGGGCCTTGCCCTCCAGGGCGCTCTTGGGCGCGACGAGCACCGTGTAGTGCTCCAGCGGGTCGACGCCGGCCAGCGTCATGATCTCCTTGGCCTCCGTGCCGGGCTTGATCTTCTCCTGGACGGTGGCGAGTTCGTCCGGGTGCAGGACGGCGACCTTGACCTGGCCGGCCACCAGCGCGTCGACGGTCGGCGGGCCGCCCACGTTGATCGTGCTGACGTCCTTGGGGCCGAGTCCGCAGCTCTTGAGCATGGTGCCGAGGGCGAGGGCCTTCGGGGCCCCGACCGCGTCGACCGCGACCGTCTTGCCCTTCACCGCGTCACAGCTGTCGATGGCCGGGTCGGTGCTGGCCAGCAGGTACGTCGGCTTGGGGAAGCCCATCACGGCGACGACCGAGCCGCCGGTGGCCCGCAGGGCGACCGCGCCCGGCGTGCCGATGATGCCGCCCTGGATCTCCCCGCTCTGCACCGCGCGGCCGACGTCGGCGCCGGTGGTCAGCGGGCGCAGGGTCACGTCGAGACCGCGGTCCTTGAAGAAGCCCTGCTTCTCGCCCACGTACATCACGGTGTTGAGGAAGATGGGCGGGATGCCCGGCAGGCCGATGGTCATCTTGGCGTCGGCCGGGGCGGAACCCGCCGCCGTGTCGGAGGCCCCGTCGCCGCAGCCGGCGAGTACGCCGACGAGGGCGAGAACGGTGGCCGCACCGGCCAGGGCGGACCTGCGCCGCGAAATCTTCATGGGTGTCGCTCCTTGCTTGGTCCGCGCGCGGGCGCACGGCGGGGCTGAGGGTTGGGTGTCACGGTCGGGCGGTGTCGCGGTGGCGGCGTCGCGGTGTGGGGTGTCGCCGGGTGGCTCCGGTGGGGCGGGGGTGCCGGTGGCGGGGAGGCCGGTCCCGGAGGGGACAGGTCAGCGGCCCGTTTCGGCGTTCATGATCAGGGACCAGACGCGCTCGCGGATCGCCAGGAATTCCGGCGCCGCCAGTACGGACCGGTCCCGGTGCGGTGGCAGTGTCACGTCGATCAGCTCGGCGATCCCGCTGGGCCGGCCGCCCAGCACGGCGATCCGGTTGCCGAAGAGGACGGCCTCGTCTATCGAGTGGGTGACGAACAGCATCGTCACGGGGTGGTCCTGCCAGATGCTCAGCAGTTCGAACTGGAGCACCTCGCGGGTCTGGGCGTCCAGCGCGCCGAACGGCTCGTCCATGAGGAGCAGTCGGGGGCGTACGGCCAGTGCCCTGGCCAGGCCGGTGCGCTGCTGCATGCCGCCGGACAGCTGGTGCGGGTACGACTTCTCGAAGCCGGAGAGCCCGACCAGGTCGATCAGTTCCCGGGCCCGGTCGAGGGCTTCCTTCTTTCCCGTGCCCCGCACGCGCAGCGCGTAGGCGACGTTGGCCTCGACCGTCTTCCAGGGGAAGAGGCCGAAGTGCTGGAAGACCATGGCCACGCCGTCCGGTGTGCCGTCCACCGCGTGTCCGTCGATACGGACCTCGCCCTCGGCCGGCGGGACGAGGCCGGCCACCGCGCGCAGCAGGGTGGTCTTGCCGCAGCCGGACGGTCCGACGATGGAGAGCGCCTCGCCGGCGCCGATGGTCAGGTTGATGTCCTTGCATACCGTGCGCTCGCCGAACCGCATGGTCAGCCCGTCGAGCAGCACCGCGGCTCCGGCGTCCGGCCCGGCCGGTACCGCCTTCTCCGCCGCGTTCCGCGTGCTGTCGTGGGGGCCGCCGGGCGCTCCGCCGTGGCTCTGGCGCACCGATTTGATCGTGGTCATACCGGGGATTCTGTGGCTAAGATGCCTGACACGCAAGAGCTATACTTCGAAATCTAGAAAATGCATCATCTTGGTATGAGGTGCCTATGACCACGAGGGCAACCCCTCTCCTTCTGCTGCACACCTGGGGCGGCGACGCCGGAACCTGGGCACCGGCGCTGCGTCATCTCGGCGCGGCCGGGCGGCACTCGGAGGCACCGGACCTGCCGGGCCACGGGGCCCGCGCCGCCGAGCCGTTCACGGTGGACGGGGCGGTGACGGCGGCCTTGTCGGCTGCCGGGGCGGCTGCCGGGGCGACGGACGGGGCGGCGCCTCCGTACGAGGACGAGACCGGGAGTGAGACCCGGGACCCGGACAAGGGCGCCGGGGCCGAGGGCGGGGAGACGTACGCGGACGGCGCCCGACCGGTGGACGTCGTCGGTTCCGGGCTCGGCGCGCTCGTCGCACTCACCCTCGCCCAGCGGCACCCGGGCCGGGTGCGGTCGCTGACCCTGGTCGGATTCCCCCCGGCCGAGGGTCCCGAGGCGGCCCGCCGCCCCGCCGACACACTGGCCGCCCTGGAGCGCGACGGCACGGATCTCTTCGCCCGCAACTACGTGGACAGCACCCTGCTCTCCGCCGACCCGGGCCACCGTGAACTGCTGCGCCGCGCGATGGCGGCCACCCGGCCCGAGGTGCTGCTCGGCTCGCTGCGGGCCACGCTCGACTGGCGTTCCCACGCGCGGGCCGCCCCGCTCGCCGTCCCCTGCCTGGTACTGCGCGGCGCGCGGGACCACCGGGTCGCCGCGCCGGCCGCCGACGCGCTCGCCGAACAGCTCGGCGGCGTGAGCGCGGTGGTGCCCGGGGCGGGTCATGTCGCCTATCTGGACGAGCCCGCGGCCTTCGCCGCCGCGCTCACCGACTTCCACGGCGGCCTCCGGACTGCGCCCGCCGACTGATGCCCGCCCTCAAGTGCCCACACACCACGGGTCCGTTCCGTTCGATGCGACACTCGTCAAGCCCCGCCCCCGGCCGCTCCCGAGCGCCCCACGAGACAGAAGGACCCACGCCATGCCGCCGCAGTCCCGACGAACCAAGACCGCCACGACTGACGGCGTCGTGTCCAAGCGCGCCGCCTCCGTACCGAAGCCGGCGAAGGCACCGACCAAACGCGACCGCATCGCCACCGAACTGCGGCGGATGATCAGCGAGGGCGAACTGCCGCGCGGCAGCCGTATCCAGCAGGACGTGCTCGCCGCGATGTTCGACACCAGCATCACCCCGGTCCGCGAGGCGCTGCGGCTGCTGGAGGCCGAGGGCGTGCTGGTGGGCGAGCCGCACAAGGGCGTCCGGGTGGCGGACGCCGACTACGAGCAGGTCAAGACCGTCTATCTGCTGCGGCGCCTGGTGGAGCCGTACGCGATGCAGCGGGCGGCCCGGCGGCTCTCGCCGCTGGACATCGACCTGGCGGAGCGGCTGGTCGCGGACATGGAGCAGGCGGCGGAGGAGGGTGACCGGGCGCGGCTGAACGCGGCCAACTACCAGTTCCACTTCCTCTTCTACGCCAAGTGCGGCAACGAGGGCCTGGCCGCGGAGATCGACCAGCTCTGGCAGAAGTTCCCCTGGGACGTGCTCCAGGTGCTGCACGACCGGGCCGGCGAGACCTCCCACGAGCACCGTTCGATGCTGGCCGCCGCCCGGCTCGGTGACGGCGACGCGCTGGCGAAGGCGACCGAGTGGCATCTCTCGCGCAGTTTCCTGGCGCTGGGCAAGCATTTGACGGGCCGTCAGATCCTGGACCCGTTCGACGTCGACAACGACTGAGCGAGGCGTTCGACGGCGACAACGGCTGAGCGACTACGACGACCGGGCGGCGCGCCGCCGCCGACGGCACACCGGGCCGCCGCCGTCCCTCGACGGCGGCGGCCCGGGTGCTCTCCGGCCGGTGGCGACGAGCCCGCCGGGCGCTATCCCGCCGGTTCCCGCTCCGCCATGTCCCCCTCGGTCAGGCCGAGTTCGGCCAGAACCTCCGCCGTGTGCTCCCCCAGCGCGGGCACCCGCCGCCCACCCGGCGGCTCCGGCACCCGGTGCAGCGGCGAGGTGACCACCCGGACCGCCCGCCCGTCCGGCAGAGTCGCCTCCGACCAGCGGCCGGTGGCCTCGGCCTGGGGATGGGCCAGTACGTCCCCGATCTGGTTGAGCCGCGCGTACGGCACGTCCGCCGCTTCGAGCCGAGCGGTGACCTCGGCGGTGGACAGGGTGATCAGCCGCGCCTGCACGGCCCGTTCGGTCCGTTCCCGGTGCCGTACGCGCGCGCTGTTGGAACCGAAGTCCGGGTCGTCCAGCAGCGCCGTGTCGGCGAGCACCGTGCGGCAGAGCCGCTGCCACTGCCCCTCGTTCTGCACCGCGATCAGCACGTCCTGGCCGTCGGCGGTGGTGTACGGGCCGTACGGCGCGATGCTGGCGTGCCGCAGTCCGGCCGGCGGGGGCGCCGAGCCCGAGTGCAGTTCGGCCAGCAGCAGCGGGCTCATCCACTCCAGCAGCACGTCGAACAGCGCGACGTCGATCCGCCGCCCCAGCCCGGTCCGTTCGCGGGCGTACAGGGCCGCGGTGACGGCGCTGAGCGCGTACGCCCCGCCCGCCAGGTCCGCGAGGGAGACTCCGGGCTTGGCCGGGGTCTCCGGGGTGCCCGTGGCGGAGATGGTGCCCGCCTCGCCCTGCACCAGCGCGTCGTACGCCTTGCGGTCCGCGTACGGTCCGGTCGGCCCGTAACCGGAGAGATAGCAGCGCACCAGGCGGGGGTTGAGCTCCGCCAGCGCCTCGTCGGTGATGATCCGGTTCAGCGCGCCGGGCGCCAGATTGCAGACCAGGACGTCGGCCCCGGCGAGCAGGTCGCGCAGCGCCCGCCGCCCCGGTTCGGTCTTCAGGTCCAGGACGACGCTGCGCTTGCCCCGGTTGAGCCAGACGAAGTGGCTGGCCATGCCGTGCACGGCCTCGTCGTAGCCACGGGCGAAGTCACCGCCGCCGGGCCGCTCGATCTTGACGACCTCGGCGCCGAGGTCGGCCAGATGACGGGTGCACAGGGGTGCGGCGACGGCCTGTTCGACCGCGATGACCCGGATGCCCCGCAGGTCGCCGGTCATCAGCGGCCGAAGCGCAGCACGGTGCCGACCGCGGGCTGCACGTAGTGGGCGGACATGTCGGTGGACAGGCGCGTGTGGGTGCGCAGTCCGCTGCAGTGCATCGGCATGACGGTGGCGACCTCCAGTTCGGCGAAGGCGGCGGCGGTCAGGTCGACGTTCTCCGCCGGGGTGGTGGGAAAGCCGAGGTGGAAGCCGCCCATCACGGCGCGGACGGGCTTGGGCCCGCACACCGCGCGTGCCTGGTGGATGGTGTTGACGACCCCGGCGTGCGCGCAGCCGGTGAGGACCACGAGCCCTTCGCCGCGTACGTCGATCACCAGGCCCATCTCGTCCATGACCTCGTCGCGGCGGAGCCTGCCGTCCGCCGAGACCTGGTAGAGGCCCGGGTCGCCGGGCGTGAACGCCGGGGCGGCGCCCGCCTCGAAGGCGACCTCGCGGGGGATGACGCCGGTGGTGTGCACCCCGCAGCCGAGGTCGAGGGGGTCCTGGGTCAGGACGGGCACCCCGCCGGAGCGCTCGACCTCGCCGAACCGGAACGCGGCGTTGTAGACGGAGGAGGTGCGGCCGTCGCCCATGACCGCGTAGCGGGGCAGTTCGGCGTCGGCGTGCGTGGCGACCGGGATACGGCGGCCGGCGAGGTCGAGAAAGCGGTGGATTCCACCGAAATGGTCCGGGTGGCCATGGCTGATGACGACATGGTCGACGGACGCGGGGTCCACGCCGAGCACCCGCATGTTGTGTTCGAGGACGGTGCCGGTGAGGCCGACGTCGAACAGGACGCGGACGCTGTGCCGCCCGCGCACCGCCTCGACCAGGAAGCTGATGCCGTTCTCCGCCTGGGGCGGTACGCGCTTGGGGTCGAAGTGCTCGATGAGGCCGTACCGGGAGACACAGTGGTCGTCGGCGCCCGGGATGCCGTCGCCGAGGGGGCTGGCCTGGTCGGGCAGCAGCATGTCCACCTGGTTCTCGACCAGCACGGTAATCGTCACGCTGTCGGCTTCGAACACGCCGCGGTCCTCCCGTGGTTACGAGTCCGGTCCAGGGGTCCGGACGCCTCGCCCGCACCCGTACACGGTGCTCGATCCTGAAGTATGGTGAGTCGCAAGCTACATCATCATCATGGAAAATGCATCATCCGATTCATGATGTGCAAGGAGAGCCGAATGTCCGGTCAGCCGCCCCGTTCCCATCTGTATGTACCCGCCGACCAGCCCCGCTTCCTGAGCGCCGCGCCGCGCTCCGGGGCGGACGCGCTGATCCTCGATCTGGAGGACGCGGTCGCCCCCGCCCGGAAGGACGCGGCACGCGCCGCCGCCGTCGCCTTCGCCGAGGCGCGCGCCGACGGGGGTCCCGAGGTGTGGGTACGGATCAACGAGGGCGCCCGTGGCCGGGACGACGCCCGCGCGCTGATCGCCACCGGCCGCCTGGACGGTCTGTGGGTCCCGAAGGCCACCGCCGGCCCGGACCTGGACGCACTGCTGACGCTGGTCGACGACGCGCCGGGCGTCGGGCTGGGGCTGCTGGTCGAGAGCGCGCCGGGGCTGCTCTCCCTCGGCGCGACGGCCGGGCTGCCCGGCGTACGGCATCTGCAACTCGGCGAGGTCGACCTGCGGGCGGATCTGCGGATGGCACCCGATTCCCGGGCCGGTGACGACCTGCTCGACTGGGCCCGGGGGCTGGCGGTCGCGCACACGGCGGCGCACGGTCTGCGCTCGGCGGTCGCGCCGGTGTCGGTGCACACCTCGGACCCGGACGCGTTCCGCGCGTCGAGCGCCCGGCTGCGCGCGACAGGGTTCCAGGGGCGGGCCTGCATCCACCCGGCGCAGGTCGCCGTCGCCAACGAGGTGTTCGGCGTCGACCCCGGCGAACTGGCGGACGCGCACGCCCTGCTGGATCTCTTCGACCGGCGGATCGGCGAGGGCAGCGGGGTGTTCCGGGACGCCCGGGGCGAGATGGTCGACGCGGCGACGGTACGCCGCGCCCGCGAACTCACCGGCCGCACTGGCTGAGCCCCGGCGCCCGGAACCGAGCCCCCGGGCCGGTCCGCGGGCCCCCGCGACCCCGGCGGCCGGTCCCGGACCACCGCCTCTACCGTGGGCCCATGACACCTGTGACACCGCTCGACGTCGTCGAGATCAACGGCCGTCCCGCGACGGGGGCCGCGTTGCGGGTCCCCGCGTTCAACGCGTACGGGCACTTCACCGCCATGCAGATAAGGGGCGGCCGGGTGCGCGGGCGGGACCTCCATCTCGCCCGGCTCGACTCGGCCACCCGTGAGCTGTTCGGCGCGGGCCTGGACGGGGAGCGCGTACGGGACCTGCTCCGGCACGCGCTCGGCGAGGTCTCCGACGCCTCGGCGCGCGTGTACGCGCACTGGCCGGAGGGCGACGCGGAGGCGCGGGTGATGGTCACCGTCCGGCCACCGCAGACCAAGGACGACCGGCCGCACAGCGTGCTGTCCGTGCCGTACGCCCGCGAGGTCCCGCACATCAAGCATCCCGACTTCGGACAGCTGTACCACCTGCGAGCGGCTGAGCGCGCGGGCTTCGACGAGGCGCTGCTGACGGCACCCGGCGGGCTGGTGACCGAGGGGGCCGTCACCAACATCGCCTTCTGGGACGGCACCTCCGTGGTCTGGCCGCAGGCACCCTCGCTGCTCGGGATCACCATGGCCCTGCTGGAGCCCCGGCTGCCCTCCGTACGGCGCCCGGTGACCCTGGCCGACCTGCCCTCGTACGCCTCGGCCTTCCTCACGAACTCGCAGGGCATCGCGCCCGTCCACCGGATCGACGACGTGGAGTTCACCGTCGACGCCGCCCTGATGGAGACGGTGCGGGCGGCGTACGAGGCGGTGGAGTGGGACGAGATCTGACGCGTCGTGTCCTGTGGTGACGGTGGCTGCCGTCGTGTCCTGTCCCGGGCGTCGTGGACGTCGCGGACCTCGCGGACCTCGCGGACGTCGCGGACGTCGTGGACGTCGCGGACGTCGCGGACGTCGCGGACGTCGCGGACGTCGTGGACCTCGCGGACGTCGCGGACCTCGCGGACGTCGTGGACCTCGCGGACGTCGCGGACCTCGCGGACCTCGCGGACGTCGTGGACCTCGCGGACGTCGCGGACCTCGCGGACCTCGCGGACGTCGTGGACGTCGTGGACCTCGTGGACGTCGTGGACCTCGCGGACGTCGTGGACCTCGTGGACGTCGCGGACGTCGCGGACGTCGCGGACGTCGCGGACGTCGCGGACGTCGCGGACGTCGCGGACGTCGTGGACGTCGTGGACGTCGTGGACGTCGTGGACGTCGTGGGCCGTGACGCCTCACCCGTTCGGCACGACCGGGCGCCCGGCGTGTCGCGCGCTCGGTCTCACGGCTCTGACCTGCGCGGATACCGACACGCAAGCGGGACACGCCACCCGGAAGGGGCTTATCTGATTCTCCCTCAGCAGGCGTGGGCGGCGGGCGGCGTCTTGTCTCGGAGGAGACGAGAACCGCGCGCAGCCCCGGAGGAGAACCATGCGCACCACCGCCCGCCTGTTCACCGGTACCGCGCTGGCGGCCACCACGCTCGGACTGTCCCTGGTGGCCTGCGCCGCCCACGCCGGCGAACGCGGTGAGCTGGACCTGTACCCCTCGGTCTCCGCGCCCGGCGCGACCGTCACGGTGAACACCACCGCGTGCGGCAGGAACGGCCACGGCAAGGGGGACGCGCGTTCGCTCGGGGCGGGCGAGTTCCGCCTGCGGCCGGGCGACTACAAGGACATCGCCGTCGGCCAGTTCCGGGTGCCCGAGAAGACCCGCGCCGGGACCTACGAGATCTTCGCGCACTGCGAGAACGGCGGCCGGGCCCGCGGTGACCTGACGGTCGAGCACCGCCGCGAGCACCACGGCCGGCACGAGCGGCAGCCGTCCGGCCATGTGCGGACCGGGGTCGGCGGCAGCGTCGGGCCCGACACCACCCGGATCGCGGCGGGGGCGGCCGTCCTGGCCGCGGCCGCCGTCGGCGGGACCTGGCTCCTGCGCCGCCGGGCGAGCGGCGCGCAGGACAGCTAGGGCGTGTCGCGAAAGCAGCGCCGTCCGCCCGAAGGGCAGGCGGGACTTTCGCCACACGCCCTGGTGGGGCGGGCGACACCGCCCGCCCCGTACCGCCGTGGTCCCCGCCCCCGGCACGCCCCGCGCTGCCGGGGGCGGCGGAGCACCGTCCGGAGGACCCATGAACGTCGAGGGCAAGGGCAAGGTCTGGCTGCTGGCCGGCGCCGTGTGCGTCGGCGTGTGGCTGGTCCAGAACGGCTCGCAGAACATCACCCCGCCGATTCCGTCGGCCGCCCAGGCGTTCGCCGCCGGGCCCCGGTTCCACACCGACGCCGCCGCCGACCCGATGCCGGTCTCCTCGCCCGTGCGGCTGCGGATCCCCGAGATCGACGTCGACGCGCCCGTCACCCGGCTGGGCCTGGCGAAGGACGGCAGCCTGGACGTGCCGCCGCCCGAGGACGGCGACGTGGCCGGCTGGTACCGGCACGGCGCCACCCCGGGGGCCAGGGGCACGGCGGTCGTCGCGGGCCATGTGGACAACGCGCGCGGCCCCGCCGTCTTCTACAGCCTCGGCACCCTGGAGAAGGGGCAGCGGATCGAGGTCGTCCGCGCGGACGGCCGGACGGCCGTCTTCACGACCGACGCCGTCGAGGTGTACGACAACGAGGACTTCCCCGACCGGAAGGTCTACGGGGAGTCGGACCGGGCCGAGCTGCGGGTCATCACCTGCGGCGGCGGTTTCTCCGAGCGGACGGGCTACCGGGGCAACGTCGTGGTGTACGCGCACCTCATCGGCGTACGGCAGCCGGCCTGACTCCGATTCCGGACCTCACGCCGGTCCCACTCCTGCCGTGACCGTCCCGCCGGGCGCCGCACCCGGTCAGGAAGTCAGGCGGTCAGGCGGTCCACTGGTCGAAGGCGAGCTTCGCGACCAGCGAGAACACCACGACGAGCAGCACACCGCGTACGAACTCGCTGCCCTTGCGCAACGCCATGCGCGCGCCGACCATGCCGCCCGCCAGGTTGAACACCGCCATCAGCGCGGCCAGTTGCCACAGGACGGTGCCTTGGTGGGCGAACATGGCGAGCGCCCCGGCGTTGGTGCAGACGTTGACAATCTTGGCGGTGGCGGACGCCGTCACGAGGTCGAGATGGAGCACGGCGGTCAGCGCCAGGACGAGGAAGGTGCCCGTGCCGGGACCGAACAGCCCGTCGTAGAAGCCGATCCCGCCGCCGACGAGGACGATCGCCGTGAGATGCCGCCCCCGGGTGACGGGCCCGCCCGCCCGCGCCGTACCGAACGCGGGCCGCAGCATCACGAACGCCGCGACACCCAGCAGCACCACCATGATCACGGGCCGCAGCACGTCGCTGCTGATCCCGGCGGCGAAGAACGCGCCCGCCATCGACCCGGCGAGCGCCATCAGTCCGATCCGTACGGCGCTCCGCACGTCGACCGGCGCCTTGCGCGCGTAGGTCACGGCGGCGCCCGAGGTGCCGACGATCGCCACGGCCTTGTTGGTGCCGAGGATGTGCGCGGCGGGTACGTGCGGCAGACCGAGCAGCATCGCGGGCAGCAGGAGCAGGCCGCCCCCGCCCACCACGGCGTCGATCCAGCCCGCCGCTGCCGCCGCGAGGCAGAGGACGACCAGCACGGTGAGGGAGGTTTCGGGCATGATCACGACACTAGGGGACGAGGTGCGCGGCCCTCCCGCCGGATGCCGGTGAGGTGCGGCACATCAGGCGGGATCCCCGCGACCCCGCCGCCTCGCGTCGTACGGCGTACGGCGTGGGCTCAGCCCGTGAGCGCGGCCGGGTCCATCCACACGACCTCCCAGATGTGGTGGTCCGGGTCCTGGAACGAGCGGCCGTACATGAAGCCGTGGTCCTGGGTCTCGTTGGCCGGGGAGCCGCCGTTCGCGAGGGCGGCGTCGACCAGTTCGTCGACTCTGGCGCGGCTCTCCGCGGTGATGCCGACCAGGACCTCCGTGGTCCTGGTGGTGTCGGCGATCTCCTTGGACACGAAGTCCTTGAAGCGGGGCTCGGTCAGCAGCATGACGAAGTTGTTCTCGTTGAGGACCAGACAGGCCGTCCGCTCGTCGGAGAACTGTTCGTTGAACGAGAAACCGAGCTTCCCGAAGAACGTCTTCGTGGTGTCCAGGTCCTTGATCGGCAGGTTGAGGAAGAGCGAATTGATCATCGGGATACCCCTTGTCGGTGTCCGGCGGCGGTTGCCGCTCGGTGGTGACACAGGAGAGACCGGCGGCCCCCGGAAAACTCATCGGCCCTCCGCGCGTATTCTCCCGGCACCGGCCGCCCTCCGCACCGGATGCCGGCCACACCGGGCTCTCCGCGCCCCCGAGGCCGCGTCTCCCGGCCGGCGGCACCGCGTGTTGGCCGTCCCGCGCGGCCGGCGCGTCCTGGTGTTCAGCCCGCGGCCATCCGGCCGTCGCACACTTCTGCTCGCACGCGACCTCACGCCCACCCCACCCCCATGGAGCGGCCCAGTGGAACGTCGCAATTTTCTGCGTGGAGCGATCGTCTCAGGCTCCGCCGCCGCGCTCGGCGGCACTCTCTGGCGCGGCGCCGCCTACGCCGATCCCGCCCAGCCCGGCGCGGGACCGTACGGCGCGCTCGGTTCGGCCGACGCCAACAACATCCGGCTGCCCGCCGGATTCACCAGCCGGATCGTCGCCCGGTCCGGGCAGACCGTGCCCGGCACGTCGTACACCTGGCACAACGCCCCCGACGGCGGCGCCTGTTACGCCGACGGCGGCGGCTGGATCTATGTCTCCAACTCGGAGATCAACCCGTCCGGCGGCGCGAGCGCGCTGCGGTTCTCCTCGGCGGGCGCGGTGACCGGCGCGTACCGGATCCTCTCCGGCACCCGGCAGAACTGCGCGGGCGGCAACACCCCCTGGAACACCTGGCTCTCCTGCGAGGAGGTGGACCGGGGGTACGTGTACGAGACCGACCCGTGGGGTGTCGACGCGGCGGTACGGCGCGACGCCATGGGCCGGTTCAAGCACGAGGCGGCGGCGGCCGACCCGGTGCGCCGCACGGTGTATCTGACCGAGGACGAGACGAACGGGTGCTTCTACCGGTTCACCCCGGCCACCTGGGGCGATCTCTCGTCGGGCACCCTCCAGGTGCTGCGCGCGGGCACCGCCACCTCGGGCTCCTTCACCTGGGCGGACGTCCCCGACCCGGACGGCTCGCCGACCGCGACCCGTGACCAGGTCTCGGGCGCCAAGCGGTTCAACGGCGGCGAGGGGTGCTACTACGCGGACGGCTCCGTCTGGTTCACCACCAAGGGCGACAACCGCGTCTGGCGGGTCGACCCGGCCGCGAACACCTACGAGCTGACGTACGACGACTCGCTCGTCAGCGGCGGCGGCGCCCCGCTGACCGGCGTCGACAATGTCACCGGGTCGTCGTCCGGTGATCTGTTCGTCGCGGAGGACGGCGGCAATCTGGAGATCTGCGTGATCACCCCGGACGACGTCGTCGCCCCGTTCCTGCGGGTCGGCGGGCAGTCGCTGTCGGAGCTCACCGGCCCGGCCTTCTCGCCGGACGGTTCGCGGCTGTACTTCTCCAGTCAGCGCGGGACGAGCGGCAGTTCGTCGGGCGGCATCACGTACGAGGTGCGGGGGCCGTTCCGCACGTAGGACCGTTCCGTACGCGGGACCGTTCCGCACGGGGGACCTTGTGCGGGTAGTTCCCGTACCCG
Organism: Streptomyces sp. NBC_01498; assembly: GCF_036327775.1. Taxonomy (NCBI): domain Bacteria; kingdom Bacillati; phylum Actinomycetota; class Actinomycetes; order Kitasatosporales; family Streptomycetaceae; genus Streptomyces; species Streptomyces sp. NBC_01498. Next base: position 5,138,592 of record NZ_CP109598.1, on the reverse strand, counting down.
TACGCGTCCCGGACCGTTCCGTACGGAGGACCGCTCCGTACGCGGGACCGTTCCGTACGGAGGACCTTGTGCGGGTAGGACCCGTACCCGTTCCCGTACGCCTATCCGTACAGCACGTTCCGTACGGAGGACCGCTCCGTACGCGGGAGCCGTCCCTCACGCCGGAGCCGGCCGGGTCGTTCCCGCCGGCCCCGGCACCTCCTGGGCGCCGTCCAGCAGGGCGGCGCCCAGTGGGGTGAGCGAGTGCAGGACGGCGTTGCCGTGGCGCAGGGTCACCACCAGTCCGGCCTCGCGCAGCACACAGGCGTGCTGGCTGGCGGAGGCCAGCGACACCCCTGCCCTGCGGGCGAGTTCACTGGTGGTGGTGCCGTGCGCGATGGCGCTCAGCACGGCCGAGCGCGTACGGCCGACGAGCCGTCCCAGGGACGCCGCCGCGCCGGGCCCGCCGTGGCGCGCGGCGGCCGGGGCACCGGCGTGGGTGACGGGGTAGACGAGCACCGGCGGCAGCGCCGGGTCCCGGTAGACGACCGGTGTCCCCCGGCAGAAGAACGACGGCTGGAGCAGCAACCCCCGCCCGTCCAGCCACAGTTCGCGGTCGACCGGATAGTCGGCCTCCAGCACCGGGGCGCGCCAGCGGATCATCGGCGGCAGGGTGGCGAGGAGTTCGCCCGCCCCGCCGTCGAGCAGCGCCCGGCCCCGGATGAGGCGGTCCGCCTCGGCCCGTGCCCTGATGTGCGGCCAGTACGGCTCCACGGCGGCGCGGTGGTACGCGCGCAGCGCCCCGGTCAGCCGCCCGAGGTCCGTCGTACCGTCGGCGAGCGACGTGGCGGCGCCGGCGGGCGACACGGTGGACCGGGCGGCGCCGGGGGCGGAAGCGGAGGCGAGCAGGGCCAGTTCCGTACGGACCTGTGCCGCCGGGGTCGCGCGCAGCGCCTCCAGTCCCTCGGCGAGACCGAAGCGGCTCTCGGCGGGCGTCAGGAAATCCGGGAAATAGCCCCGCCGTGGCACGAGCGCGCCGAGGAGCCGTGTTTCACCTTTCAGGCGGACGCGCGTTTCGGTGCGCCATTCGCCGAAAACGGGGGCGCCCCGACGGTCCCGCAATCGGTGAAAGCTGAGAATCGTTTCCCACAACGGGTCGGGCCCGGCGGCCATCCGGACCCCGCCGAGGTCCGCCCCCGTGAAATGTATGCGCAGCACCGATCCCCCACATGTTGCCTCTGTTGCACGCGCAATCCGGCCCCCGCGATGAGTATGCACGCCATCACAGGCCGTCACCACGGAGTTTCGGCCATACGTGAAACTCGTCGCGCGTATCGGGTGCGAAACGAAAGGCTGTACCAGGTCAGGCGCGAAACCCGAGCCACCGGAGGTGCGCGGCGAAGACCGTGGGGGTTTTGCCCGCAAGGCGGCGGTCGGTGAGGGTCACGGCTCCGCGCCCGGCCTGAGAAACGGGGTGCGGCCGGTGGATGGGGATCCACCGGCCGCACCCCGATTTGTTCGCTCCCCGCTCCTCTTCCATTCCGGGAAGGCCGGGAAAGGGGCGGGGAGAGAGCGAGGGAGAGCGATTTCACTTTCGGTTCCGCGGCGCCCGCCCGGCATCGCCGGACCGGCGGGCGCCGTCCGCTCAGCGGGAGCCCGCCGCCCCGTCGGAGCGTGCCGCCGCCCGCCCGGCCTCCAGGCGCGCCACGGGAATCCGGAACGGCGAGCAGGACACGTAGTCCAGTCCCACCTCGTGGAAGAAGTGGACCGATTCGGGGTCGCCGCCGTGCTCGCCGCAGATGCCCAGTTTCAGATCGGGCCGGGTCCTGCGGCCGGCCTCGCAGGCGGAGCGCACGAGCGCGCCGACGCCGTCGATGTCGATCGTCTCGAACGGGGACACCCCGAAGATGCCCTTCTCCAGGTAGGCGGTGAAGAAGCTCGCCTCGACGTCGTCGCGGGAGAAGCCCCACACGGTCTGGGTGAGGTCGTTGGTGCCGAAGGAGAAGAACTCGGCGGCCTCGGCGATCTGACCGGCGGTCAGCGCGGCGCGCGGCAGTTCGATCATCGTGCCGAGCGACAGCTTGAGGTCGATGCCGGTGGCCTCGCGCACCTCGGCGAGGACCTGCGCGGCCTCGTCGCGGACGATCTCCAGCTCCTGGACGGTGCCGACGAGCGGGATCATGATCTCGGGCCGCGGGTCGCCCTTGGCGTGCTTGCGTTCGGCGGCGGCCTCGGCGATGGCCCGTACCTGCATCGCGAACAGTCCGGGGATGACCAGGCCGAGGCGGACACCGCGCAGCCCCAGCATGGGGTTCTGCTCGTGCAGCTTGTGCACGGCCTGGAGCAGCCGCAGATCGTTCTCGTTGTGGTCCTCGCGGGACTCGGCGAGGGCGACGCGTACCGACAACTCCGTGATGTCGGGAAGGAATTCGTGCAGCGGCGGGTCCAGCAGCCGTACGGTGACGGGCAGTCCGTCCATCGCCTCGAACAGTTCCACGAAGTCCTTGCGCTGGAGCGGCAGCAGGGTCTTCAGTGCCTGTTCGCGTTCGTCGTCGGTGTCGGCGAGGATCAACTTCTCGACCATGGAACGGCGTTCGCCGAGGAACATGTGCTCCGTGCGGCACAGGCCGATGCCCTGGGCGCCGAAGCGGCGGGCCCGCAGCGCGTCCTCGGCGTTGTCGGCGTTGGCCCGTACCCGCAGCCTGCGGCGGCGGTCCGCGTAGGCCATCATCCGGTGCACGGCCTCGACCAGTTCGTCGGCGTCGTCGGCGCCCGCGTGCATCCGGCCCTCGAAGTACTCGACCACCGGTGAGGGCACGACCGGGACCTCCCCGAGGTAGACCTTGCCGGTCGAGCCGTCGACGGAGACGACGTCGCCCTCTTCCACGACGGTCTTGCCGACGGTCATCCGGCGCCGCTTGGTGTCGACCTCCAGCTCCTCGGCGCCGCAGACGCAGGTCTTGCCCATGCCGCGCGCCACGACGGCGGCGTGCGAGGTCTTCCCGCCGCGCGAGGTGAGGATGCCCTCGGCGGCGATCATGCCGTCCAGGTCGTCGGGGTTGGTCTCCCGGCGGATGAGGATGACCCGCTCGCCGGAGCGCGACCACTTGACGGCGGTGTACGAGTCGAAGACGGCCTTGCCGACGGCGGCGCCGGGCGACGCGGCGATCCCGCGCCCGAGCAGTTCGAGCCCCTTCCCGCCGTCCTCGAAGCGCGGGAACATCAGCTGGGCGAGCTGGGCGCCGTTGACGCGGCGCAGCGCCTCGGACTCGTCGATCAGGCCCTGGTCGACGAGCTGGGTCGCGATCCGGAAGGCGGCGCCGGCGGTGCGCTTGCCGACGCGGGTCTGGAGCATCCACAACTCGCCGCGCTCGATGGTGAATTCGATGTCGCAGAGGTCCTTGTAGTGGGTCTCCAGGATCTCCATGATCTGCATCAGCCGGTCGTACGACGCCTTGTCGATGGTCTCCAGATCGGCGAGCGGCACGGTGTTGCGGATGCCGGCGACGACGTCCTCGCCCTGCGCGTTCTGGAGGTAGTCGCCGTACACGCCCTGGTGGCCGCTGGCCGGGTCGCGGGTGAAGGCGACGCCGGTGCCGGAGTCGGGGCCGAGGTTGCCGAAGACCATGGAGCAGATGTTGACGGCGGTGCCGAGGTCGCCGGGGATGCGCTCCTGGCGGCGGTAGAGCTTGGCGCGGCCGGTGTTCCAGGACTCGAAGACGGAGCGGATGGCGAGGTCCATCTGTTCGCGGGGGTCCTGCGGGAAGTCCCGGCCCGCGTCGCGCGCGACGATCTTCTTGAACTGCTTGACCAGCTTCTTGAGGTCCCCGGCGTCGAGGTCGACGTCGGTGGCGGCCTTCTTCGCCCGCTTGGCGTCGTCCAGCGCCTCCTCGAAGAGGTCGCCGTCGACACCGAGGACGGTCTTGCCGAACATCTGGATGAGCCTGCGGTACGAGTCCCAGGCGAAGCGTTCGTCGCCGGACTGGGCGGCGAGACCGGCGACGGAGGCGTCGGAGAGGCCGATGTTGAGGACGGTGTCCATCATGCCGGGCATGGAGAACTTGGCGCCGGACCGTACGGAGACCAGCAGCGGGTCGTCGGCCTGGCCGAGCTTCTTGCCCATGGTCTGTTCGAGGGCGGCGAGGTGGGTGCCGACCTCGTCGCGCAGGGCGGCCGGTTCCTCACCGGTGTCGAGGTAGACCCGGCACGCCTCGCTGGTGATGGTGAAGCCGGGCGGGACGGGAAGGCCGAGGTTGGTCATCTCGGCGAGGTTGGCTCCCTTGCCGCCGAGGAGGCCCTTGAGATCCTTGTTGCCCTCGGTGAAGTCGTAGACGAACTTCTGGTGCTGCGGGGCGGTGTCCCCCGCTGCGGGGGTGTCTTTGCTTTCGGACACGGATCTCGACTCCTCCGGGAGACGCTGGCTGCCCTGACGGCGAGGAACATACCCAGATCGAAGGTGCCTGGATATGTCCACCTGTCCGTCATACGGCCGCAACCACCCGTCCGCCGCCGGATCGAATGCGCATGACGGGGGATCACCGGTCCCGGCCTCCTTCAGGCCCCGAACCGGGCATGACCTTTGCATGACGCAACTCGCTCATCTGAGCGCCATTCGCGACGTCTGAGTTCATCTCTCGAACGCGGATGACATGGCACCCAGTGCCACGCTTTCCGGAAGTGCAGCCACCCGGCGAGCGCTCGTCTGAGCGAAGGATCAATCAGACGTGTCGAGAATCACGCCTGCGGGGTCCACCGGTCGGACGCTCAGAGGTGCGCCTGCCGATCGCCCAGCACGGGCAGGAGCTGAAGCTTCTCGTGGCTCTCGGAGCCGGGGGTCGCGGTGAAGACGAGCAGGGCCTGCGACTAGGTGAGGATGACGTCGGTGCCGGATTCGGCCAGCGCGAGTGCGGTGGCCCGGCCGAGTCCCCGGTTCCCGCCGGTGATCAGGGCGACGGTGTTCTCGTTGGTGTTCATGCGTCCAACTGTCGTCCGGACCGGGGCGCGGATGAAGGCACCACCGATCCAGGGACCGCCGATCCCCCCTTGTGGTCACGCGGCGACGGGTGGCTGTCGGATCGAGGGCCACCCGGCCGGCGCTGACTCAGCCGCCGGACGTGTCCAGTTCCGCGTCGGTGCCGACGCCCGCGCAGTCGTACGGGTCGTTCAGCCAGCCGTCCGGCAGGACCACCCGGTTGTTGCCCGAGGTCCGCCCGCGCGGCCCGTCGGCGCCGTCCGGCCACGGCTGGTCCAGGTCCAACTCGCCTAGCAGCGCGTCGAGTTCGGCGAGCGAGGAGGTGATCGCGAGCTTCTTGCGCATCTCGGAGCCGACGGAGAAGCCCTTCAGGTACCAGGCGACATGCTTGCGGAAGTCGATCACCCCGCGCGCCTCGTCCCCGATCCACTCCCCCAGCAGCTCCGCGTGGCGCCGCATCACCCCGGCGACCTCGCGCAGCGCGGGCCGGGCCAGCTCCCCCGTACCCTCGAACGCCGCCACGAGATCGCCGAAGATCCACGGGCGGCCGAGACAGCCGCGCCCGACGACCACACCGTCGCAGCCGGTCTCGCGGACCATCCGCAGGGCGTCGTCCGCCGACCAGATGTCGCCGTTGCCGAGGACGGGGATCTCGGGGACGTGTTCCTTGAGGCGGGCGATGGCCTCCCAGTCGGCCGTACCGCCGTAGTGCTGGGCGGCTGTCCGGCCGTGCAGGGCGATCGCCGTCACCCCCTCCTCGACGGCGATGCGGCCGGCGTCGAGGTAGGTGAGATGGCCGTCGTCGATGCCCTTGCGCATCTTCATGGTGACCGGCAGCTCCCCGGCGTTCGACACGGCCTCGTGCAGGATCGCCCGCAGCAGGGGGCGTTTGTACGGGAGGGCCGAGCCGCCGCCCTTGCGGGTGACCTTGGGGACGGGGCAGCCGAAGTTCAGGTCGATGTGGTCGGCCAGGCCCTCGTCCGCGATCATCCGGACGGCCTTGCCGACGGTGACCGGGTCGACCCCGTACAGCTGGATCGAGCGCGGGGTCTCGGTCGCGTCGAAGCGGATCAGCTGCATCGTCTTCTCGTTGCGCTCGACCAGCGCCCGCGTGGTGATCATCTCGCTGACGAACAGCCCCTTGCCGCCGGAGAACTCCCGGCACAGCGTCCGGAACGGCGCGTTGGTGATCCCGGCCATCGGCGCGAGAACGACGGGCGGCCGGACGGAGTACGGGCCGACGGCGAGGGTGCCGGGCACGGCGGGGGACGGGGCGAGCGGAGCGGTCATCCGTCCATTGTCGCGCATGGCGCCAGGGGGGCGGACGGGTGCCGGACTTACGATCGGCCCATGCCAGCTCCCCAGCCCACGCCCCCGCCGGAGCCGCCGGGGAAGCCGTCTCAGGAGCGGTCACCGGGGCCGTCTCAGGAGCTGTCGAAGAAGTCCGGGCGGGAGGACGGGCGGGAACGCGGGCGGGAGGGGGCCGGGCCGGAGCTCGACCGGCACCGGCAGCTGGTGATCCTGGGCACCTGCTGCATGAGCCTGCTGATCGTCAGCCTCGACAACACCGTCCTCAACGTGGCGCTGCCGTCGATCCAGAGGGACCTGCACACCACGGTCGCCGGTATCCAGTGGACCATCGACGCGTACACCCTGGTCATCGCCTCCCTGTTGATGCTCGCGGGCTCCACGGCCGACCGGATCGGCCGGCGGCGGGTCTTCAAGACCGGGCTGGTGATCTTCACGCTCGGTTCGCTGCTGTCCTCGCTGGCGCCGAGCCTGGAGCTGCTCGTCGTGTTCCGGATGCTCCAGGCGATCGGCGGCTCGATGCTCAACCCGGTCGCCCTGTCGATCGTCACCAACACCTTCACCGACCCCCGGGAACGTGCCCGCGCGATCGGGCTGTGGGGAGCGGTCGTCGGTGTGTCGATGGCGGCCGGGCCCCTGATCGGCGGGGTGCTGGTGGAGACGGTCGGCTGGCGCGCGATCTTCTGGATCAACATCCCGGTCGGGATCACCGCGTACGTGCTGACCCGCCGGTACGTCCCCGAGTCCCGCGCCGCCAAGCCGCGCCGGGTCGACCCCGTCGGCCAGCTGCTGGTGATGGCCGCCCTCGGCTCGCTGACGTACGCGATCATCGAGGCGCCCACGTCCGGCTGGACGTCGCCGCTGATCCTGACCTTCGCGGGGGTCGCGGTGTGCGCGGTGACCGGGCTGGTGCTGTACGAGCCGAGGCGCTCCGAGCCGCTGATCGACCTGCGCTTCTTCCGCAGCGCGCCGTTCAGCGGGGCGACCGTCATCGCCGTATGCGCGTTCGGCGCCCTCGGCGGCTTCCTGTTCATGAACACGCTCTACCTCCAGAACGTGCGGGATCTCTCCGCCCTGGACGCCGGGCTCTACATCCTGCCGATGGCGGCGCTCTCCCTGGTCTGCGCGCCGCTGTCGGGGCGGCTGGTCGGCGCGCGCGGGCCGCGTGTCCCGCTGGCGGTCGCGGGCACGGCCCTCGGCGCGAGCGGGCTGATGTTCGCGCTTCTCGAGGCGGAGACGCATCTGGGGCTGCTGTTCACCGGCTACGTGCTGTTCGGCATCGGTTTCGGCATGGTGAACGCGCCGATCACCAACACGGCGGTGGCGGGGATGCCGCTGTCGCAGGCCGGGGTGGCCGCCGCCGTGGCGTCGACCAGCCGGCAGATCGGGCAGACGCTGGGGGTCGCGGTGATCGGGGCGGTGCTGGCGGCGGGCGCCGCGTCACCGACGCGCCGGGGCACGATCGACAACGCGGCCTTCGCGGACGCGAGCCGCCCCGCGTGGTGGATCATCGCCGGGCTCGGGGGATGCGTACTGGCGGTGGGTGTGCTGACGAGCGGGGAGTGGGCGCGCGGGACGGCGCGCCGCAACGCGGCCCGGCTGGAGCCGTCGGCGCTGCCGGGCTCCTCCGGCGCGCAAGCCTGAGACGGGCCGCGCCGGGAGCAGTGGCGGGGGTGGTGCGTACGCGAACGGCCCGGACCACGTGCGTGGTCCGGGCCGTCGTGGCGCTGTGCCGGTTCAGCGGCGCGTGCCGCCGACGCGTGCCCGTCCGGTGCGGCTGCGGGCGTCAGTGACGAGGCGTCGGGGGCGGTACGTCAGGACTGGGCGTCCGCCGTGCCGGAAGCGCCGTCCGTCGTGCCGGCGGTGTCGTCCGCCGAGTCGGCGGCGCCGTCCTCGGAGGGTGCCCCGGTCGCCCGCTCGCGCATCTTCCGCACGAGCTCCTGCTTCTTGTCCTCGGCGGCCTTGCGGTCGGCGTTCCGAGCGGGGCCGTTGCCCTGTTTGTCGTCGCGGGACAGTTTCTTGCGCTGTCCGCCCACGCCGAGAAGGTTGTTGCGGCCTTTTGCCACGGGTTCTCCCGAATAGGTGAGGGGGAAGTGATCTGCGGATTCGTCCGGTGAGAGGCGGGCCGTGACCGCCCGTCCTCACTCGTAGATCTGGAAGAACATGCCCGAAACGCTACCACCGGGCGGAGGGCGCGTGTCACCTGCTTTTCGGGCCCCGCCCGCGGCCCCACCGACGGGCTCACCGGCGGCCCCACCGGCGGGCTCTCAACCGCCGCCGGTCACCGTCGGGTCGACGGTCGCCTGGTGCGCCTCGCCGAGATGTTCCTCCGCCTTGAGCCACGGCAGGAACTGCGCCCTGGTGTTCCAGCCACAGGTGTCACAGGTCAACGTCCGCTGCATACCGGCCTTCCGGACATGGACCACGTGCTCACGGCCGTGCTGGTCCCATCGGCGTACCTTGCTGCTGGTCGTGGGCGGCATGGGTGCCTCCGTGCCTCCTGTTGTCGAATGCGGCCAGGGAGCAGTCTGCGGCGAAGCCCCCGGCTCCGTCACGGAACCGGGGGCTTCGAGCCACGACTGTGATCAGCCGCCGTCCTCGGCGGGCGTCGGCCAACGTCCTCGGCGGACCTCAGCAGTCGTCCGCACCGGGCGTCAGCAGCCGAGCAGACGCTCGGCGAGATAGCCCTGGATCTGGCTCAGCGAGACGCGCTCCTGCTTCATGGTGTCGCGCTCGCGCACGGTCACCGCGTCGTCCTCAAGGGTGTCGAAGTCGACGGTGACGCAGAACGGCGTACCGATCTCGTCCTGCCGGCGGTAACGGCGGCCGATCGCGCCCGCGTCGTCGAACTCGATGTTCCAGTTCTTCCGCAGGTCCGCCGAGAGCCCCTTCGCCTTCGGGGAGAGCTGCGGGTTGCGCGACAGCGGCAGCACCGCGACCTTGACCGGCGCGAGGCGCGGGTCGAGCCGCATCACGGTGCGCTTCTCCAGCACGCCCTTCGCGTTGGGCGCCTCGTCCTCGTTGTACGCGTCGAGGAGGAAGGCCAGCATCGCGCGGCCGACACCGGCGGCGGGCTCGATGACGTACGGGGTCCAGCGCTCACCGGCCTCCTGGTCGAAGTACGACAGGTCGTGGCCGGACGCCTTGGAGTGCGCGGTGAGGTCGTAGTCCGTGCGGTTCGCGACGCCTTCGAGCTCGCCCCACTCCGAACCGCCGAAGCTGAAGCGGTACTCGATGTCGGCGGTGCGCTTGGAGTAGTGGGAGAGCTTCTCCTTCGGGTGCTCGAACCAGCGCATGTTCTCCTCGCGCAGGCCCAGGTCCCGGTACCAGTTCCAGCGCTGCTCCATCCAGTAGTCCTGCCACGTCTCGTCCTCGCCGGGCTTGACGAAGAACTCCATCTCCATCTGCTCGAACTCACGGGTGCGGAAGATGAAGTTGCCGGGCGTGATCTCGTTGCGGAAGGACTTGCCCATCTGCGCGATGCCGAACGGCGGCTTCTTGCGCGAGGTCTGCTGCACCTGGGCGAAGTTGGTGAAGATGCCCTGCGCGGTCTCGGGGCGCAGGTACGCGACCGAGCCGGAGTCCTGCGTCGGGCCGAGGTGCGTGGAGAGCAGACCGGAGAAGGACTTGGGCTCGGTGAAGGTGCCCTTGTTGCCGCAGTTGGGGCAGTTGAGGTCCTTCAGACCGTTGGCGGGCGCCTTGCCGTGCTTCTCCTCGTACGCCTCCTCCAGGTGGTCGGCGCGGTAACGCTTGTGGCAGGAGGTGCACTCGGTGAGCGGGTCGGTGAACGTGGCGACGTGGCCGGAAGCCTCCCAGACCTCGGAGGCCAGGATCACCGACGAGTCGAGACCGACAACGTCCTCGCGCGAAGTGACCATGTAACGCCACCACTGGCGCTTGATGTTCTCCTTCAGCTCCACCCCGAGCGGCCCGTAGTCCCAGGCGGCACGCTGTCCGCCGTAGATCTCGCTGCACGGATAGACGAAGCCACGGCGCTTGCTCAGGTTGACGATGCTGTCGATCTTGTCGGCGGCCACGGTGCTCTCTTCATTACGACGACGAACGGCGAATGCTTCAGATTAGCGGCGGGCGCACCCCCTGTATCAAATCGGTGTCCCGCAGTGGCCTTCAGCGGCCCTTGTTGACAATCGTTTCCAGTTTTGTTGAAAATGACTGTCATGAACGTACGACGCCTCATACCCACCGCCGCCCTCACCGGGTCCGTCACCCTCGGCCTGGTCGCGCTGTCCGCGTGTTCCCCCTCCGACGCGGCCGACGGCGCGGGCGGCGACCGGACGAGCGGCGACAGGCTCGCGGTGGTGACGTCGTTCTACCCGATGCAGTATCTGGCCGAGGAGATAGGCGGGACGCATGTCGACGTCTCCACCCTCACCAAGCCGGGCGTCGAGCCGCACGACCTGGAACTGAGCACCCGGCAGGCCGCCCGGCTCGGCGAGGCCGACTACATCCTCTACCTCAAGGGCATCCAGCCCGCCGTCGACGAGGCCGTCGCCGCCGCCGGAGTCCCGGACACCGTCGACGCCGCCACCCTCACGACGCTGGAGAAGCACGGCTCGGAGGTCGGCCACGCCCATGAGGGCGAGGAGCACGCCGGGGAGGACGGGGCGCACGGCGAGGACGCCGGACACGGCGACGAGCACGGGCACGAGGGCGAGGGCGAGGCCGGCACCGACCCGCACATCTGGCTCGACCCCGTGAAGTACGCGGAGGTCGCCCGGGGCGTCGGCGCCTCGCTGGAGAAGGCCGACCCGGACAACGCCGCCGCGTACCGGAAGAACACCACCGCCCTCGTCGAGCGCCTCGACGGCCTCGACAGCGCCTTCAAGGACGGCCTCGCGGACACCGCGACCAAGACCTTCATCACCACGCACTCGGCCTTCGGCTATCTCGCGGAGCGCTACGGTCTCACCCAGGAGTCCCTCGCGGGCCTCTCCCCCGAGTCCGAGCCCAGCCCGGCCCGGATCAAGGAGTTGCGCGCGATCGCGGCCCGGGACAAGGTCGGCACGGTCTTCTTCGAGACGCTCGTCAGCGACCGGACGGCGAAGACCGTCGCGGCCGACGGCGGGCTGCGGACGGACGTCCTCGACCCCGTCGAGGGAATCACCGACCGGTCGAAGGGCGCTGACTACGTCGAGGTCATGGAGTCCAACCTCGCCGCGCTGGAGAAAGCCCTGGGCGCGAAGTGAACCAGCCGACGGCAGCAACGGAGGTACGGGACGTGGCCACGACACGGACGGGCGCGCAGCGGGGGACGGCGACCGGGCGGGCGGGGACGGGCGGGGAGCACACCGGGGCGGGCCAGGACTCCCACGACGGCGCCGGGGCAAGGGCGTCGGCGGGGACGGGGGCCGGGGGCGGGTCCGGGACAGGGAGTGGGAGCGGGACGGGAACCGAGGCCGGGGGCGAGTCCGGGACGGGGAGCGGGAGCGGGACCGGGGGTGCCCAGGGCTCCCGTGAGTCACGTGACTCCCACGACGACGCCGGGACCGTGCCCGGCACCGCCCCGGCACCGACGCCCCCCGCCCCCACCGTCCTGTCGCTGCGCGGCGCCACCGCCACGCTCGGCTCCCGCCCCGTGCTGCGCGGCATCGACCTCTCCGTGCGGCGCGGCGAGGTCGTCGCGCTGCTCGGCGCCAACGGGTCGGGCAAGTCCACCGCCGTACGCTCCCTGATCGGCCAGGTCCCGCTCACCGACGGCGAGGTGACCCTCTTCCGCACCCCACTGCGGCGCTTCCGCGACTGGTCGCGCGTCGGCTACGTGCCGCAGCGCTCCACCGCCGCGAGCGGCGTACCCGCGACCGTCCGCGAGGTCGTCGCCTCGGGCCGGCTCTCCCGTACCGGACTCTTCCGGTGGCCCTCCCGGGCCGACCGGGCGGTCGTCCGCCGCGTCATCGACCTGGTCGGTCTCGCGGACCGGGCCAAGGACGCGGTCGGGGCGCTCTCCGGCGGGCAGCACCAGCGGGTGCTGATCGCCCGCGCCCTCGCCGCCGAACCCGAACTGCTGATCATGGACGAGCCGATGGCGGGTGTCGACCTGGCCAGCCAGCGGATCCTCGCGGCCACGCTGCGGGACCAGGTGGCGGCCGGTACGACCGTACTGCTGGTCCTGCACGAACTGGGCCCGCTGGAGCCGCTGATCGACCGCGCGGTGGTGCTGCGCGACGGCCGGGTGACGCACGACGGCCCGCCGCCGCGGGACGCCGCCGGGCACCACACGCCGCCCGGCGGCGGCACCCCCCAGGCCCTGCCGCATCAGGGCTGCCACTCTCACTCGGCCGACGAGCCGCTCCGTACGGGACTGCTGACCTGATCATGGAAATCCTCGAGACCGCCCTCATGCAGCGGGCCCTGATCGCGGCCGTGCTGGTCGGCGTCATCGCGCCCGCCGTCGGTATCTATCTCGTCCAGCGCCGCCAGGCGCTGATGGGCGACGGCATCGGCCATGTCGCCATGACCGGCGTCGGCCTGGGCTTCCTGCTCTCGACGAGCCCGGTCTGGATGGCCACGGTGGTGGCGATCGTGGGCTCGATCGCGATGGAGCTGATCCGGGCGTACGGCCGCACCCGCGGCGACATCGCGCTGGCCATGCTCTTCTACGGCGGCATGGCGGGCGGTGTCCTGCTGATCAACCTCTCGCCCACCGGCTCCAACGCCAACCTCAGCTCGTATCTCTTCGGCTCGCTCGCCACGGTCTCGGAGGCCGATCTGGACGCGATCTGGATCCTGGCGGCCCTGGTGCTGCTGGTCACGGTGGGGCTGCGGCGGCAGCTGTTCGCCGTCAGCCAGGACGAGGAGTTCGCACGGGTCACCGGTCTTCCGGTACGGGCCCTGAACCTGCTGGTCGCCGTCACGGCCGCGGTGACCGTCACCGTCGCCATGCGGGTCGTCGGGCTGCTGCTGGTCAGCGCGCTCATGGTGGTGCCGGTCGCCGCCGCGCAGCAGATCACCCGGTCCTTCGCCGTGACCTTCGTCCTGGCGGTGGTGATCGGTACAGCGGTCACCCTGGCCGGCACGGTCACCTCGTACTACCAGGACGTGCCGCCCGGCGCGACGATCGTCCTGCTGGCCATCGGCGCCTTCCTCGTCCTCACCGTGATCGCGACGCCCCTGGCGAGACGCCGGGCGCGGGCCTCGGCGGCGGTGGCGGAGAGCCCGGCCGGCGACGGGGTGACCGTTCCCGCCGTGCGGGAGCCCTCGGACGAGGCCACGGCCCGGCGCGAACTGGCAGAATGACGTGACGGACGAGCATTCCGGGCAGAGGTATTGGAGGCACCCGTGACGACTGCGCCTGGCGGTGGGGCGAGCACCGCCCCCGTACGCGGCCGATCGACCCGGCAGCGCGCGGCGGTGGCCGCCGCGCTGGACGAGGTGGATGAGTTCCGCAGCGCGCAGGAGCTCCACGACATGCTGAAGCACCGCGGCGACTCGGTCGGTCTGACGACCGTCTACCGCACCCTCCAGTCGCTCGCCGACGCGGGCGACGTCGACGTGCTGCGCACGACCGAGGGGGAGTCCGTCTACCGGCGCTGCTCGACCGGTGACCATCACCACCATCTGGTGTGCCGGGTGTGCGGCAAGGCCGTCGAGGTCGAGGGACCGGCCGTCGAACAGTGGGCCGAGACGATCGCGGCCGAGCACGGTTTCGTGTCCGTGGCCCACACGGTGGAGGTCTTCGGCACCTGCGCGGAGTGCGCCGCGGGCCCCGGCTGCGACACCGGACAGGACACCCCGCCCGGCCGGACCACCCCGGGCCGCTGACCGAACGGGCCCCGGGCGCACGGGACTCCCGCAGCCGCCGACCGAACACGCGCGTGAGGTAAGGGAACTTCACCGCACGACCGAGCGAAGACCCCCCACCCGCCCGCGCGGGGATCACCGGCCCGCCGACCGAACACACCCCAGCCGTACGCGACTTGCCCCCAGAGCCGCCGACCGAACACGCCCGTGAGGTACGGGACTTCCCCGCACGACCGAGCGAAGACCCCCCACCCGCCCGCGCGGGGATCACCGGCCCGCCGACCGAACACACCCCAGCCGTACGCGACTTGCCCCCAGAGCCGCCGACCGAACACGCCCCGCCCGCGCGGGACTTACCCGCCCGCGCGGAACTTCCCGAGCCGTACGGCCGCCCTCACCCGCGCGGGCGGCCGTCGGCGTACCCCTCCGCTACGCGCCCCCGCCCGGCTCTCCGGCAGAGCCCGACGCCCCCGACGTTTCCGACTCGTTGGGCAGCGCCCCGCCGAAGCGGCGGTCGCGGTGCGCGTACTCCAGGCAGGCCCGCCACAGGTCCCGGCGGTCGAAGTCCGGCCAGAGCACGTCCTGGAAGACCATCTCCGCGTAACTGCTCTGCCAGATCAGGTAGTTGGACGTGCGCTGCTCACCGCTCGGCCGCAGGAAGAGATCCACGTCCGGCATGTCCGGGTAGTACAGGTACTTGGCGAAGGTCTTCTCGTTCACCTTGGACGGGTCGAGCTTGCCCGACGCCACGTCCCGCGCGAGCGCCTGCGCCGCGTCCGCGATCTCCGCGCGTCCGCCGTAGTTGACGCAGAAGTACAGCGTCATGGCGTCGTTGTCGACGGTCTGCTCCTGCGCGACCTGGAGCTCCTGGACGACCGACTTCCACATCTTGGGCATCCGGCCGACCCAGCGGATCCGGATGCCGAGTTCATTCATCTCGTCGCGGCGGCGCCGGATCACGTCCCGGTTGAAGTTCATCAGGAAGCGCACCTCGTCGGGCGTGCGCTTCCAGTTCTCGGTCGAGAAGGCGTACAGGGACAGGTTCTTGACGCCCATCTCCAGACAGCCCTTGAGCACGTCCAGCACGACGCCCTCGCCGATCTTGTGGCCCTCGGTGCGCGGCAGACCGCGTTCCTTGGCCCACCGGCCGTTGCCGTCCATCACGCACGCGACGTGCTTGGGCACCAGCTCGCCGGGAATCCTCGGCGGGACCGCGCCGGAGGGGTGCGGCTCGGGGACCTTGTACTCGCGGCGGGGCCGGCCCAGGATTCCGCGTCGTGCCATGCGCTTGTGCTCCTAGTTCTTCTCTACATATCTGAGTGAGCGCAGACCGCGCTCCAGATGCCAGTGCAGATACGCGGACACCAGCCCGCTGCCCTCCCGGACATGACGAGCCTCGCACGCGTCCGCCGTCCCCCAGTCCCCGGTCAGCAGCGCGCTCAGCAGCCGCACCGCCTCCGGCGAGGGTACGACGCTCCCCGGCACCCGGCAGTCGCCGCATATGACGCCGCCGGCCGCGACCGAGAAGAACCGGTTCGGCCCGTCGAGGCCGCACTTCGCGCAGTCGTCGAAGCTCGGCGCGTAACCGTTCACCGCGAGGGAGCGCAGCAGGAAGGCGTCGAGGATCAGATGGGGCGCGTGCTCCGCGCGCGAGAGGGTGCGCAGCCCGCCGACGAGGAGCAGATACTGCTGGACCGCGGGTTCGCCCTCGTGGTCGGTGAACCGCTCGGCGGTCTCCAGCATGGCCGTGCCCGCGGTGTAGCGGGGGTAGTCGGTGACGATGGCGCCGCCGTACGGGGCGATGGTCTCGCTCTGCGTACAGAGCGGCAGCCCGCGTCCGACGAGTTCGCTGCCGCGTGCGAAGAACTGGACGTCGACGTGGGAGAACGGTTCGAGCCGGGCGCCGAACTTGGACTTCGTACGGCGCACTCCGCGCGCGACGGCCCGGACGCGGCCGTGTCCCCGGGTGAGGAACGTGATGATGCGGTCCGCCTCACCCAGTTTCTGGGTGCGCAGCACGATGCCGTCGTCGCGGAACAGGCTCATGGCGCCATTCTCCCGCACGGGGGAGCGGGCCGGTCCCCCGCCCGGCCTTTGGTCCGGGCGCGCGGTGTCCGCCGGGTCCGGTCAGGAGGAGGGGGCGTACAGGCCGACCCGGCGCGGTCAGGAGGAGGACGTACGGGCGGTCCGACCGGGTCCGGTCAGGACGAGGGCGTACGGGCCGATTCGAGCAGGCGGGCCGTGTCGTCGGCCCGCAGCCGCAGGGCCCCGCCGACGGTGGAGAGCACATCGCGCTCCGCCGCGCTGTACGGGCCGTCGGCGAGCGCGATCCGGGCGCCCTGGAGCAGGATCGACTCCCGGCCCGCGGCGGCCAGGTGCGGGGCGAGGGGCTCCAGCGCCTCGTGCAGTTCGATGGCGAGCGCCGCGCCGCAGGACTCGGGGTCCATCAGGAACCGGCCGGTGTCGGCGGCCAGCGCCTCCACCAGCTCCGTGAGCTGCTGCTCCGTACAGTCCTCGATCCCGGCGGCCCGGACCGCGGAGACGGCTGCCTCGCGGACCGTACGGGAGGCCGTACCGCCTGCGGCGAGGACGGCGAGCGCCACGGTGTGGACGGCGTCGCGGAGCATCGCGGAGAACCGGACGGTGGTGGGGTGGTCGAGGATGTCGGTGCCGAAGTGGCCGTGACAGGCGGCGCATTCGACGACGGGACCCGCCGGGCCGCGCGGCACCAGGGGCACGCCGAGCACGGCGAAGCGCCGACGGCCGGTGCGGCGGCGGTAGTTGCGGTCGCCGCCGCAGTCGGGGCAGAAGAACTCCCCGTCCCCGATGGTGTTCCACGTGGTGTGAATGCCGCAGACGCGCAGCTTCCTGCCGTTCGATCCCTGGCCTGGGAGCATGTCGCGCACCTCCATCACGCTTCGGCAACTTTGCCGCATTGACGTGATGTTAACCACAGCAACGACGCGGCGTCATCACCCGGGCGCCAGGTGACCGCGACATGGCTGAACCCCGCCCACCGGGCTCGGCGGGCGGGGTTGGCGAATCCGCAGGTCAGCGAGTTACGCGGTTGACGGCGGAGACGACGGCCTTCAGCGAGGCACGTGTCGTGTTGGCGTCGATACCGATGCCCCACAGGACCTTGCCGTCGATCGCGCACTCGATGTACGAGGCGGCCTGCGCGCTCGCGCCCTCGCTCATCGTGTGCTCCGAGTAGTCCAGCAGTCGCGCGTCGACACCGACGGCGGCCAGCGCCGCGAAGAAGGCCGAAATCGGCCCGTTGCCGGAGCCGGTGAGCACGGTGTCCTCGCCGTCCACGACCGCCTCGACGGTCAGGGTGTCCGTACCGTCCTTGTCGGTGGTGGTCTGGCCGGACTTCAGCTGGATACGGCCCCAGCGGGCGGCGTTGTCGTCCGCGTTGGGCAGGTACTCGTCCTCGAAGGCGGACCAGATCGCCCCGGGTGTGACCTCGCCGCCCTCGGAGTCGGTCTTCGCCTGGATGATGCGCGAGAACTCGATCTGCATCCGGCGCGGCAGGTCCAGCTTGTGGTCGTTCTTCAGGACGTACGCGATGCCGCCCTTGCCGGACTGCGAGTTGACCCGGATGACCGCCTCGTAACTGCGGCCCACGTCCTTGGGGTCGATCGGCAGGTACGGCACGGCCCATTCGAGATCGTCGACGGTCACCCCCGGGCCCTGGGCGGCGGCGTCGGCCTCCATGGCGTCGAAGCCCTTCTTGATGGCGTCCTGGTGGGAGCCGGAGAAGGCGGTGTAGACGAGGTCGCCCGCGTAGGGGTGGCGCGGGTGGATCTCCATCTGGTTGCAGTACTCGCTGGTACGGCGGATCTCGTCGATCTGCGAGAAGTCGATCTGCGGGTCGACACCCTGCGAGAACAGGTTCATGCCCAGCGTCACCAGGTCGACGTTGCCGGTGCGCTCGCCCTGGCCGAAGAGACAGCCCTCGATCCGGTCGGCCCCGGCCATGAGCGCCAGCTCGGCGGCGGCGACGGCGGTTCCCCGGTCGTTGTGCGGGTGGACGGAGAGGCAGACGTGCTCGCGGCGGGACAGGTGGCGCGACATCCACTCGAAGCGGTCGGCGTGCGTGGAGGGCGTGGACCGCTCGACGGTGGCCGGCAGATTGAGGATGATCTCGCGGCCCTCCTCCGGCTCCCAGACGTCCATGACGCCCTCGCAGACCTCCAGGGCGAAATCCAGCTCGGTGTCGGTGAAGATCTCCGGGCTGTACTGGTAGCCGAAGACGGTGTCCGGGCCCAGGATCTTCTCGGCGTACTCGGAGA
Source organism: Streptomyces sp. NBC_01498 (assembly GCF_036327775.1). Classification (NCBI taxonomy): domain Bacteria; kingdom Bacillati; phylum Actinomycetota; class Actinomycetes; order Kitasatosporales; family Streptomycetaceae; genus Streptomyces; species Streptomyces sp. NBC_01498. The sequence continues at coordinate 5,120,280 of NZ_CP109598.1, read as the reverse complement.
CCAGCCGCGTGCCGTCCACGGCGATCTGCCGGACCTGCTCGCGGGTGCCGCGGAAGACGACACGGCGGAAGGTGGGGGCGGTGGCGTTGTAGAGGTGCACGGTGGCGCGGTGGGCGCCGACGAGCGACTGGACGGTGCGCTCGATCAGCTCCTCGCGGGCCTGGGTGAGGACGGAGATGGTCACGTCCTCGGGGATGGCGCCCTCTTCGATGATCGACCGCACGAAGGCGAAGTCGGTCTCGCCGGAGGACGGGAAACCGACCTCGATCTCCTTGTAGCCCATGCGCACCAGCAGGTCGAACATCTCGCGCTTGCGGGCGGGCGACATGGGGTCGATCAGGGCCTGGTTGCCGTCGCGCAGGTCGGTGGAGAGCCAGCGGGGCGCGTGGGTGACGCGGTTGTCCGGCCAGGTGCGGTCGGGGATGTCCACGGCCTCGTACGGGCGGTACTTGTGGATCGGCATCCCGGACGGCCGCTGGGTGTGCGTCGCGTTGGTGAGCGGCGTGGGGCGGCCGACGGGCGCGGGGCCCGCCGAATCGGACGGGCGATGGGACATGCGCTCAGACATTGCGTAGGGCTCCTCGTGTGTCCGCTGGGACGGCCGACGGGGCGGAAACACCGCAACACCGAACTCCGCGGGGAGGGGGTCGGCCTACGACTGCGGACCCTCACCGCGGCAGCTAAGGAGAAGCAGCCCGAAACGCATGATGTCAGCAGCCTAGCGGAGCGATCCGGCCCGCGCCGGGCCGTATCAGTATGCGGGATCACCGGGGGTACGGGGCAAATGCCCGCATAGTCCCTTCCGGGGCGGGGGTACGGCGCGGCAGGCGCCCGGCGTACGCGAGGGCTCCGGACACATTTCCCCGCCCGGCCGGGGTACGGCGCGGCACGCGTACGCGAGGGGCTGCGGAGCGGCCCCGCACTCGGCCGCACGCACACGAGACGGGCCTCGCACACCCCCGCCTGCGCGACGGCCCCGGCCCGCTCGGCCGCACGCGCACGAGACGGGCCCGGCGCGCCTCCCGGGTGCTCCGGCGTCGCGCGGCTGCGCCGGCCTTCGGGCGCCGTCGTCCGGCTGGGCTCAGAAGCCCAGCTTGCGCAGTTGCTTCGGGTCGCGCTGCCAGTCCTTCGCGACCTTGACGTGCAGGTCGAGGAAGACGGGGGTGCCCAGCAGTGCCTCGATGTGCTTGCGGGACTTCGTCCCGACCTCCTTGAGCCGCTTGCCCTTGGGGCCGATGATGATCCCCTTCTGGCTCGGGCGCTCGATGTAGACGTTCGCGTGGATGTCGAGCAGCGGCTTGTCCGCCGGGCGGTCCTCGCGCGGCAGCATCTCCTCGACCACGACGGCGATCGAGTGCGGCAGTTCGTCCCGTACGCCTTCGAGCGCGGCCTCCCGGATCAGCTCCGCGACCATGACCATCTCGGGCTCGTCGGTGAGGTCGCCCTCGGGATAGAGGGGCGGGCTCTCCGGCAGCAGCGGGACGAGCAGCTCGGCGACGAGCTCCACCTGGTCCCCGCCGACGGCGGAGACGGGGATGATCTCGGCCCACTCGAAGCCCAGTTCCGTGCCGAGCTGGTCGATCGCGATCAGCTGTTCCGCCAGGACGCGCGAGTCGACCAGGTCGGTCTTGGTGACGAGCGCGACCTTCGGCGTCTTGCGGATGCCGGCCAGTTCCTTGGCGATGAAGCGGTCACCGGGGCCGAGCTTCTGGTCGGCGGGCACGCAGAAACCGATGACGTCGACCTCGGCCCAGGTGGTCCGTACGACGTCGTTCAGCCGCTCGCCGAGCAGCGTGCGCGGCTTGTGGAGACCGGGGGTGTCGACCAGGATCAGCTGCGCGTCGGGCCGGTGCACGATGCCGCGCACCGTGTGGCGCGTGGTCTGCGGCCTGCTCGACGTGATCGCCACCTTCTGGCCGACCAGAGCGTTCGTGAGGGTGGACTTGCCCGCGTTGGGGCGGCCGACGAAGCAGGCGAAACCGGCCCGGTGGGGGGCTTCGGACGGTCCGGCGGACGCCTCGGGAGACGTAGGGGTACGAGCGCTCATGCCGCCCATTCTCCCCGATGGTCCCGCCCGCTCCGACCAGTCGGCCCGGACGGCGACCGGAGGCGGACCCTCCGGATGCCTCAGCCGGCGGTGACGGTCAGCCGTACGGTGCCGTCGGGAGCGGCCAGCAGCACCGGGGTCTCCGGCCCGCCGAGGTCCCGTACGGCGGCCCGGTCCTCGTCGCTGACGGCCCCCTCCCCGGAGACGACGGCGGCGGCCTCCAGCGAGGTCGCGCCGCTCGCGACGGCCATGGCGACGGCGGTCCGCAGCGCGCTGAGCCGCAGCGAGTCGAGCCCCACGGTCCCGGCGACGTAGGTCCGCCCGGTCCCGTCCCGTACGGCGGCCCCCTCGGGCACCCCGTTACGGGCGCGGGCGCTGCGGGCCAACGTGATGATCTTCCGGTCCTCGGGGTCGAGACCGTCGCTCGGCGTCGTCATGCCCCGAGCATAGAGAGACGAGCCGGGGGCGCGCGGCCCGCCCCGGTCAGCCGAGCGGACAAAGGGATGCCCGGCCGGGCCGGCGGGGACCCGCCCCGCGCGTCACGCGTCGGAGCCGTCCTCCGGAACGTACGCCGTCGGCGGGACCGCCGGACCGCGCCTCCCGGAACACAGAGCGCGCCAACCGTCTGACGGAGCGTGGGCCGGGGGAATCAAATGTCTCATCAGCGTCATAGATCACATGAACAGCATCCCAACAAAGCATGAAATACCCATGCCTTCCGGCTTTTCGTCTCGGGTATCGTCCCCTTCCACGCGACCCAGTCACTTGACCAGGACCGGTGCCGTCGGGTGAGAGCGCTTGCCGGGCTACCAGGCGCGTTCCCGAGCACACGAGGAAGAAGGTCATGAAGCGCATACTCATACGCTCCGGCAAGAGCCCGTTCCACGTCGCCAGTCAGCAGGAGTTCATCCAGAAGGACCTGATCGGCACGAACTCGGGGAATCTGCTCTTCAGCGACGCGGCGCACAAGATCCTGCTCACCGAGCGTACGGAGATCACCTCCAACGGTCTCAGCACCGTCCCGACGGCCGCGCGGGCGCAGCAGATAAACGAGCGGTACGACGTCTTCGTCGTGCCGCTCGCCAATGCCTTCCGGCCGTCCTTCAAGGGCGCCCTCGACAAGCTCTCCACCCTCGTCGAGCAGCTGACCATCCCCGTCGTCGTCCTGGGTGTGGGCGCGCAGGCCGGCGAGGACTACGACACCACGCGGCTCGGGCCCATCGACACCTCGGTCAAGCGGTTCGTGAAGGCCGTCCTGGAGAGATCCGCGTCCCTCGGCGTACGCGGTGAGCTCACCGCCTCGTATCTCCAGCGGCTCGGGTTCAAGAAGCACGTCGAGGTCATCGGCTGTCCCTCGATGTTCCTGCACGGCGACACCTTCCCGACGCCCCGCGACCCCGGCACGATCGACGCCCACTCCCGCGTCGTGATCAACATGTCCCCCGGTGCGACCGCGATCGGCGACATGGAGGGACTGGCCCGCCACGCGCTGGAGCGCTTCCCGCATCTGCGGTACTACGCGCAGAACCTCGCCGACGCCGAGATCCTCTTCTGGGGCGACACCTCCGCCGTCAGCGGCCGGGCGACCCGCTTCCCCCGGGGGCTCACCCACCCGCTGTTCGTGGAGAACCGGGTCAGGGTCCCGCTCGACCCCAAGACCTGGATGGACGAGCTGGCGACGTACGACTTCGTCTACGGCACCCGTATCCACGGCAACATCGCCCCGCTGCTCGCCGGCACCCCCAGCGTCGTCCTCGTCCATGACTCCCGGACCCTGGAGCTGTGCCGCTACTTCGGGATACCGCACCGGATGCTCAGCACCACGCCCGCCGACATCCACCCGCAGGAGCTGTACGAGCAGGCCGACTACAGCGAGATGCTGAACGGGCACAAGGAACGCTTCGACCGGTTCACCGGCTTCCTCGACCGCAACGGTCTGGAGAACACCTTCACGCACGGCGACGGCGGCGCCGCCTTCGACCTGCGGCTCGGTGCGCTGGACCTGCCGCCGTCCCTGGGCGTGTGGGACGGCACCGACGACGGCGCGCTGCACTACCGCTTCAGCCGGCTGCACGAGCGCCACACCGTGACCGACAGCCGTATCGCCGTGCTCACGAAGAAGAACAACGAGCTCCAGCGCAGGCTCGCCGCCGTGGAACGGCAGCTGGCCACCATGGAGAAGGGCTCGATACGGCGGATCGGCCCGGCCGTCCGCCGTCAGGTACGCCGCCGGCTGCGCTCCCGGTAGCCGACCGCCCGCGCCGGGACACGTACCGGCCCCGGCCCCGTACCGATCCGGTCCCGCCCGGCCTCCTGAACGGCGGGCCCTCGGCGCGGCGTTCGGGTCACGGCCGGTCCAGCCGCAGGCGCTCCGCCTTCGGCAGGCCGGCCACCACCAGGTCGTAACTGTCCTCGATCAGCTCGCGCACCGTCCGCGCGGGCAGTCCGGCGACCGTGACCGTGTTCCAGTGCCGCTTGTTGAGGTGCCATCCGGGGACGATCCCCGGGTGGGCCTCACGGAGCCGGACCGCCTCGTACGGGTCGCACTTGAGCGAGACCGTCAACGGCTCCTCGTCCAAGGCGGTGAGCGCGAACACCTTTCCGACCACCTTGAAGACCGAGGTCTCCGGGCCGAACGGGAACTCCTCCGCCACCGCGTCGAACTCCAGGCAGAACGCCCGCAGTTCGTCCCGCGCCAACGGCCCGCCCGCCGGGCCGCCGGAGGCGCCGCCCGCACCGCCCCTCGCGCCGCTCACCGTGCCGCCGCCTCCCTCGTCGCGCCCGCCGCCGGCTCGGCCGGCTCCGCCAGGACCGTCACGATCTTGTTCCGCCGGCCGGCCGGGGACTCCGCCGTCAGCCGCAGTGTGCGCCCGTCCGGCAGCTCGACCAGCGCGCTCGCCCCGGCGATCGGCACCCGGCCGAGCGCCTTCGCGAGGAGCCCGCCGACCGTCTCCACGTCCTCGTCGTCGAACTCGTCCAGCCCGTACAGCTCGCCGAGATCGCCGATGTCGAGCCGGGCCGTGACCCGGAAGGAGTCGGTGCCGGTCGGCTCCACCGGCGGCAGTTCACGGTCGTACTCGTCGGTGATCTCGCCGACGATCTCCTCCAGGATGTCCTCGATCGTCACGATGCCCGCCGTGCCGCCGTACTCGTCGATGACCACGGCGACATGATTGCGCTCCTGCTGCATCTCGCGCAGCAGATCGCCCGCGTTCTTCGTGTCCGGCACGAACGCCGCCGGGCGCATCGCCGTCGAGACCAGGTCGGCCTCCGCGTCACGGCTGATGTGCGTCTTGCGGACAAGGTCCTTGATGTAGACGATGCCGACGATGTCGTCCTCGTTCTCCCCCGTGACCGGGATCCGGGAGAAGCCGGAGCGCAGCGCCAGCGTCAGGGCCTGGCGGATCGTCTTGTAGCGCTCGATGCAGACCAGGTCCGTACGCGGCACCATGACCTCGCGCACCAGGGTGTCGCCGAGTTCGAAGACCGAGTGCACCATCCGGCGCTCGTCGTCCTCGATCAGCGACTCCTGCTCGGCGAGGTCCACCATCGCGCGCAGCTCCGCCTCGCTCGCGAACGGGCCCTTGCGGAAGCCCTTGCCGGGCGTCAGCGCGTTGCCCAGGAGGATCAGCAGCTGCGGGACCGGGCCCATGATCCGGGCCAGCGGCAGCAGGACGTACGCCGCCGCGGTCGCCGTGTTCAGCGGGTGCTGGCGGCCGATGGTGCGCGGCGAGACGCCCACGGCGACATAACTCACCAGGACCATCACCCCCATCGCGACCAGCAGCGCGACCCAGGTCGCGAACCGCTCCAGGCAGACGTACGTGACCAGCACCCCGGCCGCCGTCTCGCAGGCGACCCGCACCAGCAGCGCGACGTTGAGATAGCGCGTGGGGTCGGCGGCGATCTGCGCCAGCTTGTCGGCGCCGCGCCGCCCGGAGCGTTCGGCCTCCGCCGCGCGGAAGCTGGAGACCCGGGCGAGCCCCGCCTCCGCGCACGCCGCCAGCCAGGCGACGACGACCAGCGCGACCGCCCCGATGATCAGTTGCGTGATCACGAGACGGTCGGGGCGGGAGAGGGACCGGTCAGGCCCTGTTCGGCACGCCAGCCGTCCACGATGGCCGCCTGGAGGCCGAACATCTCGGCCTTCTCGTCCGGCTCCTCGTGGTCGTAGCCGAGCAGGTGCAGCACACCGTGGACGGTGAGCAGCTGGAGCTCCTCGTCCATGGAGTGCCCGGTCGGCGCCTCCTCGCCCTGGGTCCTGGCGACCTCCGGGCAGAGCACGACATCACCGAGGAGACCCTGCGGGGGCTCCTCCTCGTCCTTCGCCGGCGGACGCAGCTCGTCCATCGGGAAGGACATGACGTCGGTCGGACCGGGGAGGTCCATCCACTGCATGTGCAGCTGCTCCATGGCGGCGGAGTCCACCACGATCACCGACAGTTCGGAGAGGGGGTGGATACGCATCCGGGTGAGCGCGTAGCGGGCGGCCCCGAGGATCGCCTGCTCGTCGACCTCGGTGCCTGACTCGTTGTTGACGTCGATCGACATGGTGCGGTGTGACTCTCCCGATTAGTGCCCGCCGGACCGGAGGCGCCGGTTCAGCTGTGCGGTTCGTTGCCGTTGCGGCTGTCGTACTGCTCGTAGGCGTCGACGATACGGCCGACGAGCTTGTGCCGTACGACGTCCTCGGAGGTGAGCCGGGAGAAGTGCACGTCGGGTACGTCCTTGAGGATCTCCTGGACCTCGCGCAGCCCGCTCTTCGTGCCGCCGGGGAGGTCGACCTGGGTGGCGTCACCGGTGATGACGATCTTCGAGTCGAAGCCGAGCCGGGTCAGGAACATCTTCATCTGCTGCGAGCTGGTGTTCTGCGCCTCGTCCAGGATGATGAAGGCGTCGTTCAGCGTCCGGCCGCGCATGTAGGCCAGCGGCGCCACCTCGATCGTGCCCGCCGCCATCAGGCGCGGGATCGAGTCGGGGTCGAGCATGTCGTGCAGCGCGTCGTACAGCGGGCGCAGATACGGGTCGATCTTCTCGTAGAGCGTGCCGGGGAGGAACCCGAGCCGCTCCCCCGCCTCCACCGCGGGCCTGGTCAGGATGATCCTGGTGACCTGCTTGGACTGGAGGGCCTGGACGGCCTTGGCCATGGCGAGATACGTCTTGCCGGTGCCCGCCGGGCCGACGCCGAAGACGATCGTGTGCTTGTCGATCGCGTCGACGTAGCGCTTCTGGTTGAGCGTCTTGGGGCGGATCGTGCGGCCCCGGCTGGACACGATGTTCTGCGTGAGAACCTCGGCGGGGGTCTCTGGGCCGTCCGCGCCGCCGTTCTCGCTGGCTCTGAGCATGGCGATGGAACGTTCCACTGCGTCCTCCGTCATCGGCTGTCCGGTGCGGAGCACCAGCATCATCTCGTCGAACAGGCTCTGGATCAGGGCGACCTCGGCCGCGTCACCGAGGGCGCTGACCTGATTTCCCCGGACATGGATGTCGACGGCCGGGAACGCCTTCTCGATCACGCGCAGCAACGAGTCACCGGAGCCCAGGATCGTCACCATCGGGTGCTTGGCGGGGATCGTGAAGTGGGCTCGCGCCTGACCGGGCGCGGGGCTGGGCACTGTGGGTGTCTGAGTCATGGGCCGGCACTGTGGCCTGCACATACCTCCCGTTGCGGGGTTCTCGCCACTCGACAACCTCTGGATACCAGCGTACGACCCCGCACTGACAAGCCCGAAGGGCTTTTCCGTGGTCTTTCCGGAACCGGGGTCAGCCGGAGCGCCCGAAGCCGATGGTCGGTACGGCCCTGCGCAGCGGCCAGGGCCGGGTCGGCGCGGGCAGCAGACCGGCCAGGAAGGCGTAACGGCGCAGCGCCGCCGGGTCCTGGTCGGACGACGAGCGTACGTAGCTCCACCAGGCGGCGACCTCCGACCAGCCGGGCGCCGAGAGCGATCCGCCGAACTCCTGGACCGAGAGGGCCGCGGTCAGCCCGGAGAACGCCAGCCGGTCGGCGAGCGGCCAGCCGGCCAGGGTGCCGGTGACGAAACCGGCGACGAACACGTCGCCCGCGCCGGTCGGGTCCAGTGCCTCCACGTCGATCGCGGGCACCTCGGCGGTGGTGCCGGCCGCGCTGTCCACCGCGTACGCGCCCTCCGCGCCCAGGGTCACGACCACCAGCGGCACGAGTTCGGCGAGGGCCCGCGCGGCGGCCCTGGGGCAGTCGGTGCGGGTGTAGCGCATCGCCTCCTGGGCGTTGGGCAGGAACGCCTCGCAGTGCGCCAGGTCCGGCAGGGCGGCCAGGTCCCAACGGCCGGTGTCGTCCCATCCCACGTCGGCGAAGATCCGCGCCCCCTGCCCGGCGGCGCGGGCGATCCACGCCTCGCCGCGGCCGGGGGTGAGGGCGGCGACGGCGGCACGCGCGCGGGGCGGGCACTCGGGCACGGCGCTCTCGGGCGGCGGGGCCTCGTGGCCGTGCGAGACCATCGTGCGCTCGCCCTCGTACGCCATGGAGACGGTGACCGGCGAGTGCCAGCCGGGGACGGTGCGGGAGCGGGAGAGGTCGATGCCCTCGCCCTGTTCCAGCGCGTCCCAGCAGTACTCCCCGTAGTGGTCGTCGCCGAAGGCGGCGGCGAGCGAGGTGCGCAGGCCGAGCCGGGCGAGCGCGCTGGCCATGTTGGCGATGCCGCCGGGGCTCGAACCCATGCCCCTGGCCCAGGACTCGGTGCCGCGCACGGGGGCGCTGTCGAGGCCGGTGAGGATGATGTCGAGGAAGACCGTGCCGGTCAGGTAGACGTCGCAGTCCGGGTCGTCCGGGGCGCGCAGGGCGCGCAGCGGGTCGACGTCGGCGGTGTGCTGGTGCGGCGTTCCTGCACTGGGGGTCACGGTCGCGCTCCGGGCTCGGCGTACGTAATCCGGTCAGTCTGCCCGATGCCACTGACAGTCGCCGGGAGGGCGGGCCGGGACCCGGGGCGGCCGGCCGGTGGCCGGGGCTCAGCCGGAGCGTTTGGGCAGCGGTACGCGGACGAGGTCCGCCGCGACCGTCAGCTCACCCTCGTACCCGGCCGCCCTGGCCTGCCGCTCGAACTCCCGGGGGTCCGGGTAGCGCTGCGAGAAGTGCGTCAGTACGAGGTGCCGTACGCGGGCCTCCCGTGCCACCGCCCCGGCCTGTCCGGCCGTCAGATGCCCGTGGTCGTCGGCCAGCCGGAGGTCCTCGTCGAGGAAGGTGGACTCGACGACCAGCATGTCGCAGCCGTCGGCGAGCGTGCGCACCCCGTCGCAGAGCCGGGTGTCCATGACGAACGCGAAACGCTGGCCCCGGCGCTCCTCGCTGACGTCGGCGAGCGTCACGCCGCGCAGTTCGCCGTCCCGCCGGAGGCGCCCCACGTCGGGCCCGGCGATGCCGTGGGCGGCCAGCGGGCCGGGGAGCATCCGGCGGCCGTCGGGTTCGGTGATCCGGTAGCCGTAGGACTCGACGGGGTGGGACAGCTTGTGGGCCTCCAGGGTGTACGAGGCCGTCCGGGCGAGCACGCCGTCGGTGTCGACGGGTGCCTCGGTGATGCCGACGGTCTCGCGGTAGGCCGTCGCGTAGCGCAGCCTCCTGAAGAAGGCGTGACCGCTCGCCGGGTAGTGCGCGGTCACCTCGTGCGGGACCCGGTCCAGGTTGACGCGCTGGATCACCCCGGCGAGGCCGAGCGAGTGGTCGCCGTGGAAGTGCGTGACACAGATCCGGTTGATGTCGTACGCCGCGACCCCGGCGCGCACCATCTGGCGCTGGGTGCCGTCGCCGGGGTCGAAGAGGATGCCCTCGCCGTCCCAGCGCAGCAGATAGCCGTTGTGGTTGCGGTGCCGGGTGGGGACCTGGCTGGCGGTGCCGAGGACGACGAGTTCCCGTACGGACAAGGCTCCTACCCGGGGGGCCAGTTGAGGCCGCGTCCGCCCAGGACGTGCGCGTGGGCGTGGAAGACGGTCTGGCCGGCGCCGCTGCCGGTGTTGAAGACGATCCGGTAGCCGCTGTCCACGGTCCGCTCCAGGGCGGCGACCTCGGCGGACTCGCGCAGGATGTCGGCGGCGATCGCCGGTTCGGCGGCGGCGAGCGAGGCCGCGTCCGGGTAGTGGACCTTGGGGATCACCAGCACGTGGGTGGGGGCCTGCGGGTTGATGTCCCGGAAGGCGACGGTGGTGTCCGTCTCGCGCAGGACGGTCGCGGGCACCTCCCCGGCGACGATCTTGCAGAACAGGCAGTCGGCCTGTCGTTCTCCCGCCATGGTCCGGGTCTCCTCATCGGTCGGCCGGGCGCCCCTGGTCACTTCCGTACGGAGGCGTGCCCGCCGGGACGTGCGCACGACGGCGCGCTTCCGTACGGAGGCATGCTATCCGCCCGGGGGCGGCCCGCGTTCAGGACCAGCGGCCCGTGCGGCCCAGCAGCAGCGCGCAGGCGGCCGTCCCGGCGGTGGAGGTGCGCAGGACGGTACGGCCGAGCCGGTACGGGGTGGCCCCGGCGTCCGCGAACAGGGCCAGCTCGTCCGGTGAGACGCCGCCCTCCGGGCCGACCACGAGCACGATGTTCCCGGTGGCGGGCAGGGGGGCGGTGGCCAGCGGCGCGCTGCCGTCCTCGTGCAGGACGGCGGCGAGGTCGGCCGCCGCCAGCAGCGCCGCGACGTCCTTGGCGGACGCCGCCTCCGCGACCTCGGGGAAGCGCAGCCTGCGGGACTGCTTGCCCGCCTCGCGGGCGGTGGCGCGCCACTTCGCCAGGGACTTGGCGCCCCGCTCCCCCTTCCACTGGGTGACGCAGCGCGCCGCCCCCCAGGGCACGACGGCGTCGACCCCGGTCTCGGTCATGGTCTCGACGGCGAGTTCGCCGCGGTCGCCCTTGGGCAGGGCCTGGACGACGGTGATGCGGGGCGTGGGCTCGTCCTCCGTACGGAGGCCGGTGACCGTCACGTCCAGCCGGTCCTTGCCGTGGACGGCGGCGACCGTCCCGTGGGCGCCGGTGCCGGAGCCGTCGGTGAGGACGATCTCCTCGCCGACACGCAGCCTCCGCACGGAGACGGCGTGGCGGCCCTCGGGGCCGTCGAGGGTGACGGTGCCGGTGCGCAGGGTGGTGGCGGGGCCGACGACGAAGACAGGTGCGGTCATGAGGGGTTTCCCAGGGTCAACGAGGCGCGGGTGGCTTCGAGTTCACCGACGAGGACGTCGACGAGCTGTCCGGCGGGCAGCGCGCGGGCCATCCGGTGGCCCTGGCCGGCCCACAGGGCCATGCCCTGCGGGTCGCCGACGGCGGCGGCGGCCTTGCGCAGTCCGGCGGTGAGGTGGTGCAGCTCCGGGTAGGCGGGCGGGGCGTAGGGGCCGTGTTCGCGCATGAAGCGGTTGACGAGGCCGCGCGCGGGCCGCCCGGAGAAGGCGCGGGTGAGTTCGGTGCGGGTGAACAGCGGGTTGGTGAGGGCCTGTTTGTGCAGCGCGTGCGCGCCGGACTCCGGGCAGACGAGGAAGGCGGTGCCGAACTGCGCGGCGTCGGCACCCGCGGCAAGGACGGCGGCGATCTGGGCGCCGCGCATCAGCCCGCCGGCCGCGACGACCGGCAGCCGTACGGCTTCCCGTACCTGGGTGACGAGTGACAGCAGTCCGATGCCCGCGCCGTCGGTGGCGGGGTCGTCGCGGTGGGTGCCCCGGTGGCCGCCCGCCTCGACGCCCTGGACGCAGACGACGTCGGCGCCGGACCATTCGGCGGTCTGGGCCTCCTCGGGCGTGGTCGCCGTGACGACGGTGAGGGTGCCGACGCGGGCGAAGGCGTCGAGGACGGCGGGGGTGGGGCAGCCGAAGGTGAACGAGACGACCGGGACGGGGTCGTCCAGCAGGATCGCGAGTTTCGCCTCGTAGCCGTCGTCGTGGCCCGAGTCGGGGTCGCCGAGCGGAGTCTCGTACCAGGTCTCCTCACCGGCGAGCTGTTCCCGGTAGAGCTCGACCGCCGCGCGGTCGTCGTGATGGGGCTGCGGCAGGAACAGGTTGATGCCGAACACGCTGGAGGTGAGCCCCCGGAGCTGTTTGACCTCCTGGTACATCCCGTCGGCCGTCTTGTATCCGGCGGCGAGGAATCCCAGCCCTCCGGCGTCGCCGACGGCCGCGACCAGCGGCGGGCAGGACGCGCCGCCCGCCATGGGTGCCTGCACGATCGGATACCGGCAGATGTCGGTCAACACGGAGGACATGCACGCATGGTGCCATGGCGCCCGCCGGGCCCCGGCGCCGGTCGGCCGGAGGGCGCCGTACGGGCTCCGGGCCGGGCGGGTGCCCGGTGAACGCCGTCAGGCGCCGTACGGCCCGGGAACGAGCCGGTACGGCGCCTGTGGGTGCGGCGTGAACGTCCGCGCGGTCAGCGGCCGTTGAAGGCGTCCTTCAGCCGGGAGAAAAGCCCCTGCTGTCCGGGTTGAAACTGGCCGGTGGGCCGTTCCTCGCCCCTGAGCTTCGCCAGCTCGCGCAGCAACCGCTCCTGCTCCGGGTCGATCTTCGACGGGGTGATGACCTCGACATGGACGATCAGGTCGCCCCGGCCGCCGCCACGCAGATGCGTGATGCCGCGTCCGTGGAGCGGGATGGACTGGCCGGACTGGGTGCCCGGCCGGATGTCGATGTCCTCGACGCCGTCCAGGGTCTCCAGCGGGCACTGGGTGCCCAGCGCCGCCGCCGTCATCGGGAGGGTCACGGTGCAGTGCAGGTCGTCGCCGCGCCGCTGGAACACTCCGTGCGGCAGTTCGTGGATCTCGACGTACAGATCACCCGCCGGACCGCCGCCGGGCCCGACCTCGCCCTCGCCGGAGAGCTGGATACGGGTGCCGTTGTCGACGCCCGCCGGGATCTTGACCGTGAGCGTGCGGCGCGACCGGATACGGCCGTCGCCCGCGCACTCGGGGCAGGGGGTCGGCACGACCGTGCCGAAGCCCTGGCACTGCGGGCACGGCCGCGAGGTCATGACCTGGCCCAGGAAGGACCGGGTGACCTGGGAGACCTCGCCACGGCCGCGGCACATGTCGCAGGTCTGCGCGGAGGTGCCGGGGGCGGCGCCCTCGCCCGAGCAGGTCGTGCAGACGACCGCCGTGTCGACCTGGATGTCCTTGGTGGTGCCGAAGGCCGCCTCGTTGAGGTCGATCTCCAGACGGATCATCGCGTCCTGGCCGCGCCGCGTCCGCGACCTCGGCCCGCGCTGCGACGCCGTCCCGAAGAACGCGTCCATGATGTCGGAGAAGTTGCCGAAGCCGCCGGCGCCGAAGCCGCCCGCACCGCCGCCCGCCTGCGAGAGCGGGTCCCCGCCGAGGTCGTAGACCTGCTTCTTCTGCGGGTCGGACAGCACCTCGTAGGCGGCGTTGATCTCCTTGAAGCGCTCCTGCGTCTTGGGATCGGGATTGACATCCGGGTGCAGCTCGCGGGCGAGCCTGCGGAATGCCTTCTTGATCTCGTCCTGTGATGCGTCGCGGCGTACGCCGAGTACGGCGTAGTAGTCCGTGGCCACTTACGACTCCGCCAGGATCTGTCCGACGTAACGTGCCACTGCGCGTACCGCTCCCATCGTTCCGGGGTAGTCCATGCGGGTCGGTCCGACCACGCCGAGTTTGGCGACTGCCTCGTCGCCCGAACCGTAGCCGACCGCGACGACGGACGTGGAGTTGAGGCCCTCGTGGGCGTTCTCGTGCCCGATTCGTACGGTCATGCCCGAGTCCTCGGCCTCGCCGAGCAGCCGGAGGAGCACGACCTGCTCCTCCAGTGCCTCCAGCACGGGCCGGATGGTCAGGGGGAAGTCATGGCCGAAACGCGTCAGATTGGCGGTGCCGCCGATCATCAGCCGTTCCTCGGTCTCCTCGACCAGGGTCTCCAGCAGTGTCGCCAGGACGGTGGTGACCGTCCCCCGGTCCTCCAGGTCGAAGGATTCGGGCAACTCCTGCACCAGCAGCGGCACATCGGAGAACCGGCGTCCCACGACCCGGGCGTTGAGCCGGGCTCGCAGATCCGCCAGCGACGCCTCGCCGAACGGCGCCGGGCAGTCGATCATGCGCTGTTCGACCCGGCCGGTGTCGGTGATCAGGACGAGCATCAGCCGTGCGGGGGCCAGCGCGAGCAGTTCCACGTGCCGCACCGTGGAGCGGGTCAGCGAGGGGTACTGCACCACCGCGACCTGCCGGGTCAGCTGCGCGAGCAGCCGGACCGTACGGCCCACCACGTCGTCCAGGTCGACGGCGCTGTCGAGAAAGTTCTGGATGGCCCTGCGCTCCGGCGCCGACAGGGGCTTGACGCCCGCCAGCCGGTCGACGAAGAGCCGGTAACCCTTGTCCGTCGGGATGCGCCCCGCACTGGTGTGCGGCTGCGCGATGAAGCCCTCGTCCTCCAGGACCGCCATGTCGTTACGGACCGTGGCGGGGGACACACCGAGCTTGTGCCGCTCGGTCAGCGCCTTGGAGCCGACGGGCTCCTCGGTGCCGACATAGTCCTGGACGATGGCACGAAGCACCTCAAGCCTGCGTTCGCTCAGCATCGCGCCCACCTCCAGGTCTGGTTCCGTCGGATCCGGCCTGGCACTCGATGCGCAGGAGTGCCAGCATTCCCCGGCCCAGTGTACGGCCGTGAGGTACGGGCCTAGCAAGGCCGACCGGTCCGGCCACCGCGCGCGGTACCGTCCGCCCCACCGATAGCGTCGCCGTATGAACGTCCGTTGGGAAGAGCACGGCTGGGAACAGCTCGCGCCGGGGGTGGGCCGGCGGCGGCTGCCCGGCTGGGACGCGACGGTGGGCCTGGTCCTCGGCGAGGACGCCGTCCTTCTGTACGACACGGGCTCCACGCTCCGTGAGGGCGCCGGAATCCGGGCCCAGGCGCGGGCGCTCGCCGGCGGGCGGCGCGTCACGCACATCGCGCTCAGCCACCCGCACTTCGACCATGTCCTGGGGACGGCCGTGTTCTCCGGCGCGGAGGTGTACGGCGCGACGGGCCTGGCGGAGTCGCTGCGGCGCGACCGCGAGGCCCTGCGCGACGAGGCCGTACGGCACGGGGTGCCCGCCGCCGAGGCGGCCGAGGCCGTGGACGTGCTGGTCACGCCCCGGCACGCGGTGTCCGGCGAGCGGGCGCTGGAGCTCGGCGGGCGGCGGGTCCTGCTGGCCGAGGCCGGTCCCGGGCACACCGCGCACGATCTGGCGCTGCTGGTGACGGGCGAGCGGGCGGTCGTGTTCTGCGGCGACCTGGTCGAGGAGTCGGGCGAGCCGCAGGCGGGGAGCGACGCGGTCCCGGACCGCTGGCCCGCCGCGCTGGACCGGCTGCTGGAGCTGGGCGGCGAGGACGCGGTGTACGTTCCCGGCCACGGGGCGGCCGTCGACGCGGCGTTCGTGCGGGCGCAGCGGGACACGCTGGCCGTGCGTTTCGGCACGGCGGGCACGGCGTAGGACGGGCCCCGTTATCGTCTGCGGATGCGCAGTTACCACCCTGATCTGACCCCGCCGTGGAAGCGTTCGACGCCGGTGCCCGAGGTGCCCGCCGAACCGGATCTGGTGGTCGAGGAGGTGTCGACGGGTTTCTGCGGCGCGGTGATCCGCTGCGAGAAGACCGCCGAGGGCCCGACGGTCACGCTGGAGGACCGCTTCGGCAAGCACCGTGTCTTCCCGCTGGTGGAGCGGGGGTTCCTGCTGGAGGGCCGGGTGGTCACGCTGGTGCGGCCGGGCGCCGGGGGCCCGGTGCGGCCCGCCCGTACGGCCTCCGGTTCGATCGCCGTGCCGGGGGCGCGGGCGCGGGTGGCACGTGCGGGGCGTATCTATGTCGAGGGGCGGCACGACGCGGAGCTGGTGGAGCGGGTCTGGGGCGACGACCTGCGGATCGAGGGCGTGGTCGTCGAGTATCTGGAGGGCATCGACGATCTCCCGGCGATCGTCGCGGAGTTCGGCCCGTCGCCGGACGCGCGGCTGGGCGTCCTGGTGGACCATCTGGTGCCCGGCTCCAAGGAGTTCCGGCTCGCGGAGCAGGTCACGGGGGACGACGTCCTGGTGGTGGGGCACCCGTACATCGACGTCTGGGAGGCGGTGAAGCCGTCGTCGGTGGGTATCCCGGCGTGGCCGTCGGTGCCGCGCGGTCAGGACTGGAAGACGGGGGTGTGCCGGGCCCTGGGCTGGCCGGAAAACACCGGTGCGGCGTGGCAGCGCATCCTGTCGTCCGTACGGACCTACCGGGATCTGGAACCGGCGCTGCTGGGGCGGGTGGAGGAGCTGATCGACTTCGTGACGGTCATGGACGACGGTGATATTTGACGGGCGGCAGGGTCCCGAACTTGCTGGTGTCGAGCTTGATGTCGAGGAGGTCGAGCGGCAGAGGTTCACCGAACGGGGTGGTCCGCTTCGTCAGGTAGTCGGCGTGCTCGCCAGTACCGGTGGGTTCGGTGTGGAGCACGCAGTGCGCCTCCATCGGATCGATGATCAGACAGGCCGGGATCCGGCCTGCCGCGTAGATCGACCTCTTGACGCCGTAGTCACGGTCGATGCTGGTCTTGGAGACCACCTCGAGCACCAGGGTGACGGCCGGGCGGGCACCAGACGTCCGGGCCCTCGAAAGCGCCGTGTTCGATCACGACGAGGCCAGGCTGCGGCTGGGCGGATTCCCCGGGGATCGAGAGGTCCTGTGTCTGCACGGGATACCAGTCTTCGATCGGGATCTGCCGCTCCACGAACAGAACGATCAGGTTGTGGACCCAGTCGGGCCCGCCATCATCACGATTTCGCCCCTGAGGAGTTCCGCTTTGAGCCCTGCCGGCGCCTCAAAGCTCGTGTACCGCTCGGCGGCGGTGTCGGTGATCGGTCGCTCAGCCACAGCGGTCATCTCCGTGAGCCTCCACATTCCGCCGCTTCTGTTGACGGCAGACCAGAAAATCGGCGTAGGCAATAACCACCGAATCCGCCCCGATTCACCCAACCGAGTGATCAATCCACCAGGTCCCGCACCACCCCGTCCGCCAGCAGCCGCCCCCGCAGCGTCAGGACCGCCCGCCCCGCCCCGTAAGGCCCCGGCTCCAGCAGTCCGTCCGTCAGGGCCTTGCCGGCCGCCGCCAGGCCCGCCGGGCGCAGCAGGGACAGTTCCACGCCGTCCGACAGCCGCAGCTCCAGCAGGATCCGCTCGACGCGGCGGTCCTCCGCCGTGAGGAGTTCCCGGCCCGCGCCCGGTGAGCGGCCCTCCGCGAGCGCCGCCGCGTACGCCCCCGGATGCTTCACGTTCCACCAGCGGACCCCGCCGACGTGGCTGTGGGCGCCGGGCCCCGCGCCCCACCAGTCGGCGCCGCGCCAGTACAGCTCGTTGTGGAGGCAGCGCCCGGCCTCGGTGGTGGCCCAGTTGGAGACCTCGTACCAGCTGAATCCGGCCGCCGTCAGGGTCTCGTCGGCGATCAGGTAGCGGTCGGCGTGCTCGTCGTCGTCGGTCATGGGGATCTCGCCCCGGCGGATGCGGCGGGCGAGCCCGGTGCCCTCCTCGACGATCAGCGCGTACGCGGAGACGTGGTCGGGTCCGGCGCCGACCGCCGCCGCCAGGGAGGCGCGCCAGTCGTCGTCGCTCTCGCCGGGCGTGCCGTAGATCAGGTCGAGGTTCACGTGGTCGAACCCGGCCGCGCGGGCCTCCGCGACGCACGCCTCGGGCCGGCCGGGGGTGTGGGTGCGGTCGAGGACCCGCAGGACGTGCTGCCTGGCACTCTGCATGCCGAAGGAGATCCGGTTGAAGCCGCCCGCGCGCAGCTCCGCGAGGTACGCCGGGCCGACGGACTCCGGGTTGGCCTCGGTGGTGATCTCCGCGTCGTCGGCGAGGCCGAACTCGTCGCGTACGGCGCCCAGCATCCGTACGAGGTCGGCGGCGGCGAGCAGGGTGGGCGTACCGCCGCCGACGAAGACCGTGCGGACGGGCCGGGGGTCGTCGCCGAGGACCTTGCGGGCGAGCCGGATCTCGTCGGTCAGGGTGTCGGCGTAGTTGTCGCGGGAGGCGAGCACGCCGCCGGAGCCGCGCAGTTCGGTGGCGGTGTAGGTGTTGAAGTCGCAGTAGCCGCAGCGGGTGGCGCAGTAGGGCACGTGCAGGTAGAAGCCGAGCGGCCGGTCCGCCGCGCCGTCGAGCGCGTGCGGGGGCAGCGCGCCGGACTCGGGCATGGGGTCACCGTCGGGCAGGGCGGAAGGCATGACCCCAGTGTCCCGTACGCGGGCCGGGTGCCGTCGCCGTACCCCGCAGAGTCCGGCGCTACACGGCGCGCAGCACCAGCAGCGCCAGGTCGTCCGAGGGCGGGCTCGGGTCGAAGTCGTGCACGGCCCGTCTGATCCGCTCGGCGACGCCCTGCGCGTTCAGTCCGGCGCAGCCCGCCAGGATCGCGGCGAGGCCGTCGTCGTCGTCCAGGAGCAGCCGCCCCGAGCGGCGCTCGGTGACGCCGTCGGTGACGCACAGCAGGGTGTCCCCGGAGGCCAGGTCGAAGCTGAGGCTCTCGTACGCGACGTTCTCGTCCACGCCGAGGAGCAGTTGCGGTTCGGCGGCCACACGCACCGTTCCGTCGGGCTTGAGGAGTAACGGCAGCGGGTGGCCGGCGCTCGCCAGGGTGCAGCGGGCGCCGCCGGCGGTGCCGGGGAGCGGGGCGAGTTCGCCGTAGAGGAGGGAGAGGAAGCGTGACTGGCCGCCGTCGGCGAGGCCGCCGCCCCGGCCCCCGTCGGCGCGGCCCTTCTCCAGGGTGCCGATGTCGCTGAGCGGGCCCAGGTCGCTGAGGCCGGGCAGTCCGGGGTCGCCGCCGGTGAGGTCCTGCCCGCCGGCGACGGCGACCATCAGCGCGGCGGCCTCGGCGGCCTCCATGGCGTCGTCGAGCAGGAGCCGGTTGAGGCGGTCGAGCACTTCGCCGACCGCGTACCCCTCGCGGGCGAGGAGCCGCAGCCAGGGTCTGGCGAGGCCGGTGACGACGGCGGCCTCGGGGCCGCTGCCCTGGACGTCGCCGAGCATGAAGCACCACCGGCCGCCGGGCGGCGCGGGGAAGACGTCGTAGAAGTCGCCGCCGACCACGCCGTCGTCGGCGGGCTCGTACACCAGGTGGCTCTCGACGCCGGGGATCCGGGCGACCTGGCTGGGGAGCAGGCTGCGTTGCAGGACGCGGCTGATGGTGGCCTGCCGGGTGTAGCGGCGGGCGGCGCCGATGGCGAGGGCGACGCGGCGGGCGAAGTCCTCGATGAGCGCGATCACCTCGTCGGGCATCCGGGCCAGCCGGCGGCGTCCGAGGACGAGGGTGCCGAGGGCGCGGTCGCCCGCGACGAGCCGGCAGGCGACGGCCGCGCCGTCGTGCGCGCCGGTCTGGCCGGAGCCGGGCCAGGGGACGGGCACGGGGACGTTGCGGCCCCCGGTGGCGGTGCCGTCCTGGCCGCCGCCCGCCTGGGCGCGCTGGGCGTCGAGGAGCCGGGGCGGTTCCTTCTCCAGGAGGGTGCGCAGGAGGTCGATACGGGACTCGTCGGCGTGCCAGACGCGGGAGAGCCTCGGGGCGCCCGTACGGCCGTGTCCCTCGCCGTCGAGCCAGATGGCGCACCAGTCGGCGAGCCGGGGCACGAGGAGCTGGCCGGCGAGGGCGGCGACGAGGTCCTCGTCGAGCTGTCCGGCCAGCAGGTCGGAGGCTTCGGCGAGGAAGGAGAGGGCGCCCCGGCTGATCCAGTCGGGGTCCTCGCGGGTCGTTCCGCGCGGGGCGGGGGCGAGGATCTCGGCGGCGCGCATGTCGCGGCGCAGGGCGGGTTCGCCCGTGGCGCCGGGGGCGAAGGTGCCCGCCGGGTCCCCGGAGGCCGGGCCGTCGATGGGGAGGTGGACCCAGACGGTCTTGAGGCCGGTGCGGTAGGTGATGCCCCAGCGTTCGGAGAGGGCGGCGATGAGCTGGAGGCCCCGGCCGTAGTCGGGGGCGCCGCCCGCGATTTCGTGGGCGTCGCTGCGTACGGAGCGGGCGGGGTGGTGGTCGGAGACCTCGATGACGAGGGCGGCGCGCGCGAGGTCGGGGGCGGGCTCCGGGGGTACGGCCGCCTCCGGGGCGGCTGGGGCGTCCGGGTCCCCGGGGGTGTCCGGGGTGGTGGCCGGGTCCGGCACGGGGGCCGTGACGGGCATCCCGCCGGGTCTCGTGCCCTCCGGTTCGCACTCCAGCACGTCGAGACGGCAGAGCAGTTCGACGTTGGTGCCGGCGTGCACGACGGCGTTGGTGACGAGTTCGTCGACGATCAGCACCGCGTCGTCGATGAGCCCGTCCGCGTCGTGCCCTCCCGGTGCGCAGTTCTCGTCGCCCTGGCAGAGGGCGCAGGCGGCGAGCAGGCCGAGGCTGGTCCACTCGGCGAGCGCCGCGCGCACGAACCGGCGCGCGGCGGACGGGGCGAGCGGGTTGCCCGGCAGGCTGGTGCGTGCCGTGCGCCGCTCGTCGTCGCGGAACGCCCGACTCCGTACCGGAGTGGTCGCTTCCGGATCATTCGGGTTCCGACAGTCCCCTATAGGCCCCACGTGCGGCTCCTGGTTGTTTCTCTCGTTGCGCCGCTTACGACCCCGACAGAGTGACAGACTGAGCGTGCCCATACGCGTCGAGTCATCGAAATGGGCGAAGAAGCGGGCGAAGAACGGAGCTCAGAGGCCGTTTCCCCCGGCCGCCGCACCCGACACCGTACGCGCCCGGACCCCCAGCACCGGCCATCACCTACTCGGACGCCACCGACGATGAGCACCCAGATACCCACCGACCCGCCCGCTGACACCCCCGTCGCCGACCGGGCGGGAATCCTTCTCGTCGACGACATGGAGGAGAACCTTCTCGCGCTCGAAGCGGTACTGGCATCGCTCAACGTCCCGCTGGTGCGGGCCCGTTCGGGCGAGGAGGCGATACGGGCGCTGCGCCGGGAACGGTTCGCGCTGGTGCTGCTGGACGTCCGGATGCCGGGCATGGACGCCTTCGACACGGCCGCCGGCATCAAGCGGCTGGACCAGGCGAAGGACGTCCCGATCATCTTTCTGACCGGCAGTCATCCCGACAGCGGTTTCACCTTCCGGGGGTACGCGACCGGGGCCGCCGACTTCATCCCGAAGCCGTTCGACCCCTGGGTGCTGCGGGCCAAGGTGACGGTCTTCCTCGAACTGCACCGCAAGAACCGCCAGTTGGAGGCACTGCTGGCCCGGGACCACGCGCAGCTCACCGAGATGGGCCGCAGGCTCTCCGCCATCGGGTCCATGCTCGGCGAGAGGGACGGCGACAAGGACGCCGGCGAGGGCGGCGCGGGGGCCGACGCGGACGAGGACCACGGCGGTCCGGATCACAGTGGTACGGACCACAGCCGCGCAGACGCCCTCGACGGCTCCGGCGTCCCGGTGCGGCCACTGTGCGGCCCCGACGGGAGGGCCGCGCTGCGCGACCATGTGGCCGGGCTCGACAACATACTGCGGGAACTACGCCGTGGGCGGAGCCCCCAGCCGTAGTTCCCGGCCGCCGGCCCCGCCCGCGCACTCATCAACGACGCGTATGCGCCTCTACGCCTCCCGTGCGCCCGCGTACATCTCGTCCAGCAGGTGCTTGTACTCCCGCTCCACCACCGGCCGCTTGAGCTTGAGGCTCGGCGTCAGCTCCCCGTGCTCGATGTCCAGGTCGCGCGGCAGCAGCCGGAACTTCCTGATGGTCTGCCAGCGCTGAAGGCCCTCGTTGAGCTCGTTGACGTACCCCTCGACGAGCTGCTCGGTCCGCGGCGAGGCCACGACGTCGGCGTACGAGGCACCCTCCATGCCGTTCTCCGCCGCCCAGCCGAGCAGGGCGGCCTCGTCCAGGGAGATGAGCGCGGTGCAGAAGTTCCGGTCGGCGCCGTGGACCAGGATGTTGGAGACGTACGGGCACACGGCCTTGAACCGGCCCTCGACCTCGGCCGGCGCGATGTACTTGCCGCCGGACGTCTTGATCAGGTCCTTCTTGCGGTCGGTGATCCGCAAATAACCGTCGACCGACAGTTCGCCGATGTCACCGGTGTGGAACCAGCCGTCCGGTTCGAGGACCTCGGCGGTCTTCTCCGGCAGCCCGTGGTAGCCGTCCATGATGCCCGGACCGCGCAGCATGATCTCGCCGTCGTCGGCGATGCGGACCTCGCAGCCGGGCAGCGGCTTGCCGACGGTGCCGGTGCGGTACGCCTCGCCCGGGTTGACGAAGCTGGCCGCGCTGGACTCGGTGAGGCCGTACCCCTCCAGGATGTGGACCCCGGCACCGGCGAAGAAGAAGCCGATCTCGGGGGCGAGGGCGGCGGAACCGGAGATCGCGGCGCGCAGCCGGCCGCCGAACGCGTCGCGGAGCTTGGCGTAGACGAGCCGGTCGGCGACGGAGTGCTTGGCGCGGAGCGCGAAGGGCACCGAAGCGGTGCCGGTGTGGCGGAAGTTGTCCTGGCCGACCCGCGCGTAGTCGCGCGCGACGCCCGCCGCCCACTGGAAGATCTTGTACTTGGCGGCGCCGCCCGCGCGCGCCTTGGCCGCGACCCCGTTGTAGACCTTCTCGAAGATGCGGGGCACCGCGGCCATGTAGGTCGGGCGGACCACCGGCAGATTCTCGATGATCTTGTCGACCCGGCCGTCGACGGCGGTGACATGGCCGACCTCGATCTGGCCGGAGGTGAGGACCTTGCCGAAGACGTGCGCCAGCGGCAGCCAGAGGTACTGGATGTCGTCCTGGGTGACGAGGCCGGTGCCCGCGATGGCCTTGGCCATGTACGACCAGTTGTCGTGCGGCAGCCGTACGCCCTTGGGGCGGCCGGTGGTACCGGAGGTGTAGATGAGGGTGGCGAGCTGTTCGGCTCTGATGTCGCCGACGCGCTCCTTGACGACGCCCGGGTGCTCCCTGAGATACGCCGCCCCGCGCTCCTCCAGCTCGGCGAGGGACAGCACCCAGCCGTCCGGGTCGCCGTCGGCGGGAATCGCGTCGGCGCTCTCGATCACCACGACATGGGCCAGGTTCGGCAGCCCGGCCCGGCGCTCGCGTGCCTTGGCGAGCTGTTCGGCGTCCTCGGCGATCAGGAAACGGCTCTCGGAGTCGGCGAGGATGTACGCGCACTCCTCGGCGTTCGTCGAGGGGTAGACGGTGGTGGTCGCGGCGCCCGCGCACATCACCCCGAGGTCGGCGAGGATCCACTCGACCCGGGTGGCGGCGGCGAGCGCGACGCGCTCCTCGGGGCGTACGCCCAGCGCGATCAGACCGGCGGCCACCGCGTACACACGGGTGGCGGCCTCGCCCCAGCTGAGGGACTTCCAGTCGTCGGGGCCCTGACCCGTGGCGGGGGGCACGGGGTGGCGGTACGCCTCCGCGTCCGGCGTGGCCGCCACACGCTCCATGAAGAGGGCCGCCACGGACGGCGGCCGGTTCTCGATCAAGGTCTTGGTGTCGCTCACGACGTCCTCCGGGCCCCGCAAAGTCTGCGCGACTGGTTTGTTGTTTAACTGGTGAGTAACCATCGAGCAGTGATCAGAGTAGAGCGGACCCGCCCGGCGCGTAAGGGGACGCGTGCAGTCGCTCCATAACGAACCGGACCGGCGAACGGCGGCCGGGTCCGCGCGCACCCGCACACGGACCCGGCCCGCCCCGGGGCGGCGGAAGGGAGCTACCGCCCGGCGAAGCGCGTCACTTCTTCTTGGCGGCCGACTCGTCGCTGGAGAGCACCGCGATGAACGCCTCCTGCGGGACCTCCACACTGCCGACCATCTTCATCCGCTTCTTGCCCTCCTTCTGCTTCTCCAGCAGCTTCCGCTTCCGGGAGATGTCACCGCCGTAGCACTTGGCGAGGACGTCCTTGCGGATGGCGCGGATCGTCTCGCGGGCGATGACCCGGGAGCCGATGGCGGCCTGGATGGGCACCTCGAACGCCTGGCGCGGGATCAGCTCGCGGAGCTTGGCCACCAGCCGTACGCCGTACGCGTACGCCTGGTCCCGGTGCGTGATGGCGGAGAAGGCGTCGACCTTGTCGCCGTGCAGCAGGATGTCGACCTTGACGAGCTGGGCGCTCTGCTCACCGGTGGGCTCGTAGTCCAGCGACGCGTACCCGCGGGTCTTGGACTTCAGCTGGTCGAAGAAGTCGAAGACGATCTCGGCGAGCGGCAGGGTGTAGCGGATCTCGACCCGGTCGGCGGACAGGTAGTCCATGCCGAGCAGCGTGCCGCGGCGGGTCTGGCACAGCTCCATGATCGAGCCGATGAACTCGCTGGGCGCGAGGATCGTGGCGCGCACGACCGGCTCGTGCACCGAGTCGATCTTCCCCTCGGGGAACTCGCTCGGGTTGGTGACGGTGTGCTCCTTGCCGTCCTCCATGACCACCCGGTAGACCACGTTGGGCGCGGTCGCGATCAGGTCCAGGTTGAACTCGCGCTCCAGCCGCTCCCGGATCACGTCGAGGTGCAGCAGCCCGAGGAAACCGACCCGGAAACCGAAGCCGAGAGCCGCGGACGTCTCCGGCTCGTAGACCAGGGCGGCGTCGTTGAGCTGGAGCTTGTCGAGGGCGTCGCGCAGCTCCGGGTAGTCCGAGCCGTCCAGCGGGTAGAGGCCGGAGAACACCATCGGCTTGGGGTCCTTGTAGCCGCCCAGCGCCTCGGTCGCGCCCTTGTTGAGCGAGGTGATCGTGTCACCGACCTTGGACTGCCTGACGTCCTTCACGCCGGTGATGAGGTAGCCGACCTCGCCCACACCGAGGCCGTCGGCCGGGGTCATCTCGGGCGAGGAGACCCCGATCTCCAGCAGTTCGTGGGTGGCGCCGGTGGACATCATCCGGATGCGCTCGCGCTTGTTGAGCTTGCCGTCGATCACCCGGACATAGGTGACGACGCCCCGGTAGGAGTCGTACACCGAGTCGAAGATCATCGCGCGCGCCGGGGCGTCGGCGACACCGACGGGCGGCGGTACGTCCTTGACGACGCGGTCCAGCAGCACGTCCACGCCGACACCGGTCTTCGCCGAGACCTTGAGCACGTCCTCGGGCTGACAGCCGATCAGATTGGCCAGTTCCTCGGAGAACTTCTCGGGCTGCGCGGCGGGCAGGTCGATCTTGTTGAGCACCGGGACGATGGTGAGGTCGTTCTCCATCGCCAGATAGAGGTTGGCGAGGGTCTGCGCCTCGATGCCCTGCGCGGCGTCCACCAGCAGGACCGTGCCCTCGCAGGCGGCGAGCGAACGGGACACCTCGTAGGTGAAGTCCACGTGGCCCGGGGTGTCGATCATGTTCAGGACATGAGTGGTGCCCTGGTCGGGGCCCGCGTTGGGCGCCCACGGGAGCCGGACCGCCTGGGACTTGATCGTGATGCCGCGCTCGCGCTCGATGTCCATCCGGTCGAGATACTGGGCGCGCATCTGCCGCTGGTCGACCACTCCCGTCAGCTGGAGCATCCGGTCGGCGAGCGTCGACTTGCCGTGGTCGATGTGCGCGATGATGCAGAAATTACGGAGCAGCGCCGGGTCCGTACGGCTCGGCTCGGGCACGTGGGTAGGGGTCGCGGGCACGCAGGGTCCTGATTCTTGAGACGCGCGGCGTCTCGTCTCGGGTCACATCGGATCGATACGTAGGCTCCATCGTCCCACGGGTACGGGGCTGCGCCCGGTTTGGGCCGTTCGAAGGGTGGCTGGTAGCGTGGGCCGCTGTGTCTGCTGTCGTTTCGGCACGGACGCCCATTCGAAGATCATCGAACCTGAAAAGGCATTTCGTGGCGAACATCAAGTCCCAGATCAAGCGGAACAAGACCAACGAGAAGGCGCGCCTGCGCAACAAGGCGGTCAAGTCGTCGCTCAAGACCGCGATCCGCAAGGCCCGCGAGGCCGTCGCCGCCGGCGACGTCGAGACGGCGAGCGTGGCCGTCCGTGAGGCGTCGCGCAAGCTCGACAAGGCCGCGTCGAAGGGCGTCATCCACAAGAACGCCGCCGCCAACAAGAAGTCGGCGCTGGCGTCCAAGGTCGCCGCCCTTCAGGGCTGAGTCGTTCAGGACCGAGCTGTTCAGGTCTGAGCTGCTCCACAGGGCTGAGTGTCTTCTCGCTCACTCTTGATCCATTTTGATCCCCTCGCCGGTACGGACTCAGCGGGCCCTCTCTACCGCTCCTGACCGGCGTCCTCGGATCCGTACGCGACTGCGTTCGCCACGCGGGTACGGATCCACACCAGGTTTGACGCCGAAGGCCCCGGTACGGCGTACCGGGGCCTTCGGCATGCGGGTTCTCCGCCCGGCGGTCAGCGGCGGGAGGTCAGCGGCCGGGGTCAGCGGCCGGCGCGGGCCGCGCGGGCGATCGCGACGACGGCCTTCTCCAGCGCGTACTCGGGGTCGGCGCCGCCGCCCTTGACACCCTCGTCGGCCGCCGCGACCGCGATCAGCGCGGTGGCGACCCCGTCCGGGGTCCAGCCGCGCATCTGCTGGCGCACCCGGTCGATCTTCCACGGCGGCATGCCCAGTTCCCGGGCGAGGTCGGCGGGCCGGCCGCCGCGCGCCGACGACAGTTTGCCGATGGCGCGCACGCCCTGGGCGAGGGCGCTGGTGATCAGTACGGGCGCGACACCGGTCGACAGCGACCAGCGCAGCGCTTCGAGCGCCTCGGCGGCGCGGCCCTCCACCGCCCGGTCGGCGACGGTGAAGCTGGACGCCTCGGCGCGGCCCGTGTAGTAGCGGGCGACGACCGCGTCGTCGATGGCGCCCTCGACGTCGGCGGCGAGCTGGGACACCGCGCTCGCCAGCTCGCGCAGGTCGCTGCCGATCGAGTCGACCAGCGCCTGGCACGCCTCGGGGGTGGCGGAGCGGCCCAGCGCGCGGAACTCCGAGCGGACGAAGGTGAGCCGCTCGGCGGGCTTGGTCGTCTTCGCGCAGGAGACCTCACGGGCACCGGCCTTGCGGGCCGCGTCCAGCAGGGCCTTGCCCTTGGGGCCGCCGGCGTGCAGCAGGACGAGGGTGATCTCCTCGGCGGGCGCGTCGAGGTACGCCTTGACGTCCTTGATCGTCTCGGCGGACAGGTCGTGCGCGTTCCGTACGACGACGACCTTGCGCTCCGCGAACAGCGACGGGCTCGTCAACTCGGCGAGGGTGCCCGGCTGGAGCTGGTCGGAGGACAGGTCGCGCACGTCGGTGTCGGGGTCGGTCGCGCGGGCCGCCGCCACGATCTGCTGGACGGCGCGGTCCAGCAGCAGGTCCTCCTGGCCCAGCGCGAGGGTGAGCGGGGCGAGCGGATCGTCGGGGGAAGTCTTCCTGGTGGCCATCGCGGTCCAGCATCGCACGAGCCACCGACAGCGCCGGGCGGGCCCGGCACGGGAGGGTGCGCAGGCGGGCGACGGCGGGTGCGCGCGGGTGCGGGAGAATGGCCGGGTGAGCGATGCGCGACATGTCCTGGTGCTGCCCGACCGCGACTCCGCCGAGGAGGTGGCCGGTGAACTCGCCGACCGCTTCGGGGTGTTGGAGGAGCCCGAGCTCGTACGGGACGCCCTCGCCGGGGAGGACGACGCCGAGGACGCCCAGTGGCTGGTCGTGGTGGAGGACGCGGGGGCACGGCTCGACCCGGCGGCCCTGGACGCCTTCGCCGCCGAGTACGAGGGCTGGCTGGAAGCGCCGTCCGCGTCCCAAGACTGACCGGGGCGGCGGCCACGGCTCGCCGGGGCCGGTCCGGGCGGTGCCTTCGGACACGCGTGTCCTGCTGGCCGGGCGGGACCGCGGGCGGCGTCCTCGGGGAGGCCCGTCGCGCGAGCCGAACGGAAGCGCGGGCGACGTGGAACGGCCGAGGTCCGTCGGCCCGACGGGGCAGCGGGCACGGCTCGCCGGGGCCGGTCCGGGCGGTGCCTTCGGACACGCGCCTCCTGCCCGCCGGGCGGGACTGCGAGCGGCGTCCTCGGGGAAGCGCGCCGCGTGCGCCGGACGGAAGCGCGGGCGGCATTGAACGGCCGATGTCCCGTCGATGCGGCCGGGCGCACAGCGGCGGATCGTGGTCGTCGCGGGCGTACGCGTACGGCTCCGGGCAACACGGCGGGCGCGGCGCTGCGTGCCGGTGTCGCCGCCCCGGACAGGGCATCGCGGGCGGACAGGGCATCGCGGGCGGACAGGGCTTCGCGGACATGACCGCCCGGGGCTCGGTGTGGGCCGGGCGGACATGACCGATCGGGGCGCGGTTCGGGCCGGGGCGTCGGCTAGCCGCAGGTGCCGGACGTCCAGTTGGTTCCCTCCTTCCGCTGATGGGGCATGACGCGTGGGACCCGGTCCAGGACCAGGCCGAACCGTTCCCGGTAAGTGGCCAGGATCTCGGCGTCCCCGGTCAGCTCCCGCTCGTGCCGCTCGCCGTCCGCCGTGGTGACCAGCCTGTGGCCGCCGAGGGTGATCCGGCCGTCGTGGGTGTTGCGGGAACAGACCAGGGACCGGGTGAAGTGCGACTCCGGCGACGTGCGGTGGTACCAGGCTCCGGCGGCGAAGTCGGCCAGGGCGCGCGGCCGTCGGTCGAGCCGGAACTGGGGTTTTCCGTCCCGCAGCACATCGAGGTCCCCCTCCGGGGCCTCCACCACCCGGAACGTCCCGGCCGGGTCCTCCTGGTCGCCGCGCTCGTCGAACGCCAGCGGGTGGGTGCTGTGACTCCCGAAGCCGACATCCGCCAGCCACCGCTCACCGTCGCCGCCCGCCCCGTCCGGCGACGGGGTCTCGACCAGCAGCGTCATGTGGTCGTACGGGATGCCCAGTCGGCCGTCCGAGGTGAACACCCGGGCCTGGAGAAGCGTCACCCGGAAACCGAGTTCCCGCAGCAGCACCGCGAAGGCGCCGTTGAGTTCGTAGCAGAAGCCTCCTCTCCGCCGGTCCACGACCTTGGCGACCAGTGCCCGTTCCTCCAGGACGATCTCCTCCGCGAGGTGCACGGAGAGGTTCTCGAACGGCACGGTCCGCAGGTGGCGTACCTGAAGGTCCCTCAGCGCCGCCGCGTCCGGTGCGGCGGGCCGGTCGGCGCCGATCCGGCGCAGGTAGTCGGAGATGGTCCGAGACATGTCCATGGGCCCAGTCTGGCCCGGCACCCTCCCTGCCACCACGCACCGCCCGCCCGCGTCCCGCCCCCTGTTTCCGGTTGGCAGTTTCCCCCGTCCCCCGTCCCCCCGTCCCCCGTCCTCGGTCCCCCGTCCTCGGTCAGTCGGGTCCGCGCGGCACGGCCCGCAGCCCGGCCCCGGCTCCCGCCACGGCGACGGCGCCGTCCTTGTCGGTGCGTATCACCACCGCTCCCCCGGCGCGCAGCGCGCGGACCGTGCGCGGCGCGGGATGGCCGTACAGGTTGTCCCGGCCGCAGGAGATCAGGGCCAGCCGGGGCCGCACCGCGCGCAGCAGGGCGGGGTCCTGGAAGGCCGAGCCGTGGTGCGCGACCTTCAGCACGTCCACCGGCGGCAGCGCCGGGTGCTCGCGGAACAGGCCGCGCTGGGCGGGCGGTTCGAGGTCACCGAGCAGCAGCAGCGTCGGACCGCCCGCCGTACGGACCAACAGCGTGACGCTCGCGTCGTTCGGACCGCCCGCGACCGGCACCGGCCCGGCCCTCGGCCAGAGCACCCGCCAGTCGAGCCGCCCGACCCGGCGCCGCTCCCCGGGCACCGCGCGCACCAGCGGAACCCGCGCGGCCCGTGCCGTACGCCGCACGAACTCGCTCTGCTCCCACGGCTCCTCAAGCGTCGTCGTCTGGATGGCCCCGACCTCCCGGCCCCGCAGCACCCCGGACAGTCCGCCGACATGGTCGGCGTGGAAGTGGCTGACCACGAGCAGCGGTACGCGGGTGATCCCGAGGTCCCGCAGACAGCGGTCGGCCAGCCGGGGGTCGGGGCCGGCGTCCACCACCACCCCGGCGCCCTCGCCGGCCGCGAGGACGAGCGTGTCGCCCTGGCCGACGTCACACATCGCCACGGCCCAGTCCGGTGGCGGCCAGCCGGTGACCACGCGGGTGAGCGGGGCCGGGCGTACGACGGCCAGCAGCAGGAGCACCGCGCAGCCGGCTGCCACCCAGGGGCTGCCGTACAGCCGCCGCACCGCGTACACCACGACGAGGGTGACGACGGCCAGCAGCGCCCCGCCCCGCCACCCGTCGGGCCACTCGATCTCCGCCCCGGGCAGCGCCGCGCCGGTACGGGCGACCGAGGCGATCCATCCGACGGGCCAGCCCGCGCACCGGGCCAGGAGTTCGGCCACGGGCATCGCGACCGGGGCCGCGGCGAGCGCCGCGAAGCCGAGCACCGTGGCCGGGGCCACCGCCAGTTCGGCGAACAGGTTGCACGGGATCGCGACGAGGCTGACGCGGGCGGCGAACACCGCCACCACGGGTGCGCAGACCGCCTGCGCGGCAGCCGCAGCCGCCAGCACCTCGGCGAGCCGGGGCGGCATCCCGCGCCGTTGCATCGCCTCGCTCCAGCGGGGGGCGACGGTCAGCAGGGCGCCCGTGGCGAGCACGGACAGGACGAAGCCGAAGGTGCGTGCCAGGGCGGGGTTCCAGAGCACGAGCAGCAGAACGGCGGCGGCCAGTGCCGGGATCAGCGAACGGCGCCGGCCGGTGCCGATGGCGAGCAGGGTGATCAGTCCGCAGGCCGCCGCCCGCAGCACACTGGGATCCGGGCGGCAGACCACCACGAAGGCGAGGGTGAGCGCCCCGCCGCACAGGGCGGTCGTACGCAACGAGAGCCCCAGGCGTGGAGCCAGCCCGCGCCGCTCCGCCCGCAGCGCGAGTCCCGCCGGCCCGATGAGCAGGGCGAGCACGATCGTCAGGTTGCTGCCGGAAACCGCCAGCAAATGAGTCAAATCGGTCGCCGTGAACGCTTCGGCCAGTTCGGGCGAGATCCGGGAGGTGTCGCCGACGACCAGTCCGGGCAGCAGGGCGCGGGCGTCGGGCGGGAGTCCTTCGGTCGCCTCCCGCAGCCCGGCGCGCAGATGTCCGGCGGTGCGTTGCGGGCCGGTCGGCGGGCGTACGACCTCCGGCGGCCCGGCGCCCTCCACCTTGAGCAGCGCCGCGAACCGCACGTCCCCCTCGATGGGCGGGGTGAGCCGTCCCGTCAGCCGGAGCCCGGTCGACGGCAGCAGCCGCTGCCACGCGGCGGTTCCCTTTCCCGCCCGGGTGATGACCAGCACCGGCGTACGGACGGTGGTGGCGGCTCCGTCACCGGCCGACACACGGGTGAGGTCGGCGTTCAGGAGCAGGCCCGCCGATGTCAGCCGGTCGCCGTGGACCCGTGGCGGGATGGGGCGCGGGTCGGAGGTGACCGTCAGGTCCACCGTGACGCGGGCGTACCGCTCCGCCAGCGCGGGCACCGGGCCCAGGCGCCGGTCCGCGTCGTGCAGCCACGCGGACCCCGCCCCGGCGACGGCGCAGAGCAGCACGGCGGCCAGGGCGACCCCGTTCACCCCGCGCCACCAACTGCCCCATCCTGAAGCCGGTTCCGGTCCCGGTCCCGGCTCCGACGCCGGTTCCGGTTCCTGTGGCGAATGCGGCGACTGCGGCGCCGCGAGAACGGCCCGCACGAGGAGCACACCCGCCCCGGCGAGCCCGGCCGCCACGAAGGCGGCGATCCAGCTCCCCGGCACACCTGTCGCCACCGCCGCGGCGCCCCAGGCCGCCAACGCGGGCGGAACGAGCCGCAGATCGGCCGGACCCTCCTGATAGGGCGCCGAGGCGCCCAGCCGATGCCCGGACGCTGCGTGGACAGCGGCGCGGGCCACGGCCCGGCGGTTCGTCGCCGGGCCATTCGGAACCGGGTGATTCGTGACCGGGAGGTTCGGAACCGGATTGTTCGGGACGGGGCGATTCGTGACCGCGCGGCTCATGGCCGTACACGTGGCTCGATGTCGGCGAACCGGCGCTCACCGATCCCGTTCACCTCGCGCAGTTCGCCGACGGACCTGAACCCGCCGTGGCGGGTGCGGTAGTCCACGATGTGGCGCGCGAGTACCGGGCCGACACCGGGCAGGGTGTCGAGCTGTTCGACGGTGGCCGTGCTGAGACTCACCGGTGCCCCGTCCCCCGCCGCGCCCCCGGCGCCCGGCCCGGCCGAGCTTCCGCCGGGCGCGATTCCCGTGCCCGGCACCGGTGGTGCGGGACCGCCCACGACCACCTGTTCGCCGTCCACCAGAACGCGCGCCCGGTTGAGTCCGGTCAGATCGGTGCCCGGTTCGACGCCGCCGGCGGCCCGCAGCGCGTCGGCGACCCGTGACCCGAGGGGCAGCCGGTGGACGCCGGGGCTGCGTACCGTGCCGCTGACATCGACCACCACCCGCCCGGCGGGCGACACGGCGGGCGCGGGCACCGCGACGGAAGCCGGCGGCGCCACTCCGGGCGACGGTGCGGGCTCGCGCGCCGCCCCCGTCACCGCCACCTCTTCGCGGACCGTCTCCGGAGCGCTCACCGGCTGCGGCCGACCGGACCAGAAGTGCTGGACCGCCAGCACGACGGCCACGAGCAGCACCACCACCAGCGCGGCCAGGGTCTTCGGCTCAAGCCCGCATCTGACCTGCACCCAGAGCGGCAAGCGCTCGCGGAGAGCCAGCCATACCCGCTCCCGTCGCCCGCCCCCCGGTTCTCCCGCCTCCGGGCGGTCCCCCGCGCCCGCGCCCTCCGGCAACAGTCCCCGTCGCGGGCCTGAAGGAACACCGGTGTCGGTGTCGGTGTCGGTGTCATCGTCCGCTCCCCGGACGGGAGTTGGCGCCGGCGCCGGGCCGCCCACGGCCGCCACCCGGGCGGCGTCGGCGTCGGCGGTCCCCACCGTTCCCCGCCCCACGGGGGGTCCGGCGCTCGACCCCACCGGAAACAGGGCCTCGGCACGGCGACGCGACACCGTCGTCACCGACGGGGCCGTGGCTGAGGAAGAGGCCGGGCCCGCGGGTGGGCGCGCGGACGGCCGCACGGGTGTCGTACCCGCACGTCCGTGGCGCGCGCGGGACAGAGACGGGAAGCGGCCGTTGCGGGCGCCGCGCGCCCGGCCGCCGGATGTCGATGCGCGACCGGGGCCGCTGGTCACTGAGTGTGATCGAGAAGTCATGCACCAGACGGTAGGCAGGTCTGCCGCATCCCGCCGACGAGGCCGAATTTCTGTGGACAACTCACCAGTTGTGCATAACTCGGCCACCCGAACGAGGGATTCCGCCCCCGGCCCACATCAACGCGGCGTGAAACCCGACCGCCTCAGCGCGACGGGATCAGGCGGCGTCCGGATGGAGCGAGCGCGACCTCAGGACCCGGTTCAACGCGGTGAGACCACGGCCCCCAGCAACCCGGGACCGGTGTGTGCCCCGATCACCGCGCCGACCTCGCTGACGTGCAACTCGCCGAGGCCCGGCACCCGTTCCCGCAGCCGGTCGGCGAGCGCGGCGGCCTTCTCGGGCGCCGCGAGATGGTGCACGGCGATGTCGACCCCGCCATTGCCCGCCCGCTGCGCGACGATCTCCTCCAGCCGGGCGATCGCCTTCGACGCCGTACGCACCTTCTCCAGCAACTCGATCCGGCCGCCCTCCAGTTGGAGCAGGGGCTTCACGGCGAGCGCCGAGCCGAAAAGCGCCTGCGCCGCCCCGATCCGGCCGCCGCGCCGCAGATAGTCCAGCGTGTCGACGTAGAAGTACGCGTACGTCCCGGCCGCTCGTTTCTCGGCCGCCGCCACGGCCTCGTCCAGTGTGCCGTCCGCCTCGGCGGTCTCCGCCGCCGCCAGCGCGCAGAAGCCGAGGGCCATCGCCACCATCCCGGTGTCCACCACCCGTACCGGCACCGGCGCGTCCCGCGCGGCCAGGACCGCCGCGTCGTACGTCCCGGAGAACTCCGCCGACAGATGGAGCGAGACGATGCCCGTCGCCCCGGCGTCGGCCGCCGCGCGGTAGGCGGCGGCGAAGACCTCGGGGCTCGGCCGGGAGGTGGTCACCGAGTGGCGTTTCTGAAGCGCGAGGGCGAGCGACCGGGCGGAGATCTCGGTGCCCTCTTCGAGGGCCCGGTCGCCGAGAACCACGGTCAGCGGGACCGCGGTGATGCCATGGCGTTCCATCGCCTGGGGCGGCAGGTAGGCCGTTGAATCGGTGACGATCGCGACATGGCGGGACATGAGCGGGAGGTTACCCGCCGCGACCACCGGTCGGCAGCCCGGCCCCGCCACGCCCGTCGAATCCGAAGAGGTCCCCATCGGCTTTCGCCCTCTTCCCCTGCTTCGACGTACTCGGTCCCGACGGGGTCCACACCACTGGCAGCCCGCCACCACGCTTTTCGTGTGCCCGGCCGGGCCACCCGTAACCCGGCCCGGCCCGCACCCGTGTCCTCACCCGCGGCACCCGAACCCGCCCCCACGCCCGCATCAACGCCCGCATCGACGGGGCACACCACCACACCGACACCGCCCACCGCATCCGTCAGCGGACCGACGGACCGGCCCATCACTCCGTCACTTCATCACTCCGTCAGTTCGTCGTCTCCGGGCGCGTCGACTTCTCCTGCCACGGGTACGTCGTCCGCCGCGGGTCCGGCGGCTCGATCGCCTGCCGCCCCTCACCCACGGGCGGCGGCTCGGGCCACGTCTGATCCGCGAGTGTGGGGTCCGCGCCCGCCGGCCGCCCCGTGCGCCCCGCCGGCTCCGGCCCGCTCGCGGGCTCCGGCTCCGGCCACTCCGTGGGCCCGGGAGCGGCCTGCGGAGCGGGATCCGACGCCGTCCGCCGCTCCCCGCTCCCGTCCCGCGCCGGGTCTGCCGCGTGCCCGTCCCGCGCCGGGTCCGCCTCCGCCGTCGGCTCCACCGCCGACCAGTGCCGCAGCGCGCCCGTCTCGACGTCGATCTGTTCGCTCAGCAGCGTCAGCTCGTCCTCGGAGAACTTCCGCGCCCGGTCCCTGGCCGCCCAGCGCAGCGCGTCGGCGGACTTCGTGATCCGTTCGGTCCGCTCCCGCAGCTCCGGGACGCGCCGGGCGATCGTCGCCCGGTCGGGATCGCGCTCCAGTCGGCGCAGCTCGTCGTCCAGCTCACGCCCGTGCACGCTCAGCCGCTGGAAGAGGCTCAGCGCCTCGGCCAGGGAGGCGTCCTCGGACTCGTGCGCCCGCAACGCCTCCTGGGTGGCCCGCATCGACGTGCGCAGGGAGAGGCGCAGCTGTGCCAGCTCGGCCGGGACACCGGTCTGGCCGAGGCTTTTCGCTCTGAGGGTGGTGTCCTCGACCGTGCGGCGGGCCTGCGTGATCGTACGGTCCACGCCCCGCTTCGCGGCACGGACCGCCTTGACGCTCACGACCACGCCAAGTGCCACGAATGCGACAAAGAGCAGCGCCACGATCAAAAGCACGGCCTCCATGAGGATGCCTCTCCGGTGTCGACGTCGGTACTTCCACCGTAAACGCAACGGGCGGCCCGAGGGTTCCGGGGATACCCCCAAACTGCCCGTAAGGGAAACCCCCGTGTCCGCGGAACCGTCACGAAACGGCTCCGTGGACAGCTGCCCGCGCCTGCCCGACCGGGGCTCACCCGGTCACGTTCGGGGCTTATCCGGTCACGATGTTGACGAGCTTCGGCGCCCGTACGATCACCTTGCGGACGGCCGCGCCGCCCACCGCGGCGACCACGGCCGCGTCGCCCAGCGCCAGCGCCTCCAGCTCCTCGTCCGAGATCGACGGGGAGACCTCCAGCCGCGCCCTGACCTTGCCCTTGATCTGGACCACGCAGGTGACGGACTCGTCCACCACGTACGCCGGATCGGCCACCGGGAACGCCTCGTGCACGACCGAGCCGGTGTGCCCCAGCCGGCGCCACAGCTCCTCGGCGACGTGCGGCGCGAGCGGCGCCACCAGCAGCACCAGCCGTTCCGCGACGGAGCGGGCGACCGGCCCGCCCGTCTTGGTGAGGTGGTTGTTCAGTTCGGTGATCTTGGCGATGGCGGTGTTGAAGCGCAGCGAGGCCAGGTCCTGGCCGACCCCGTCGACGGCCTTGTGCAGGGCGCGCAGCGTCGCCACGTCGATCTCGTCGTCCGGCGCGTCCACGACCGTGACCTCACCGGTCGTCTCGTCGACGACGTTGCGCCACAGCCGTTGCAGCAGCCGGTACTGGCCCACCACCGCGCGCGTGTCCCACGGCCGCGAGACGTCCAGCGGGCCCATCGCCATCTCGTACAGCCGCAGCGTGTCGGCGCCGTACTCGGCGAAGATCTCGTCCGGGGTGACCGCGTTCTTCAGGGACTTGCCCATCTTGCCCAGCAGTCTGCTGACCTGCTCGCCCCGGAACCAGTAGGTGCCGTCGCGTTCCTCCACCTCGTGCGCGTCGACCGCGATGCCCCGGCTGTCGCGGTAGACGAACGCCTGGATCATGCCCTGGTTGTAGAGCTTGTGGAACGGTTCGACCGACGACACATGGCCCAGGTCGTACAGCGCCTTGGACCAGAAGCGCGCGTACAGCAGGTGCAGCACGGCGTGTTCGGCGCCGCCCACGTACAGGTCGACGCCGCCGTGCGGCATGCCGTCGCGGGGCCCCATCCAGTACCGCTCGACATCGGGGGCGACCAGGTTGTCGTCGTTGTGCGGGTCGAGGTAGCGCAGCTCGTACCAGCACGAACCGGCCCAGTTCGGCATGGTGTTGGTCTCCCGGCGGTAGCGCCGTACGCCCCTGCCGTCGCCCAGGTCCAGCTCGACGGCCACCCAGTCCTCGTTGCGCGACAGCGGCGTCTCGGGCCGGGTGTCGGCGTCGTCCGGGTCGAAGGTGCGCGGCGAGTAGTCGTCCACCTCGGGCAGTTCCAGCGGCAGCATCGACTCGGGCAGCGCGTGCGCGACGCCGTCCTCGTCGTAGACGACGGGGAACGGCTCGCCCCAGTAGCGCTGCCGGCTGAACAGCCAGTCGCGCAGCCGGAAGTTGACGGTGCCCTCGCCGATGCCCCGGTCGGCCAGCCACGCGGTGGTCTTCGCCTTGGCATCGACCACGCCCAGTCCGTCCAGCGTCAGTTCGGCAGACGCGGAGTTGACGAGCGTGGCGTCGTACGCGACGAACGCGTCGTCCCACTCCCCGGGGTCGGTGCCCCGGCCGTCGGTCGGTGCCACGACACAGCGCATCGACAGCTCGAAAGCGCGTGCAAACGCAAAGTCCCGGCTGTCGTGCGCCGGTACGGCCATGATCGCGCCCGTGCCGTACCCCATCAGGACATAGTCCGCGACGAAGACCGGGATCGATTCGCCGTTGGCCGGATTCGTCGCGTACGCGCCGGTGAAGACGCCCGTCTTGTCCTTGGCGTCGGCCTGCCGTTCGACGTCGGACTTGGCCGCTGCCTGCTTGCGGTACGCGTCGACGGCCTCGGCGGGCGTGGCGTGACCGCCGGTCCACACGTCGTGGGTGCCCTCGGGCCAGGCGGCCGGAACGATCTTCTCGACCAGCTGGTGCTCCGGCGCCAGCACCATGTACGTGGCACCGAACAGGGTGTCCTGACGGGTCGTGAAGACGGTGACGGTCCCGGCGTCGCCGACGGGGAAGTCGACGCGCGCGCCCTCGCTGCGCCCGATCCAGTTGCGCTGCTGCTGCTTGATGGCGTCCGGCCAGTCCAGCGCGTCGAGGTCGTCCAGCAGGCGGTCCGCGTAGGCGGTGATGCGCATGTTCCACTGGCGCAGCTTGGACTTGAAGACCGGGAAGTTGCCGCGCTCGGAGCGGCCGTCGGCGGTGACCTCCTCGTTGGCCAGGACGGTGCCCAGGCCGGGGCACCAGTTGACGGGGGCGTCGGAGGCGTACGCCAGCCGGTGTCCGCCCAGGACGTCCGAGCGCTCGACCGCCGTCAGCTCGCTCCAGGGGCGGCCGTCGGGCGTCGGGCGCTCGCCGCTCTCGAAGCGCGCGACCAGTTCGGTGATCGGCCGGGCGCGGTCGGCCTCGGGGTCGTACCAGGAGTTGAAGATCTGTACGAAGATCCACTGGGTCCAGCGGTGGAACTCCGGGTCGATGGTGGCGATCGCGCGCCGCTTGTCGTGCCCCAGGCCCAGCCGGCGCAGCTGCCGCCTCATGTTGTCCATGGCGGCCTCGGTCGACACCCGGGGGTGGGTGCCGGTGCTGATCGCGTACTGCTCGGCGGGCAGGCCGAAGGCGTCGAAGCCCAGCGTGTGCAGCACGTTGTAGCCGCTCATGCGCTGGTGGCGGGCGTAGACGTCGGTGGCGATGTAGCCCAGCGGGTGGCCGACGTGCAGGCCGGTGCCCGAGGGGTACGGGAACATGTCCATGACGTACTTCTTGGGGCGCGCGACGACGGCCGGGTCCCCGGCCAGGTCGCCGGAGGGGTTGGGCGCCTCGTAGGTGCCCTCGGTGTCCCAGAAGTCCTGCCAGCGTGCCTCGATGTCGGCGGCCATGGCAGCCGTGTAGCGGTGCGGCGCGGTCGGCGCGGTCGTCTCCGCGCCGGGGGCTGCCGGATTCGTCTCGCTCATGTCCTCTGAAGCTCCATCGATCGTCTCTGCCGCGGGAACGAAAAAACCCCTCGCACAGGAGGGGGCGCCACGCTGATTCCGATCCGGATCGGTCATCCGTCGGTACTGATCAGCGCGGCTCGCTAAGCAGAAGGCGTACGGCACGCATGCGAGCAGGGTACCGCAGCGGGCGCGGCGCCCGCACGGCGGATACCGGGCGGAGAGGGCGGATTCGGGCAGTGACGCGGACCGGTTGCGGGGTGGCGACGGTCCGTTCGAAGCCCATACAAGATCGTTCGAGTCGCCAACAGGCCATCCGCGATATGTGATTCATCGAACCTTCGGCACCCGAGTTACTCCGCGTATCACCCTTATCCGGGGCAACCGCAGAGGCAGTTGACGCTCAATTCCCTCGGTAAACCTGCAAACGGCGAACCGCCCAGTAGGGAGCGACTTAGCATGCCGCAACGGGACCGCTTTGCCGAGACATTCGGAGTTGCCCCTATGAAGCTATCCAGCACCATCCGCTCCTCGCTCCCCCCGGCCCAGGGCATGAGTCCCTCGGTCCGGGGTGGGGTGTCGGTCGCCGCACTCGTCCTTGTCCCCCTCCTCGCGGTCGCGGGGAGTGACGGGTTCCGCGCGATGCTCGACTTCACCACCGGCGTGCTGTCGCTCGTGTCCCTCACGGCGGCCGTCGCCTGGGGGCTCGTGGCCACGGACCGGCTGCTGCTGTCCCCGCGGCACCGGCTGCTCGCCCAGGGCATCCACCGGTTCACGGCGATGGCCTCCCTCGGCTTTCTGCTGCTGCACGCCACGGTGAAGGTCTCGCTCGGCCATGTGGCGCTGATCGGCGCCGTCCTGCCCTTCGGGCTCGGGATCACCGGCACCAGCGGCCTCATCGGTTTCGGGTCGCTCGCCGGTTTCCTGATGGTGATCGCCGCCGCGACCGGCGCGCTGCGCAGCGCCTTCGCCACGCCCGGCCGGATCGCCGGCCGCTGGCGCGCGCTGCACATGCTGGCCTACCCGGCCTGGTGCTTCGCGCTGATGCACGGGCTGTACGCGGGCCGCGCCGCCGCGACCTGGGTGATGACCATGTACTGCCTGGCGCTCGTGGCGGTCATCGGCGCCGTCTCCGTACGACTGCTGCCGCCGCCGGTCCGGCGCAGGATCGCCGACCTGATCATGAAGGCGCCGGGCGGTCTGCGCGAGGCCCCCGAGGCGGAGCAGCCTGGCCGCCGTGACCTGGCCCGCGACCCGCTGCCGGGCGCGGCGAACGCCCCGCAGGTGGAGTTCGAGCAGCGGTTCCCGCGCCGCCGGCCCGCCTCCGCGCCGGCCTCCCCTCCGGCGTCGGCGACCTCGCTGGGCGCGACGCGGGTCCCGCCGCGTATCGCCCCGCCGTCGCCGCCTCTTTACGAGGCGGGCCGTCCGGGGGCCGCCGACCCGTTCGCGGACACCTTCGTACCGGACCCCC
The DNA here is from genome assembly GCF_036327775.1 of Streptomyces sp. NBC_01498. Classification (NCBI taxonomy): domain Bacteria; kingdom Bacillati; phylum Actinomycetota; class Actinomycetes; order Kitasatosporales; family Streptomycetaceae; genus Streptomyces; species Streptomyces sp. NBC_01498. The sequence goes on along the minus strand of NZ_CP109598.1, from coordinate 5,080,443 downwards.
TCACGGTCCCGTCCGTCGCTCCGTACGCCGCCACTCCGCCGGCAACGCCGTCGGTGCCCTATCCGGACCCGCTCGCGGACACGTACGTCGACCCGGGGGTGCGCACCGGGGCGGGTGCTCCGGGCGGCGCGGGGTCCGGTCCCGGTACGGGCCTGTCGGCCGGGTACCGCGCCGTCTCCTTCGGGAGCGATTCCCCGGGCCCGTCCACGGGCGAGATCCCGTACGCCGAGCGCATCCCCATGACCGAGGAGATACCGGTCATCGAGGAGCCTTCGGCGGCCGGGGCCGGCATGTGGCCGACGCCGTCGCCGCCGCCGCCCGCCCAGGCCCGGCTGCACGAGCCCGCCGTCGGCACCGGGTCGCCCCTGACCGACCCGTACCAGCAGCCGTCCCCGTACCAGCAGACGGACGCGTATCAGCAGGCCGATGCGTACCAGCCGTACCAGCAGCAAGAGACGTACCTCGGGACTGAGTCGAACCGCCCCTCCGACACGTACCTACAGTCGGCCCCCTACCCGCAGCCCGGCACCGCCCCCGGGCCCGACCCGTATCAACAAGCCGACCAGTACCGGCAGTCGGACGGCGCGGTCCGGCAGCCCCCCGCCGGAGGCGCGGGCACCCCGAGTGCCGGTGAACCCTGGTACCCATCCGCAGGAGACCGACAGTGAACGCCCCTCTCCCCGATGTCCCCGAAGTCCGTGTCGTCGGCCTTCCCCAGCTGACACAGGGGTTCGACCTCGTCGAACGGCTCGACCTGGCCATGCACCTCAAGGTGCACGGGCCGCTGTCGCCGCTGACCGGGGAGCTGCTCGCCCAGCTCGCCGAGAACATCTCCCTCCTCGGACGCGGAGGCGCCGGCTTCCCGTTCAGCAAGAAGCTGCGCGCCGTCGCCAAGGCATCGATCCGGCGCGGGGTGCGCCCCGTCGTCGTCATCAACGGCAGTGAGGGCGAGCCGGCCTGCCGCAAGGACACGGTGCTGCTCAACCGGGCGCCCCATCTGATCCTGGACGGCGCCCTGCTGGCCGCCGAGGCGCTGGGCGCGCGCACCCTGGTGGTCGCCGTCACCCGCAACTCCACCGAGATATCCATGCGGGCCGCGCTCGCCGAGCGCGGTCTGTCCGACCGGCGCGGGCAGCAGCTGCGGGCGCGCGTGATCCGTACGCCCGAGCGCATGGTCTCCGGTGAGGCGTCGTCCGTGATCCGCGCGGCCAACGGCGGGCCCTCGATGCCGCCGGGCCGCCGCGAGCGGGCCGCCGAGTCCGGTGTCGGCGGCGCCCCGACGCTGCTGTCCAACGCCGAGACGTACGCCCAACTCGCCATCGGCGCCCGGATCGGCGCCCGCCGCTACGGGCACACCGGGCTCGACGCCGAGCCGGGCACCGTCATGCTGACCGTCTCGGGCGCGGTCGCGCGCCCGATGGTCGTGGAGGTGCCGACGGGGGTTCCGCTGCGCTACGTCCTCCAGCTGGCCGGGGCGCCGCCGCTGCCGCAGGGCGTACTGACCGGCGGATACCACGGCAACTGGATCGACTCGGTGGCCGCGCACGACGCCGTCGTCTCGCGCGAGTCGCTGGCGGCGGTGGGCGGCTCGCTGGGCGCGGGCGCGATCCTGCCGATCGGCCCCGAGACCTGCCCGCTGGGCGAGGCGCTGCGGGTGGCGAACTGGCTCGCCGCCGAGACCTCCGGCCAGTGCGGCCCCTGCCGGCTCGGTCTGCCGGCCGCTGCGGGCGGGCTGAGCGACGTACTGAACGGCGGCGGCCCGGCGGCCCTGGAGGCGCTGCGCGCGGTGACGCAGGCGGTACGGGGGCGGGGGGCCTGCAAGCATCCCGACGGGTCCGCGCGGTTCTTCATGTCGACCCTCTCCGCCTTCACCGACGACCTGGCCGCCCATGTGCTGGACGGCGGCTGCGGACGTGAGACGACCGGGGTGCTGCCGCTGCCGGGTCCCGGCTACCAGACCGAGGTGGAGTCCATCCCGAGCGGCGAGAAGCTGGCTGTGGACTGGACGCTCTGCCAGGGGCACGGGCTCTGCGCGGACATCGTGCCGGAGCTGATCCGGCTGGGCCCGGACGGTTTCCCCGCGCTGGCCGACGCCTCCGTACCGATGCATCTGCGGGGCCGTGCCCAGCGCGCGGTACGGCGCTGCCCGGCGCTGGCGCTGCGTATCGAGCAGCCGGCGCCGCAGCGGCCGGCGCTGCCGGGGGGCGGCCCGGCCGCCCTGCCGCCGGGCGGTGGCAGAAAGGCCCTGGGCAGCGGACGCTGACGCGTCCTCTCCGGGAGAAGCCGGGCCGTCCTTCGGAGGATGCCGCCGGGCACGCGACTTCTTGAGGAGGCGCGCGCCCGGCGTCCCCCGGAGGGTGCCCGGCCTGCGCGGTGTCAGCTCGGCCGGTGGACCGACACGACGAACGAGACGGTCACCGTGAGCGGGCTGTCCAGCGACGCGACGCTCCGGTGCACCTCCTCGGCGGCCAGGTGGTGGGCGCTGGGGCCCATCAGGATCAGATCGCGCACGGACTCCCCCGTCAGTGCGATCTCCCGTTCCACGAGGTCCGCGCCCTCCTGCCGGAAGTGACCGGACAGCGTACGCCGGAGCCGGTCCTCCTTCGCGGCGTCGACCGACAACATGCCCAGACCCGCCGGGAGTCCGGCGAGATGGCGGGCGGTCGGCGTGACGACGACCAGGGCCCCGTCAGGGCGCAGGACGCGCCGGAACTCCGGGCCGTTGCGCGGCGCGAAGACATTGATCACGACGTCGGCGGCGCCGCTCACCACGGGCAGTGGCTTCCAGATGTCCCAGGTCGCGGTGCCCGCCCTCGGATGGACCCCGGCGGCCCGGCGCAGCGCGAACTTGGAGAGGTCGAGCCCGAGTCCCACCGCGCCGGGCAGGGCGTCGAGCACGGCGGCGAGGTAGTAACCGGTGCCGGCCCCGGCGTCCAGGACGGTGCCGTCCGGCGGGCAGAGCCCGGCGACGGCCGCGGCGAGGGCGTCCGCGAGCGGCGCGTAGTGCCCGCCCTCCAGGAAGCGGCTCCGGGCGCCCACCATGTCCGCGCTGTCGGCGTTGGCCACGTTCACATTGCCGGTCAGCAGACCGAGGTAACCCTGGCGGGCGACGTCGTACGAGTGACCCCCGGCGCAGCGCAGTGACGTGACGCCCCGCAGCGTCGGGCCGGGCGCCGGGACTCCGGGCGGGGGCCCGAGCGGCCCGTCGCACACCGGGCATCGCAGCACGCCGAGCAGCCGGTGCCAAAGGGCGGGCGCGGCGGGCGAGTTGGGCACGACGTTCCTCCGGAACGGGCTGTCAACGAGAAGAACCCGCCCGGACATGGCGTCCGGACGGGAACTTCGAGAAGTGGAGCTAAGGAGAATTGAACTCCTGACCTCCTGCATGCCATGCAGGCGCTCTACCAACTGAGCTATAGCCCCTTGTGAGGTACCGCACTTCGGGCATCCCCTCGGCGGCGGTGCCAACATTACACGGTCTCTCGGGCTCACCGCCAAATCGTTTCCGATGTGCACCAATAGCACTGCTATTGTCACCGTTCGTGACCGTTCTCGTTCCCGTGCTCGCCCGGGTCACCGCCGGTCGGCGGTCCGTGCTCCTCGGCACCGTCGTCTGTCTGTTGTCCTTCGCGGGTTTCTGGATCGCGCAGCGTCTCGCCGCGGTCTCGATGATCGATCTGATGGTCTACCGGGCCGAGGGCCGCACCGTGCTCGACGGACTCGACCTCTACGCGATGCGCGCGACCTACGCGGGTCTGCCGACGACCTATCCGCCGTTCGCCGCCCTGCTGTTCACCCCGCTGACCCTGCTGCCCGTCCCGGAGATGCGCACCCTCGCCACGGCGGGCAATCTGCTGCTCCTCGTGGCGTTCACGCGGCTGTCGCTGCGACTGACGTTCCGGGACTCGGTACGGCCCGGGGCGGCGCTGTGGGTGGCGGCGGTCGCCGTCTGGTGCGAGCCGGTGTGGACGACCCTGCGCTACGGACAGATCAATCTGCTGATCGGTGTCGCCGTCCTGTGGGACCTCACCCGGCGGGACGGCCACCGGCTGGCGGGCCTCGGGATCGGCCTCGCGGCGGCGGTCAAACTGACCCCCGGGCTTTTCGCCGTGATGCTGCTGGTCACCGGTCTGCTGCGGTTCCGCGAGGCGGGCTGGAACCCCTGGCTGCGGCGGACCGCGACGGCGGCGGGGGCGTTCCTCGCCGCCACGCTCGTCTCCGCCGTGATCCTGCCGTACGACTCACGCCGCTTCTGGACCGACATCGTCTTCCGGGCGGACCGGGTGGGCCGGGTCGAGGGGGCCGCGAACCAGTCGCTTCGGGGGGTGTTCGCGCGGGTGCTGCACACCACCGAGCCGTCGGCCTGGTGGCTCCCGGTGGCCGCCGTCGTCGTCGTGGCCGGGCTGACCGTGGCGGTGCGCGCGGCGCTGCGCGGGCGGACGGCGGAGGCCACCGTGGCCTGCGCCGCGACCGCGCTGCTGATCAGCCCGGTCTCCTGGTCGCACCACTGGGTGTGGTGCGTGCCGATGGTGCTGCTCCTGGTGGCGCACGGCAGGACGGAGTGGGCGGTGGCGACGGGGATGGGTTTCCTGTCGTACGCGCTGTGGCGGGTGCCGCACGGGGCCGTCGAACGGCTTGAACTCGCCCAGAACCGCTCGCAGATGACGCTCACGGCGCTCTATCCGGCGATGGCGCTGGGGCTGCTGGCGTATCTGGCCGCGGCCGGCCGTACGGAACGGACACCCGCACCCGGCGCTCGGGCCGAGGAGCCGGGAGGGACGGCGGAACCGGTGGTCTACGCGGTGGCGAAGGAGTAGAAGCGCTTGAGCGTGCAGTGCTCGTCGAGGAGCCGGCCGTAGATGGGCTCACCCTCCAGCTCGCGGTAGGTCTCGATGGGGTCGCCCTTTATGATCAGCGCGCGGGCGCACTCCTCGCACCAGTACTGGAACTCGGCGTTGAGCGGTTCCATGTCCCGGACGATGGGGGTGCCGCTGCCGCACCAGTCGCATTTTCTCCTGTGCGCACCCATCACTCAGCTCCAGCTGTGGCCGCAGGCCGTGCACACGTAGGAAACTCCACCGTTGTCGCCGAGTACTTGGGCCACATGGAACGAACCGCACGACGGGCAGCTGAGGCCGGCGGCCGAGGCCGCCTCCGCGAGCAGGGCACCGACCCGGTCGATGCTGCTGGCGGGCATCGCGCTCTCTCCTCCCCGTCCGTGCCGTCGTCCCCTCCGGCCGTCCGATTCTGTCACGCCTTCGCCAGGAGGACAGTGCGATCAGGCCGGACGTTCGGTGGGTGGCCGAAATCGAGCGGCGCCGCGTGCGTACGGCCACGGCGGGAGGTCCCGGTACGACGAAATCCCGCCCTCGTGACGAGGACGGGATTCAAGGGGTGGAGCTAAGGAGAATTGAACTCCTGACCTCCTGCATGCCATGCAGGCGCTCTACCAACTGAGCTATAGCCCCTCATGTTCTTCGCGCCGTGCGCTGTGAACAAGAAGAACTTTAGCCTGCGACCAGGCGGAAAGTGAAATCCCGTCCGGTCGGCCGGGTCCCCCCGGAGAACCGGGACCGGGAATGGCCGCGGGCGTCCGGATCAGTCGTCGTCGCCGAGCACCGGCTCGGGCAGTGTGCCCGCGTTGTGCTCCTGGAGACGCCAGCCGCGCGCCCCTTCGCCCAGGACGGACCAGCAGCAGTTGGAGAGCCCGCCGAGTCCTTCCCAGTGGTGTGCCTCAAGACCGAGCAGCCGGCCGATCGTGGTGCGGATCGTGCCGCCGTGACTGACCACGACCAGGGTGCCGCCGTCGGGCAGCTTGTCCGCGTGACGCAGCACGACGGGCGCGGCCCGGTCGGCGACCTCGGTCTCCAGCTCGCCGCCCCCGCGCCGTACGGGCTCACCGCGCTTCCACGACAGGTACTGCTCGCCGAACCGCTCCAGGATCTGCTCATGGGTCAGGCCCTGCCAGTCACCCGCGTAGGTCTCGCGCAGCGCCGCGTCGTAACCGACGGACAGTCCGGTCAGCGACGCCAGTTCCTGGGCGGTGGCCACCGCGCGGCGCAGGTCGGACGCGATCATCGCGTCCGGCCGCAGCGACGCGAGCAGCCGGGCGGAGCGGCGGGCCTGCGCCAGGCCCGCCCCGGTCAGCTCGATGTCCGTGGTGCCCTGGAAGCGGCGCTCCAGGTTCCACGCCGTCTGGCCGTGCCGCCACAGGACGATCCGGCGGCCTCTGCCGCCCGAGCCGCCGTTCAGCTCAGCTCCCCGTTCGCGGAGCCGGTCACCTCGGCGTGCTCGGCGCCCTTGCCGCGGGTCTTGACGGCGTCCTCGGGCAGGGACAGCTCGGGGCAGTCCTTCCAGAGGCGTTCGAGCGCGTAGAAGACCCGCTCCTCGCTGTGCTGGACGTGGACCACGATGTCGACGTAGTCGAGCAGGATCCAGCGGGCGTCGCGGTCGCCCTCGCGGCGCACCGGCTTGGCGCCGAGTTCCTTGGAGAGACGCTCCTCGATCTCGTCCACGATCGACTTGACCTGGCGGTCGTTGGGCGCGGAGGCGAGGAGGAACGCGTCGGTGATCGACAGCACATCACTGACGTCGTACGCGATGATGTCGTGCGCGAGCCGGTCGGCCGCCGCCTGGGCGGCGGCGTTGACGAGCTCGATGGAGCGGTCCGTGGCGGTCACAGGCGATGCTTTCGTCGGCGGTCGGGAGACCCCCAGGGTCTCACGGACCGCCGACAAGCCCGCGCGCCCCGGCGGTCAGCCGCCTTCGTAGTCCCCGCCGAGGGTGACCAGGACATCGGCGTTCGGCGCCGCCTTGCCCTTCTTGACCGCGCCGACCGGCAGACCGAGTGTCTTGGCGACCTCGTCCGCCTGCCCCTTGTTCTTGGCGTCGGCATAGGTGACCTGCGACGACTCGACCGGGTCGGCCGTGCCGGCGTCGACGAAGGCATAGCCGCCGTTGATCATCGAGACGCGGGCGGCCTCGCTGTCCGCCTTGTCGCCCGTGGCGTTCTTCACACCGACGCGCAGGGTGGCGCCCTGCTCGGGGGCGCTGACGCTGCCGCCGAGGACGTCCTTGACGACGGTCTCGGTCGCCTCCTCACCGAGGCTGCCGTCCTCGGCGACGGGCAGCAGGAGCGTCTTGTGGTCACCGGCCTTGGCGTGCGCCGCGAGCTTCGCCAGGGCGGCGCCCAGGTCCTGCTCGGTCATCGGCGGTTCCAGGATCTGCGCCAGGGTCTCGACGGTGATCGTCGCGGCCCTCGTGTCGTCGGAGATCTTCCGCAGTACGCCCTGCATGACCGCGCCGAAGCGCTCCAGCTGCTCCGCCTCGGGCTCGTCGGGCGCCCGGTGGGTGGCGTACGCGACGGCGGCCTGTCCGTTCAGCGACTGGTCCTCGCCCTTGGTGACGAGCGGGTCCTCGCCCTTCTTGGCGGCGGGGATGTCGGCGTTCGTGGTGATGTCGATGTTGCCGACCAGATCGACCAGGTTCTCCAGATAGGGGGTGTCGAGCCGCCAGGTGCCGGAGATCCGGGTGCCGAGCAGGGTGTCGACGGACTCCCGGGTGCCCTGGGAACCGCTGTCGGCCACGGACTTGGCGAGGGTGCCGGCGATCCCGGTCTCCCCGTCGGCCACGAGAAGGGAGTTGGGCAGCAGGACGGTGGTGCCCTTCTCGGTGGTGGAGTTGTTGACGAGCAGCGCCGTGGAGGTGGCCTTGCTCTTCGTGTTGTGCAGATTCACCATGATCACGTCCCGCTTCTGCGGGCCGGTGGCGGTGTTCTGTGTCTTCTCGTCCGACGCGAGACCGGGCAGCATGCCCGCGTACCAGAGGTAGCCGACACCGCCGGCGACGACCAGCGCCAGGACGACGGCCAGGGCGAAGACGCGGCTGCGTCCCCGGCGGCGGGCCTCCTCGCGGCGCTCGGAGCGGCTCTCGGTGAACTTCAGCCAGTCGATGACGTCTTCGGACTCGGCGTCCGGCTCCTCGATGAAGGAGAACTGTTCTGTCCGGTAATCGCCGTCGGGACCGCCGTCGGGACCGCCCCCGGTGGCAGTGGCGCGGCGCTGTCCGGGTACGGCGGGCTCGGGAACGGGCGGTGGGGAGAGCGGGGGCGAGGGCGCTTCCTCGGCCGGGGCCTGATGCGGCGGGGCCGCCGGCGGCGCCTGGTGTTGCTGTTGCTGCGGGATGTTCCACTGCGTGGTGTCGACCGCCGCCTGCTGCCGGCCGGTGTCGTAGCCGTAGCCGTAGTCCTGCTGTTGCTGTTGCTGTTGCTGGGCGTACGGGTCGTACGCGGTCTGCCCGCCGTACGGGTCGTAATACCCCTGCGCGCCCTGCTGTTGCTGCCCGTACGGGTCGTACTGCTGCTGGTCCTGCTGCTGTTGCCCCTGCTGCGGGTGCTGTTGCTGCTGCTGTTGGTGTTGCTGCTGATACACCGGCTGCCCGTACTCGTCGTAGCCCACGATCTGCGGCTGCCGTGTGTCATACGGGTCGTACGGGTCGTACGGCTGCTGGTCGTTCACCGGTGCCCCTCTCCGTGGCTCATTCGCCGCGGTACAACTGGCGCTTGTCGATATAGCGCACCACACCGTCCGGCACCAGGTACCAGACCGGATCGCCCTGCGCGACCCTTCCCCGGCAGTCGGTCGACGAGATCGCCAGCGCCGGGACCTCCACCAACGAGACGCCGCCCTTGGGCAGTCCGTCGTCCGTCAGGTCGTGTCCGGGCCGGGTGACACCGATGAAGTGGGCCAGCGCGAACAGTTCGTCGGCGTCCCGCCAACTGAGAATCTGGGACAGCGCGTCCGCCCCGGTGATGAAGAACAGATCCGCGTCGCCGTGCAGGGAGTGCAGATCCCGCAGCGTATCGGTGGTGTAGGTCTTGCCGCCACGATCGATGTCGATACGGCTGACCGAGAACTGCGGGTTGGAGGCCGTCGCGATGACCGTCATCAGATAGCGGTCCTCGGCCGGGGAGACCGCCGACTGGCTCTTCTGCCACGGCTGTCCCGTCGGGACGAAGACCACCTCGTCGAGATCGAACAGCGCGGCCACCTCGCTGGCCGCCACCAGGTGACCGTGGTGGACCGGGTCGAACGTGCCGCCCATCACACCGAGACGGCGTCTGCCGCCGCCCTGTCCCGCGCCGGCCGGCGCCTGCACCTTTTCCATGCCCCCGGAGCCTACTGGCACGGCGCCCCGGCCCCGTCTCAGCGGTCGCGGTTGAAGCGGGTGGTGATCCACAGCAGGAGAAGCAGCGCGAACAGCGCCCCACCGCCGGTGAGGTACGCGTTGAGGCTTTGGTGATTGCCCCCGTGCTCGCCACCCTCGGCGGCGAGGGTGACCAGGTTGGCTGCGGTGCTGGAGAGGCTCATCTTCGGCAGGACCCATTCGATCGGAAGCGGAGACTTCGCGCACATCGTATGCGGGGCCCCCGGGCACGCTCACGCCGACTCGGACGTTGGAGGGGCGACGGCGTACGGCCGCCCGGCACACGGCGGTCGCAGCGCATACCGTGGGGCCGTCAGGGGGACGAGCCGACGACTCGTACGAACAGGGGAATTCCATGACCGAAGACAGCCACGAGGCAGCCAGTCACGAGAATGTGCCGAGCAGACAGCGCAAGCGCTTCCCCGGTATCTCCTCACGCGCGTACGAGCATCCGGCGGACCGCTCGGCCCTGGTCGCGCTGCGCAAACTGAGCGGTTTCGACACGGTCTTCAAGGCGATGAGCGCCCTGCTGCCGGAGCGGAGCCTGCGGCTGCTCTTCCTCTCCGACTCGGTGCGGGTCAGCGATGTGCAGTTCCCGCATCTGCACACGATGCTGCTGGACGCCTGCTACATCCTGGACCTGGAGAAGGTCCCCACGATGTACGTCGCGCAGAACCCGATGCCGAACGCCATGTGCATCGGTCTCGACGAGCCGATCATCGTGGTCAACACGGGGCTCGTCGAGCTGCTGGACGAGGAGGAGATGCGGGCGGTCGTCGGCCACGAGGTGGGCCACGCGCTGTCCGGGCACTCCGTCTACCGCACGATCCTGCTGTTCCTCACGAATCTCGCGCTGAAGGTCGCCTGGATCCCGCTCGGCAATGTCGCGATCATGGCGATCGTGTCGGCGCTGCGCGAGTGGTTCCGCAAGTCGGAGCTGTCGGCGGACCGGGCGGGGCTGCTGGTCGGCCAGGACCCGCAGGCGTCGATGCGCGGTCTGATGAAGATCGCGGGCGGCAATCATCTGCACGAGATGAACGTGGACGCGTTCCTGGCGCAGGCGGCGGAGTACGAGGCGGGGGGCGACCTGCGCGACTCCGTGCTCAAGATCCTCAACGTGCTGCCGCGTACCCACCCCTTCACCACGGTGCGCGCCGCCGAGCTGAAGAAGTGGGGCGAGAGCCGCGACTTCCAGCGGATCATGGACGGGCACTACCCGCGCCGTACGGAGGACAAGGAGACCTCGGTCGGCGACTCGATCCGGGACTCCGCCGCGCACTACGCGGACACGGTCCGCACCAGCAAGGACCCGCTGATGAAGCTGGTCGGCGACATCGCGGGCGGCGCGGGCGACCTGGGGGGCAAGCTCCGGGACAGGTTCACCGGCGGCTCGTCCGGCCCGGGGGACGGCGGCGCCAAGGGCGGCACGAACGGCACCGCGAACGGCACCTCCGGCGGCTCCGACGCTACGTAGCGGCGGGCGTCCGGGGCGGGTCCGTACGAACCCGCCCCGGACGCCCGATCCGGCCCGGTCCGGCCCGGTCCGGTCCGGTCCGAACGGCAGGCTCCGACCGTCCGGCGACAGACCCTAACCACCCGGCAGCGCGCCCTTGTCGAGTACGCCGCAGAGCCCGGCCGTCGGTGGCCCCGTCCCGAACGGATCGGTGCCCGCCGGACCCACCGGCCGCGCCCTGGCGCCCGCCAGCAGCGGGCGCAGGGTGCCCGGCGCCTCGGCCGAGCACGCCTGCGGCCCCGCCTGCACCTGGCTGCTCAGCAACTCGGTCCGGTGCGCGGCCAGATCCTCGCGGTCGAAGCGGAAGTGCAGGGTGCGCCGGACGGCGAACAGCGACGCGTCCGCTCCCGCCGCCCCGCCGGGCGGGCGCAGCGTGTAGACGAAGGTGTGATCGGCGAACACGTCCATCGTGCCGGCCGCCGACTCCGCGTACCGGAGCGTGCCCCGGACACGTACGGTCGGCTCCGCCAGCGACACGGCCGCCGCGTCGAAGCGCACCAGCCAGCCGGCGGGCACGTGTCTGCCGTCGTCGGCGGGCTCCGCGAAGGTCTGGTCGAACTGGGCGAACTGCGCCGGGTCGAGCAGTGCCCGCACCGAGGTCCGCCCGCCGCCGGTCAGCACGTCCGGGTCGACGGAGGAGGCGACGAGGTAGTCCTTGGCGGTGCTCAGCGCGGCCGTCACCTCGTTCTCGGTGAAGTGCGGGGTGCGCCGGGCCGGGGGCAGTTCGATTCCGGCGGCCCCCGCGCCGAACCGCGCCGCCGGGCTGTCCCTCAGCAGGTTCGCGGGAGTGCCGCCCGGGACCGCGCCGGCCGGGGCGAGCGGAATGACCGTCATCCGCAGCTGTTCCGCCGAACGGGTGATCGCCGGCTGGTACGGGGGCCTGACCGCGACATAGACGGCGGTCCCGAAGGCCACGGCGACGATGAGGACCAGCAGCAGCACCTGGACCGACCCCCGGCGGGGCGGTGGTGAACCGGCCGGCGGCCGGTCGGCGGGGTCCCTTCGGCGTACGGCGTGGGACCGGTCGCCCATGCGTTCGCGGGCGGAGAACTCCTGGAGCGGGGCAGCGCGGACGAACGATTCGTCGAAGACGACGGACCGGTACTCGTCCTCACCGCCGGGCGTCTCCTCAGGCGTGCCCTCGGGCGGATCTCCGCGACCTCCGCGACCTGCCATGGCTTCAGGTTAGGACGGACACGCGGAACAGGAATCCGGGAGCGCCGGGGGGCCGCCGGTACGCCGCGCGGGTCATGGCGCGCTGCGTGGTACCGCCGAGACCTCCGGGACCGAGTACTCCGTCGAGGCGGTGGGCCCGTCCCCGCCGCGCGAGGCGTCGACGCCGGTGGTGGCCGGCGGGGGCACCCGGTCCTGCCGGTGGCCGCTCGCGGCTCCCCGGTAGACGGCGGTGAACGCCAGGGCGACCATGCCGATCCCCATCACCACGGCGAGGATCCAGGCGACGGGCCGGTGCCAGCGGGCGCTGCCCCGGTAGGGGCGCAGGGCGCCGCCGTGGGGTCCGTAGGGGCCGAACCCGCCGTGCGGGTCGTCCGGGTCGTACGCGGCGCCGTACGGCCGCCCGTCGCCGTACTCCCCCGGCCCTCGGCCGTCGTCGTAGCGGTCGTCGTCGGGTCCGCCGGGCAGGGCACGCGCGCGGGCCGCCTCGGCGTCGGCGCGCGCCTCGGCCGCCGCCAGCAGGCGCTCGACGGCGGTGGGTTCGTGAACGGGTGCGGCCCGGATGAAGTCCTCGTCGAACACCACGGAGGCGAAGTCCTCGTCCGCGCCTCCGCGGTCGTCGTCGGGCTCCCAGCCGTCCGGGAACGGCTTGCCCCCCACGTCGTCCGGCACCTTCTCAGAGTAGACCGGGCCGGGCGTTTTCGGCAGAGACAGTGGAGATTACGCGGGATTCCCCGGGAACTACCGGGTGTGACCGTCGCCGGTGACGATGTACTTGGTCGAGGTGAGCTCCGGCAGCCCCATCGGCCCGCGCGCGTGCAGCTTCTGCGTGGAGATGCCGATCTCGGCGCCGAAGCCGAACTGGCCCCCGTCGGTGAACCGTGTCGACGCGTTGACGGCGACCGTCGTGGAGTCGACCAACTGGGTGAAACGGCGGGCCGCCGCCTGTGACGTGGTGACGATCGCCTCGGTGTGGCCGGAGGACCAGAGCCGGATGTGCGCGACGGCCGCGTCCAGCGAGTCGACCACGGCGGCGGCGATGTCGTACGACAGGTACTCGGTCTCCCAGTCCTCGGCGGTGGCCGCCACGACCGTGGCCTTCGTGCCGCCCGCCGCCTCCGTGAACTCCAGCACCCGCTCGTCGGCGTGCACGGTGACCCCGGCCTCGGCCAGCGCGTCCAGCGCGCGCGGCAGGAAGGCCGCGGCGACGTCCTGGTGGACCAGCAGGGTCTCGGCGGCGTTGCAGACGCTCGGGCGCTGCGCCTTGGAGTTGATGAGGATGTCGACGGCCATGTCGAGGTCGGTCTCGGCGTCCACGTACACGTGGCAGTTGCCGGTGCCGGTCTCGATGACGGGAACGGTGGACTCCTCGACGACCGTACGGATCAGCGAGGCGCCGCCGCGCGGGATCAGCACGTCCACCAGGCCCCGGGCGCGCATCAGTTCACGTACGGAGTCGCGGCTGTCGCCGGGCACGAGCTGGATCGCGTCGGCCGGCAGTCCGGCCCCGCCGACGGCGTCGCGCAGCACGCGCACGAGGGCGGTGTTGGAGGAGTACGCGGAGGACGAGCCGCGCAGCAGCACCGCGTTGCCGGACTTCAGACAGAGCGCCGCCGCGTCGACGGTGACGTTGGGGCGGGCCTCGTAGATGATCCCGACCACGCCGAGCGGGACCCGCACCTGGCGCAGGTCGATCCCGTTGGGGAGGGTCGATCCGCGCACGACCTCGCCGACCGGGTCGGGCAGCGCGGCCACGTCCCGTACGTCGGCGGCGATGGCCCGCACCCGCTCGGGGGTGAGGGTCAGCCGGTCGACGATCGCCTCGCTGGTCCCCGCCTCCCTGGCGCGCTCGACGTCCTCGCCGTTGGCCCTGATGATCTCCTGGGTGCGGACCTCCAGGGCGTCGGCGATCGCCAGCAGCGCGTCGTCCTTGACCGAGCGGGGCAGCGGAGCCAGATCGGCGGCCGCGGAGCGGGCGCGGTAGGCGGTCCTGGTGACCGGGGTCAGGTTGTCGTACGGCGAGAGCGAGGTCATGCCCGCAGGGTAGTGCGCCCGACGCGGGCATTTCCCCCGTATCCCGTAGTGCGAGACGGCCGCGCCCCCTCCGGGTGGGACGCGGCCCCGGCCGTCAGAACGGGTGGACGCCCACCGGTGCCGCCGGCGGCGGACCGTACCCCTCCGCGATGCGCAGGTGGTAGGTCTCCCGGTCGATGACTTCGAGGCCGACGATCTCCCACGGGGGAAGCCGGGCGCTGGACCGGTGTTCGCCCCAGAGCCGCAGGGCGACGGCCGCCGCGTCGTGCAGGTCCCGGGCCTCTTCCCAGTAGCGGATCTCGGCGTGGTCGACGGCGTACCGGCTGGTCAGCAGGAAGGGATGGTCGTGGGCGAGCTGTTCGAGGCCCCGTCTGACCTCGGTGAGCGGCGCCTCGGGCCCCGACACGCTGAGCGTGATGTGCCAGAGCTTGGACAGTGCGCGGTCCTCCTCGCGCGACTGTGCCTTCCGGGCCGTGCCCGGGTCCCGCACGTCGTCGAGCCCGCCGAAGTCCGGCCCGGCTCCGACGCTGGTCAGTGTGCGCTCTTCCCCCGCGGCCCTCCGGGCGTGCAAGGTGCCTCCTCCTGACCCGGGGGACCCCGCCCCCGGGCGCGTTCGTCTCACCGGCGGCCTCCTGTTGCTGCGTCGTCGTACTGCTACCCCGCCTCTTTCCCCTGAGACAAAGTTGACCAGCCCGGGACGGGAGATGGGGTCGTTTCGGTAAAGGTCCCTTCCGAAAGACCGGACTTTCAGCCGTTTCACCGGCGGTCGGGGCGGTCGGGACGGTCAGGGACGCAGAACGACCAGATCGTCCCGGTGGACGACCTCCCGCTCGTAGGCGGGGCCGAGGTCCCGTGCCAGGTCCCGGGTGGAGCGGCCGAGGAGCTGGGGAATCTCCTTGGCGTCGAAGTTCACCAGGCCACGGGCCACGGCCAGGCCCGCGGTGTCGCGCAGCTCGACCGGGTCCCCGGCGCTGAACTCGCCCTCCACCGAGGCGATCCCGGCCGGGAGCAGCGAGGTGCGGCGCTCCACGACGGCCCGGACGGCGCCGTCGTCGAGGGTCAGCGCGCCCAGGGGGGTCGAGGCGTGGGCGAGCCAGAGCAGCCGGTCGGCGGAGCGGCGGCCGGTGGGGCCGAAGTACGTGCCGGTGTCGCGTCCGGCGAGTGCGTCGCCCGCGTGGCCGGCCGAGGTGAGGACCACGGGGATCCCGGCGGCGGCGGCGATCCGGGCGGCCTCGACCTTGGTGACCATGCCGCCGGTGCCGAGTCCGGCCTTGCCCGCGCTGCCCATGGTGACGTCGGCGAGGTCCTCGGGGCCGTC
Source organism: Streptomyces sp. NBC_01498 (assembly GCF_036327775.1). Classification (NCBI taxonomy): domain Bacteria; kingdom Bacillati; phylum Actinomycetota; class Actinomycetes; order Kitasatosporales; family Streptomycetaceae; genus Streptomyces; species Streptomyces sp. NBC_01498. The sequence continues at coordinate 5,065,201 of NZ_CP109598.1, read as the reverse complement.
CACGCGCGCGATGCGTGAGCTGCCGGGTCTGCTGGGGTCGCCGTCGTACAGGCCGTCCACGTCCGAGAGCAGGACGAGCAGGTCGGCGCGGACGAGATGGGCGACGAGAGCCGCCAGCCGGTCGTTGTCGCCGAAGCGGATCTCCTCGGTGGCGACGGTGTCGTTCTCGTTGACGACGGGGACGGCGCCCATGGTGAGCAGCTGGTCGAGGGTGCGGTAGGCGTTGCGGTAGTGGGAACGGCGGCTGGTGTCGTGGGCGGTGAGCAGGACCTGGCCGACGCGGAGCCCGTACCGCGAGAAGGACGAGGCGTACCTGGCGACGAGCAGCCCCTGGCCGACGCTGGCCGACGCCTGCTGACGGGCCAGGTCGCGCGGGCGGCGGGTGAGGCCGAGCGGGGCGAGGCCGGCGGCGATGGCGCCGCTGGAGACGAGCACGATCTCCTTCTCGCCGCCGGAGCGGACCTTGGCGAGCACGTCGACGAGTGCGTCGACCCGGTCGGCGTCGAGCCCGCCGGCGGCGGTGGTGAGCGAGGAGGAGCCCACCTTGACGACGATCCTGCGGGCTTCCGTTACGTGCTGCCTTGCCACTGTCACGGCCCGAATGTATGCCAACGGCCGGGATCGCCGCGCCCCCGTTCCACGCGCTGGACAACGAAACACCGGCCCCCGGAGCGGGATGTGCGGGGTCTTCGCGGGGGCGGGTGTACGGGCTGCGCCTGCGTCCGTGGCGGGGCGCCGGGCGAGTTGGGGGCGGGGGGCGCGTACGCGGTGCGGGGCGGTGGCCTCCTGGGCGCCGGGAGGAGCCCGTACGCGGAGCGGGCACGGCCGGGCTTCCGCGCACCGGGAGGGGCCCGTACAGGTACGGCCCGCACATCGGCGAAGGCGCCAGGTCCGCCGGGGGCGGGCGGAGCCGGTACGTGGCACGAGGCGTCCCGGCCGACGTCCCTCCCGCGCACCGGAGCACCCCCTGCACGCCCGTACGGCCCGCGCATCGGCCGACTACACCGCCGGAGACGAGGCGGGCGCCCGCACGCGGAGCGGGCACGGCCGACCCCCCGGGTGGCTGGGAGGAGCCAGCTTGGCGTCCGCACCGCCGGGGGCAGAGCGGAAGCCCCTGCGCGTACGGCCCGGGACCTCCCCCTCAAGGGGAGGTCCGGGCCGGGCGGGTGGGGCGGGGGTCAGCGGGCGACCGGGGTTTCCGCTCCGTTCGGCTCCGTGGTCTCGGCGGCGGCCTCCGCGGCCTCCGGGTCGGCGGCCGGCTCGCGCTCCGGTTCCGTGCCCGGCTGTTCCTGGGCGCTCAGCCGCTGCGCGACGCCCGTGTTCCGGGCCTCGGCCTTGGCGGTCAGCGCGGTGACGGCGGCGTTGAACTGCTGGATCGAGGTCGGCTCGTCGGGTCCGAGCAGATAGGTCTTCAGCTCGCGCCTCGCCGGAGCCAGCCGGTCGGCCGCCGGATCGGCGACGGCCGTCAGCAACTCGTCCAGTTCCGCCGCGCTGTTGGAGAGGATCACCGCGGCCCGTACGGCCGTGTTCTGCCGCCTGAACTCCTCGGCGCCCAGCTGGGCGGAGTCGGTCACGGCGTACGGCTTGCCGCTCGCGATGAAGTCCGAGACCACGCTGGAGATGTCCGAAACCATTCCGTCGGACTGGTTGAAGCAGTCGTACAGCCGGGGCTGGGCGCCCGTGACGACGCGGTGCTCCCACCGGCCGAAGGTGCGCCAGTACGCGTCGTTCCACTCGGCGCGCAGCGTCTTCGCCCGCTCCAGCCGCTCGGGGTCGGCGAGCGAGACGCGTGACTCCTCGGACTCGTCGCCGCCGGAGCGGCCGGTGACGGTGAGCGTGGCGAGTGTCTGCTCGATACGGGTCAACTCGGCGCGGGCGGCGGTCTGTCCGGCCTCGGCGTCGGCGACCTCCCGGGCCCGGCCGGGCTCGGCGGCCCGCGCCGTGTTGGCCGCCTCGATCATCGCCGTGATGCGGTGGTGGACGGTCTTGGCCTTCTTGTTCCGGATGCCGGTGAAGGGGTGCGGCTTGTAGATGACCCGGACCGGCTTCTCGGCGTTCAGCAGCCGCTTGACGATGTTCTCCCCGGCCAGCAGGAGCGAGGTGTTGCCGGGGTTGTCGTCCCAGCCCTCCCAGGTGGGGGCGTACAGGATCGTCGGTACGGGGTGGGCCGGGACGCCCGTGCCGGTCCTGATCGGGGCGAGCTGCGGGCGGCCCACCTCGACGATGTCGTCGTCGCGCACGCCGACGTCGGCCAGCGCGTAGCGGTCGCGGCCGGCCCGCCCGGCCGTCCACACCTCGTCGTAGACCTTGCTGAACGGGTTGACACTGGCGATCTTGTCGCTGTCGCCGTGGCCGATGAAGACGTGCTTCATGGTGGGCACGCGCAGCAGGTGGATGTTCTTGCCGACGTTCGCCGCGTAGAGCGCGACCCGGACCGTCGACAGGTCCATGTTCATCAGGTGGGTGCCGCCGGGGACACAGATGACGGGCAGCCAGGTCGGGCCGAGCTGCGTCATGATCGCCTGCTCGCGCAGGACGACCAGCGGCCGGCCCTCGGACTGTTCCAGGGTCTCCAGCCACATGTTGACCTGGTAGGCGGACTCCTTGGAGCCGGAGAAGTACAGGACCACGGAGGGCTGGTACTCCCGCAGCCAGTTGTCGACGGCGCCGAGGACGGCCGGCGCGGGCGGGACGCGGCGGCTGCGGCGCAGGTACGGCACCAGCAACAGGATGTAGACCAGGCCGAGTACGAGGGTGAGGCCGAGGCCCGCGTAGCCGTACAGGTCGATGCCGCTCCGCGCCGCGACGAGCAGGCCGGCCAGCGCGAACACGTCGAGGTGCAGCATCTTCTCGGCGGAGCGGCTGACCAGGGAGTTGGGCGGGGCGTCCGGGATGCGTACGGCGTGCAGGTCCACGTTGCGGGTGACGACCGGCATGGCGCGGCGCAGCCGGATCAGGGTGGCCAGCGCGCCCTGGGGTGCCTGGAGGCCGTAGAAGAGCAGGAATCCGGCGACCGCCGCGTAGAACAGGGGTTCTTCGGCCAGTCCCATCCGGGCCAGGAGCAGCACGAGGAGCAACTGGCGTACCAGGAAGCGGATCGAGAGACCGGCCCGCACCTTGTTGAGCCGGTTGATCAGGTAGCTGTTCCGCTGGTGCAGGAACCGGTCCGCGCCGTAGGTCGCGGCGCAGGCGGCCGCGAAGAACCAGAGGTTCGGGATCAGCGCGGCGAGCATGACGCAGGGGTAGCCCAGGGCCATGAGGGCTGCCGCGGCGAGCTCGGCCCGGCTGCCCACGCGGGCCAGGCGGATGGCGGTCGAAATCACGAAGAACCTGCTCCAGGAGGGGGTGCCGGTTATTTCACGGTTGGCGGGAATTGTGAAGTCGGGGCTTCACGCACACGGGCCTCTGCAATTCGCCCGAAAGGCGACTGCAAAGGCCCGTAAATGCAAACTTGTGGAGAATTATTACACATCTTCCTGACGGTCAAGAACCGAGGCCAGCGCCTGCTCGAATCCCGACGCCTCCGAAGAGGCTTCCCGGGTCGGGTCCTGCTGCCGTACGTCGATCACATGACCGGTCAGTTCGGACAGGAGAACGTCGAGCGAGGTGCGCGCGACGGCCTCGGAGGAGAGCAGCGAGCCGGCCGGCTCGACGCCGAACGCCTTGGTGCGCATGGGGGTCGCGGTGCGTTCCGGATTGACGCAATTCACCCGGATGCCGTCGGCGGCCCATTCGTCCGAGAGAGCCTGGGTGAGATTCACCATGGCCGCCTTGGTGGACGAATAAAGGCTGTATTCGGCCCGCCCGCGCGTGTAGCTGCTGGAGGTGTAGAGGAGCAGTTGGCCCTTGGTCTCGGCCAGGTACTTGTACGAGGCACGGGCGATCTGGACGGGCGCCAGGTAATTGACGTTCAGCGCTTCCTGGATCGTCGTGTTGTCCGTCTCGGCGAGCTTTCCGATACGCAGGACGCCCGCCGTGTTGATGACGTAGTCGATCCGGCCGGTCGCGGAATACGCCTGGGACAGCGCGTCGTCCACGTGCTCCGGGTTCTCCACGTGGGTGCCGGTGGTGGAGCGGCCGAGGGCGTACACCTTGGCGCCGTACCGCTCGGCGAGGGCGGCGATGTCGGCGCCGATGCCGTACGAGCCGCCGAAGACGACCAGCGTCTTGCCGGAGAGCAGTTCGCGGTAGGCGGCCTCGTCCGCCTGCGCGGGGGCGGCGGTGGAGGCGAGCTGGAACAGCTTGTCGGCGATGAAGACGTCGACGGGCTGGGTGACCTTCATGTTGTACTCGTCGCCCGCGACGACGTGGATGGGCACGTCGGGCAGATAGCGCAGGACCACCGAACAGTCGTCGGTGGCCTGGAAGGTGGGGTCGCCCGCGGCGATCTCGTACGCCTTGCGGATGGTGGACAGCTTGAACGCCTGCGGCGTCTGGCCGCGCCGCAGCCGGGAGCGGTCGGGCACCTCGGTGATGAACTCGCCGTCGCTGCCGTGGGTGCGGGTCACGATGATGGTGTCGGCGGACGGGATGGCGACGTCGACGGCCTCGTAGCGGTCGAGGGCCTCCACACAGTCCTTGATGACGCGCTGTGACAGCAGCGGGCGTACGGCGTCGTGGAACAGGACGTTGCGGTCCTCGCCGTCCGCCAGGCCCTCGCCGAGGGCCGAAATGGCGCGCTCGGTGGTCTCGTTGCGGGTCTGGCCGCCCTCGATGACCTTCGTGACCTTGGTCAGACCGGCCTTGGTGACGATCTTCTCCACATCGGCCACGAAGCCCGGCGCCATCAGCACGATCACGTCGTCGATCGAGTCGGACTGCTCGAAGATCGACAGCGTGTGCTCGATGACAGCCTTCCCCGCGATCTTCAGCAGCTGCTTGGGGATCGACAGGCCCACGCGCTGACCGGTACCACCGGCGAGCACGACGGCCGTGGTGCGGAGGGGGGCTGCATGCGGCACAGACACAGAACGACCTACCTTGAGACGAGTGGGGACGCCGTGATGGTCGCACTCTCCGTGACCGTCTCGCAAGGCGGACGCCGGATACCCCTCACCCACAGGAAACCATCTGTTCACCCTCTGGCCAGCCAGATTAGGTTGAGTTCCGGCCAAGTGCGGCGTGACCGATGCCACATCGGCACACCGGCCCGGCCGGTACCTCCACGGGACCTCTACCTCGCGCCCGCCGTTTCACGACCGCGAAATAAGCGTCATGTAAGGGAAATCCCCTGCTGGCGAAGGGTTCCCGTTGTTTCCGCGCTATTTCGCCGGCGCGTCCGCCACATTGACGACAAGGTCGTTGGCGCCCATGTACATGATGCGTACGCGCACCCACTGGGCCGGCCGGCTCCTCAGTTTACGGGCCACTCTGCGCAACGGTCCCCACGGCCTGCTCTTGCGCACCTCGGTGACGGGGTATTCGTAGATCGGCCGCTTCTCGACGACGTCGTCGAGCACCCGCGCGACCTTCACCGGGGCGGCGTCGGGGGCGTACTTGAGCAGCAGGTCCCACGACTCCGACCCGGCGATCTGACGGCCCGCGGGCCCCGAGGCGGGGAACGTGAAGCGGAAGCCGCGCTCCCCCTGCCTGCTGCCCGCGTACGTCAACTCCTCGGCGGGTTTGCCCCGTCGGCGTACCACCAGCGAGGGGCGCCGGTCCATCGTGCCCGCGCCGAACAGCTCGCCCGCGACCGTGATGCGCTTGCCCTCGACGTGGATGTCCCCGGCCTCGGCGTGCACCGGCCGGACCCAGGCGCGGAAGGCCAGGTGCTTGCGGGGGCGGGACGCGTACGGCACGAGATGGTGGACCGGGTCGCCCTGGCGTGCGCGGGCGCACGCGCCCATCGCGCCGCGCTGGTCGACGGAGCGGGCGGTGATCCGTACCCGCCGCCCTGTTTCGGGGAGTTCGGCGAAGCACTCCCACACTCCCTCGCTGAACGCCGCGTCCGCCGGGATCGTGACCGTGCCGGCGGCGGAGAGCGGGAAGGCGCGCTCCTCCGTGCGGGCGTCCGCGCGTACGCAGATCAGCCTCATGCCCTCGTGGGCGGCGGCGGCGCCGGGGGCGACGAGCGCGAAGGTGAGGGCGCCGCCGGGCTCCACCGCGCAGTCGGCGACCGGGACGAAGTCGCCCAGGGCGGCGCGCTGGGCGGAGACCGTACGCAGTTCGCCGAACAGCTCCTCGTACTTCTTGGCGACCTGGCCGGGGTCGAAGCGGGACGCGTTGCGTACGGCCGCCTCGCTCATCCGGCGGCGCAGCGGCTCGTCGTCGATGAGGGTGAGCAGCGCGTCGGCGACCGCGCCGGCGTCGGACACCGGCACCAACAGGCCGTCCGCGCCCGGCCGGATGATCTCGCGGGGGCCGTAGTCGCAGTCGCTGCTGACGACGGGCAGCCCACAGCGCATCGCCTCCACGAGGGTCATGCCGAAGGACTCGTGACGTGAGGTGGACGCGGCGATGGCGCCCTTGGCCCACTCGGGCTCGATGGGCGAGACGGAGCCCATGAGGCGCACGCTGTTGTAGAGGCCGAGGGTGTCGATCTTCTTGCGGAGGTTCTCCTTCTCCGGGCCGCCGCCGTAGATCCGCAGGTCCCACTCCGGGCGTACGGCGACGACCTTGGCGAAGGCGTCGATCAGCACGCCGTACTGCTTCTCGGCGGAGAGCCGTCCTGCCGCGACGATCGTGGTGCCGGAGCCGGTGGACGGCTCGATCGGCGGCTCGGGAACGCTGTTGGGGATGGCGAGCACCCGGGTCGCGGGCAGCGGCATCTGCTCGCGGTACACGGCGGCGTCGCCCTCGGAGACGGTGACGTAGGCGTCGAGGGCGTCGATGTGCTGGTACATCTCGTTGCGCAGCGCGGGCTTGTGGTGGTTGTACGTCATGTGTTCCTGGCCGATGAGCACGGCGCTCACCGGGGCGAACTGGGCGACGTACGCGGAGAGTCCGGGTCTGGTCCCGATGACGACGTCGGCGTCCGAGCGGGCGTAGTGCTCCCTGACGCGTTCGTCGGTCAGCTTGCTGTACTCGCGGTAGCGCGCCTCGTGGCGCGGGAAGTGCTCGGCGGGCCTGAGATGGAGCGGGTGTTCCTTCTCGTACTCCGGGGACTCCTTCCAGGTGTGGATGAGCGGGACGAGGGTGAGCCGCGGGTCGACGTCGAAGAGCGGGACGGGCCGGTGCCGGAAGACCGACACGATCTCGACCTCGTGCTGGTCGGCGAACTCCTCGGCGAGGTTGAGCGTGGTGCGGATGGTGCCGCCGATGCCGTAGATGGTGTGGATGAGGAAAGAGATCTTCATCAACGCTCCGTTCGGTGATCGGAATCCCGGGTGGTCGGTCCCGGGGTTCCCTGTGGTTCCGGACGGGTTCACGCGGCCCTGGCCCCCGTCCGCGAGAGTCCCGCCCGGCCTCCCGGCGGACAGCGGCACTTCGCGGAACCGGCACCTGCCGCCCCCTCAGGCAAGACGGGTCAACGCGGTCAACGGTTGTGCGCACGCGTGAGGAGAAACCGCATGCCTATTATTCCGCCCATATCGCTCAATACCCGCAGCTGTCTTTCGGCCAACGGGCGCGTCGCGGGACGTGTGTACGACGAAGGCCGCGGCCCGCTCCGAAGGGAGCGGACCGCGGCCTGTGCCGTCGGAGCCGTCGCGTGGGGTGAGAGGGTCGTCACCGCTCGAAATCGGCGGGTACGGACTCGAACCCGGCCCGGACCGGACTCGAACGCGTGTCAGGACCGGGCCGGGCGCGACTTTCGCAACACGCCTTAGAAAGGCTTGAACTCGTCGTACTCCTTGTCCGCGTCGTCCCGCTCCGCGTCCCGGTCCCTGCGCCGTACGGCCGCCGGACGGGGTGCGTCCAGCCGGTGGTCCTCACCGCGCCGCCCGAGCATCTCGGCGCCGGCCATCACGGTCGGCTCCCAGTCGAAGACGACCGCGTCGTCCTCGGGGCCGATCGCGACACCGTCGCCGGACCGGGCGCCCGCCTTCATCAGTTCGGCCTCGACGCCGAGCCGGCTGAGCCGGTCCGCGAGATAACCGACGGCCTCGTCGTTGTTGAAGTCGGTCTGCCTGACCCAGCGTTCGGGCTTGTCGCCGCGGACGCGGTACAGGCCGTCCTCCTCCAGCGTGACGGTGAAGCCGGTGTCGTCCACGGCCTTGGGCCGGATGACGATCCGGGTGGCCTCCTCCACGGGCTTGGCGGCCCGCTGGGCGGCGATGATCTCGGCGAGCGCGAAGGAGAGTTCCCGCAGCCCGGTACGGGCCACGGCGGACACCTCGTACACCCGCAGGCCGCGCGCCTCCAGCTCGGGCCGGATCATCTCGGCGAGGTCCTGGCCGTCCGGGATGTCGATCTTGTTGAGGACCGCGATACGCGGGCGGTTCTCCAGACCCCCGTACTGCTTCAGCTCCTCCTCGATCATGTCGAGGTCGGAGACGGGATCGCGCTCGGACTCCAGCGTCGCGGTGTCCAGGATGTGCACGAGGACCGAGCAGCGTTCGACATGGCGCAGGAACTCCAGGCCGAGGCCGCGGCCCTGGCTGGCGCCGGGGATCAGACCGGGGACGTCCGCGATGGTGTAGACGGTCGAACCGGCCGTGACGACACCGAGGTTGGGGACGAGCGTGGTGAACGGGTAGTCGGCGATCTTGGGCTTGGCCGCGGAGAGCACGGAGATCAGCGACGACTTGCCGGCGCTCGGGTAGCCGACGAGCGCGACGTCCGCGACGGTCTTCAGCTCCAGGACGACGTCGCCGGAGCGGCCGGGCTCGCCGAGGAGCGCGAAGCCGGGGGCCTTGCGGCGGGCGGAGGAGAGCGCGGCGTTGCCGAGTCCGCCGCGACCGCCCTCGGCGGCCACGTAGACGGTGCCCTGGCCGACCAGGTCGGCGAGGACGTTGCCCTGCTTGTCGAGGACGACGGTGCCGTCGGGGACCGGCAGGACGAGGTCCTGGCCGTCCTTGCCGGAACGGTTGCCGCCCTCGCCGGGCCTGCCGTTGGTGGCCTTGCGGTGCGGCGAGTGGTGGTAGTCGAGCAGCGTCGTCACCGACTGGTCGACGACCAGGATGACGTCCCCGCCCCGGCCGCCGTTGCCGCCGTCGGGGCCGCCGAGCGGCTTGAACTTCTCACGGTGTACGGAGGCGCAGCCGTGGCCTCCGCTACCCGCGGCGACATGCAATTCGACGCGGTCCACGAAGGTGGTCATGGTGGTGCCTCCAGTACATACGGAAAGTCTTGCCTTCACCGGACCGTCGGGTCCAGTGGGTTCCACGCGTTCAACACGCGAAGGGCGGACCCGCTTCCCGTACGGGAAGTGAGGTCCGCCCTCGCGAGAAACCGATCGAAGATCGCTCTACGGGTACCGAATTACTCGGCGACCGGAACGATGTTCACGACGTTGCGGCCACGGCTCTTGCCGAACTCGACCGCGCCGGGGGTGAGCGCGAACAGCGTGTCGTCGCCACCACGGCCCACACCCGAACCGGGGTGGAAGTGGGTGCCACGCTGGCGGACGAGGATCTCACCGGCGAGCACGACCTGACCGCCGAAGCGCTTCACGCCGAGCCGCTGAGCGTTCGAGTCGCGCCCGTTACGGGTGGACGATGCGCCCTTCTTGTGTGCCATGTCTCCTCAGTCCCTTACTTCTTCGCCGCGGCGGGAATCGCGGTGACCTTGATCGCCGTGTACTGCTGGCGGTGGCCCTGGCGACGGCGGTAACCGGTCTTGTTCTTGTAGCGAAGAATGTCGATCTTCGCACCCTTGTGGTGGTCCACGACCTCGGCGGTGACCTTGATGCCGTCCAGCACCCACGGGTCGCTGGTCACGGCCTCGCCGTCGACCACGAGCAGGGTCGAGAGCTCGACCGTGTCGCCAACCTTGGCCGTGGGAATCTTGTCAACCTCAACGATGTCGTCGACAGCAACCTTGTGCTGGCGACCACCGCTGCGCACGATGGCGTACACGCGGAACTCACTCTCGCTCGGAACGGGACTCCTGATGCCAGCCGCTCACGGGGCCCGGGGACCCCGCCGCATCCGGATCGGACGAGCGGCCTCCGCCGGCGGCGTCGATGACAGCCACCGGTAGGTGAGGTGCTCAGGAGCAGGCGCGCACAGAAACACGCCGAAGGTAGAGACTACGGGTCGGCCGCGCGGGGGGTCAAACCAGGTGGGGAGCCGGGCGCGAGCCGTCCCGGGGAGTGGGCGGCCACGGGTCGGCCCGCAGGACGGCGCGCTTGACGCGCCCGGTGGTGCCGTCCGCCCCCGGGACCGGTGGGGCCTTTGGCGAATCACCGGCGGGGCGGGCCCGCAGGAGCCACGGATGTGGCGGGATCTAGGGTGTCGCCATGGCCTCATCCCTCTCCCGGACGCTTCCCGAAACCTCCGCCGACACGCGTGCCGGGGACGCCGCCGGGGTGCGGGATCCGTTCTTCGACAACGCGAAGTATCTGGCCATCGTGCTGGTCGCGGTCGGGCACGCGTGGGAGCCGCTGCCGGGCAGCGGGCGGGTGGTGGAGGCGCTGTACAGCTTTGTGTACGCCTTCCACATGCCCGTCTTCATCGTGATCGCGGGCTACTTCTCACGCGGTTTCGACATGAGCCCGAAACGGGTGTGGCGGCTGTTCACCGGGATTCTCGTGCCGTACGCGATCTTCGAGGTGGCGTACACCCTCTTCCACCGCGCCGTGGAGGACCCCGGCTTCCCGCTGACCCCGGCGGACCCGTACTGGATGCTCTGGTTCCTGCCCGCTCTCTTCCTGTGGCGGATCACCACGCCGTTCTGGCAGCTGGTCCGGTGGCCGGTGCCCCTGGCGCTCGCCGTCGCCGCGTTCGCGTCGATGTCGACCGGGATCGGGGACGATCTCCAGTTGATGCGGGTCCTTCAGTTCCTGCCGTTCTTCGTGCTGGGCCTGTGTCTGCGCCCCGAGCACTTCGCCGCTCTGCGCCGCACCCGGGTGCGGGTCGCGGCGGTGCCCGTCTGCCTGGTCGCGCTGCTGGGCGCCTACTGGTCGGTCCCGCGCATGTCCACGTCCTGGTTCTTCAGGAGCTACGGGGCCCGGGAGCTGGGTGAGCCGGTCTGGGCGGGTGCGGCGATGACACTGCTGCTGTTCGCCGTCGCGCTGGTGCTGGGCGCGTGCTTCCTGGCGTGGGTGCCGCGCCGTCGCCTGTGGATGACCGTGCTGGGCGCCGGGACGCTCTACGGATATCTGCTGCACGGCTTCCTCGTCCGGGGCGCGCGCTACCTCGGCGGCTACGACCACCCGTTCCTGGAGACCCCGGCCGGCCGGATCGCGGTGACCCTGACCGCCGCGCTGCTCGTGACGGCGCTGTGCACACCGCCGGTGCGGAGGGTGTTCCGGTACGTGGTGGAGCCGCGGATGAGCTGGGCGCTGCGGCGGGACGGTGCCGGGACGCGGGCGTAGCCTCCCGCGGCCCGCGACGTATGCTCAGCCGTCGGAAACGCACTCGGACATCCGGAAGGCAGCAGCGTGAACTACAGGGTCCAGCCCACCGCCCAGGTCGACGAGACCGCCGCGGTCGGTGACGGCAGCAGTGTCTGGGAGCTCGCGCAGATCCGGGAGAACGCGCGTCTCGGCGAGAACTGCGTGGTCGGGCGGGGTGCCTATGTCGGGACCGGGGTCCGGATCGGCGACAACGTCAAGATCCAGAACTACGCGCTGGTGTACGAGCCCGCCGAGCTGGCCGACGGGGTCTTCATCGGGCCCGCCGTCGTCCTCACCAACGACCTGAACCCCCGCTCCGTGGACCCGGACGGCACCCTGAAGCGCGGCTCCGACTGGGAGGCCGTCGGCGTGAAGATCGCGGAGGGCGCCTCGCTGGGCGCCCGGTCGGTCTGCGTCGCGCCCGTACGGATCGGCCGCTGGGCGATGATCGCCGCCGGGGCCGTCGTCACGAAGGACGTGCCGGACTTCGGGCTGGTCGTGGGCGTGCCCGCCCGCCGGATCGGCTGGGTCGGGCGGGCCGGTGTGAAGCTCGTGGAGCGGGACGCGGAGCCCGGGGTGTGGGAGTGCCCGAGGACCGGCGCGCTGCACGACGAGAAGGACGGCGTCCTCACCGAGCGCCGCTGACACCGTCGCCGGACGGCGAAGAGGCCCGAACCACCGTGGTTCGGGCCTCTTGCGGTCTGCCGGGAGCCGTCAGCCGCCGATGACGACACGGCGCACACCGCGCCAGGCGTCCGGGTCGGTGGTGCGGCGGCCGTCGACCAGGACCGTGACGTCCGGCAGGTCGGCCGGCTTCAGGTCGCGGTACTCGGCGTGGTCGGCCTGGAGCACGGCGGCGGTGACCTTCTCGCCCTGGTGCGGCGGCAGGCCGTGCGCGGTCAGTTCCTCGGCCGTGTACATCGGGTCGGAGACGTACGGCACGGCGCCGCGTGCGCGCAGGGCCTCGACGGTCGGGTAGACGCCGGAGAACGCGGTCTCCTTGACGCCGCCGCGGTAGGCGGCGCCCAGGACGAGCACGTTCACGCCGGCCAGGTCGCCGTACGCCGCCGCCAGCAGGTCCACCGCGTACTCGGGCATGGCCGCGTTGGCCTCGCGCGCCGAGCGCACGACCGTCGCCGCCGGGTCGTTCCACAGGTACATGCGCGGGTAGATCGGGATGCAGTGGCCGCCGACGGCGATGCCGGGCTGGTGGATGTGGCTGTAGGGCTGGCTGTTGCAGGCTTCGATGACCTTCTTGACGTCGATGCCGTTCTGGTCGGCGAAGCGCGCGAACTGGTTGGCCAGACCGATGTTGACGTCGCGGTACGTGGTCTCGGCGAGCTTCGCCAGCTCGGACGCCTCGGCGGTGCCGAGGTCCCAGACGCCGTTCGCGCGCGGCAGGTCCTCGCGTACGTCGAAGTCCAGCACGGACTCGTAGAACTCGACGCCGTGCCTGGCGGACGCCTCGTCGATGCCGCCGACGAGCTTGGGGTAGCGGCGCAGATCCGCGAACACCCGCCCGGTCAGGACGCGTTCGGGCGAGAAGACCAGGTGGAAGTCCTCGCCGGGGGTGAGCCCGGAGCCCTCCTGGAGCATGGGCGCCCAGCGGGTACGGGTGGTGCCGACGGGCAGGGTGGTCTCGTAGCTGACGAGGGTGCCGGGCTTGAGGCCCTTGGCGATCGCCTTGGTGGCGTTGTCCATCCAGCCGAAGTCGGGCACGCCCTCGGCGTCGACGAAGAGCGGGACGACGACCACGACGGCGTCGGACTGCGCGACGGCGGCGGCGGTGTCGGTGGTGGCCGTCAGCAGCCCGGCGCCGACCGTCTGCTTGAGCTTGACATCCAGGTCGTGCTCGCCGGGGAACGGCTCCGTACCGGCGTTGACCAGGTCGACGACCTTCTCGTTGACGTCGGCGCCGAAGACGCGGTGGCCCTTGGCGGCGAACTGCACGGCGAGCGGCAGACCGATCTTGCCGAGCGCGACTACACAGATGTTCATCGGGCTACTTTCCTCTTGTTCCGGGGCAGCAGGCTTCGCACCCGCGCGCGGAAGGACGGTGTCGGCTCCCACAGCGGAGCGGTGGTGATCACCAGTCGTCCCTTGGGATTCACATTGGCCGAGGCGCGGTAGGGGACGCGGTCGCCCCAGCGGCGGGCGAGCGGCATCGGCAGGCCACGGGTACGGACGGGGATCTCGTACGTCGAGCCGGCCACGTCCACGTAGACGCGGACGCCCGCCTTGACCTTGGCCGGCGGGAGCGGGACCCGCGCGGTCAGGACGGTGCCGCCCCCACCACCGGGTTCCGGGATCCGGGTGAACTCGCCCACGGCGTCGGGGAGTTCGTGCCCGGCGGGCAGCCGGCGGGCCGCCGCCTTGTCGGCGCTCGCGGGCATCGCGGTGCGGGCCAGCCGGATCACGGCGGAGTCGGTGTGTCCGGTGATCCCGATCCGTACGGCGAACACGGCGAACAGCGTGTCGCCGGTCCGCTCCCATTCGGCGGAGAGCAGCCGCGTCCCGTCGGCCAGCCGGCCGGGGACCGCCTCTCCCACCAACTCGTAACCACGGTCCGGCAGTTGCAGGGCCGGGTCGCGCAGGCCGGGGTAGACGGCGAACGCCCGCCCGGCGTCGAGCAGGAACGGCGGCGCACCGTGTCCGGCCTCGTCGGCGATGGCCCTGCCGAGTTCGGCCACGGCACCGCGCTGGGCCAGCAGGATCCGGACCCGGCGCTTGACGTCGAGCGAGTCGCGCAGGCCGTCCGTCAGGTAGTCGTCGGCGAGTTCCGCTATTCCCGCGCACAGTTCACGCTGCGTGGCGGCATCGAGCGGCAGGAAGTCGTCCTGGATCAGCTTGGCCAGCTCCCAGGTGAAGTGCCGCTTCAACACGGCGTCACGCCGGGGACCCGCCTCGATCAGCTCCGCCGCGTGCCGCATGATGCGGGTGGTGCAGTGCAGCCGGGACAGATGGTTCGCGCGGTAGGTGATGTTGCTCGCGTCGCCGCGCTTCACCGCGTAGTAGTACGTGTAGTCGCCGAGGACGGAGATCCGCTCCGCGCGGACGCACGCCTCGATGGTGAACGGCTGGTCGCTGCCGACCGGCAGGTCCTCGGGGAAACGCAGCTTGTGCTTCTCGACCAGTTCGCGCCGGAAGAGCTTGGTGTTGGCCAGGGCGAACGGCAGGTCGGAGTCGTACAGACTGATGTCCGGGTCGCTCTTCTTGTAGAGCGTCTGCCGGACGTAACGGCCGTTGGTGCCGACCATCCTGCCGACCACCACGTCCGACCCGTGCTCGTCGGCGCAGGCGACCATGCGCTCCAGGGCCTCCTCGCCGAGGTGGTCGTCGGAGCCGACGAAGTACACGAAACGGCCGGTGGCGATCTCCAGGGCGCGATTGCTGGGGGCCGCCGGGCCACCGCTGTTGGTCTGGTGGATCACCTTGACGGTGCCGGGGTACCGCTCGGCGAAGCGGTCGAGTTCCGCGCCGCTGTCGTCGGTCGACCCGTCGTTCACCGCCACGATCTCCAGGCGCCCGAGACCGATGCTCTGTCCGACGAGCGAGTTCAGACACTCGGTCAGATACGGCATCGTGTTGTACACGGCCACCACGACCGTGACGTCCGGCGCGGCGCTCATGCCGCCACCCGGGTCGCCCTGGCTTCGGCCGTGCCCCGGGCGCGGCCCAGGAGCCGGGAGTAGACGCCGTCGAGGATCTCGGCCTGCGCCTCCCAGGTCCATTCGGCGAGCAGCCCCTGGTCGTCGTACACCGCGCGGTACCGCTTGGGGTCGGCGAGGACCGCCTCGACCGCGCGGACGTAGTCCGAGACGTCCTCCGCGGTGAAGACCTCGCCCTGCCCCGTCTTCGCGACCATCTCCCCCATCGTCTTCACGTCGCTCACCACGAACGGCAGCCGGGCGTGGGAGTACTCGAAGAACTTGGTGATCAGTGCGATCTCGTGGTTGGGCCAGTGGTGGATCGGGATGACCCCGATGTCCGCCGCGGCGAGGAACGGCACGACCTGGTAGTGCGGCACGTACGGGAGGATGTGGACCCGTTCCGCGACGCCCAGTTCGGCCGCCCTCAGCAGCAGCGAGTTCATGTACTCCGAGGTGGGCCGCAGCACCACGAACGCCACATGGACGCCGGGCAGTCGCGGAAGGGACTCGACCATGATGTCGAGGCCGCGCTGCGGGGCCGCCGCGCCGCTGTAGACCGTCAGCGGGACGTCGGGTCCTATCCCGCACAGGGCGCGCAGGTCCGGCACCGGCTCGGCGGCCTGTTCCGGGGAGATCTCCGCGTCCGGGGCGTTGAGCACGACCTCGGGGGCGGCGGGCAGGCCGTGGCGTTCGACGAGCATCTCGCCGAGCGTCCCGGAGACGGTGGTGACGGCGTCCGCGTGTGCCGCGTACTCGCTCTCGTGCGCGATCTGGGCGATGTGCCAGCGCGGGTGCGGGTTCCACGGCTTGATGCCGGGCAGGAACTCGTGCGCGTCCCAGACCAGCTTGATCTCCCGGCCCCGGCCCTTGGCGCGCAGCTTCGCCCGCGCGCCCACACCGATCATGCGGAAGTCGTTCGCGTGGATCAGATCCGGGTCGAGGGCGTCGATGACCTTGCCGTAGGCGAGTTCGATGTCCCACAGGAAGGGGTCGAGCCGCCGCCAGGCGCGCACGCCCATCGTGCGCTGCCAGAAGGAGGTCGAGAAGCGGTCCAGCGGAGACGTCATGTCCTTGCGGCGGCGCTCCAGGGAGCGTGCCTGCCGGGCGCGCAGCCCGACCCACTTGCTCATCAGGTTGGAGGCGAGGCGCTGCGGGATCAGGGCCAGCCGCCGGACGGCCGAACCGGCCAGCCGGGCCTCGATGAGCCGGAGGTTCAGCTCGGCGCGCCACGCCTTCATCTTCTGCCTGCGGTACGCGGCGAGCGGCCCCGGCCGGTAGGCGAGGGGGGCGCGCAGGATCGCGCGGCGGTACTCGTACCGGCGCCGGTGCATGGGGTTGGCCACCGGCAGCAGCCTGACCTCGGCGTCCCCGAGGCGCCATGTCTGCTCGCTCTTCGTGGGCGACTTGCCGAGCAGGATCACGTCCCAGCCGGCCGCCGCCGCCGAACGTGCTTCCTTCTGGACTCTGGAGTCACCGTTCACGCCGTTGTCCACGAGCATCACGATCCGCCCGCGTGAGCTCGCGTTCCGCTGGGCCACCAGATTGTCAGCCGACATGGCTTGCGGGGTCTCCTGTCTCAAGTACCACGGTCGTGCCGTTCGCGGCCGACTCGAGGACGGACGCCGCCACCTCGACCGTGCGCAGTCCCTGCCGCAGGGTGCAGATGTCGTGCGACTTGCCGAGCACCGCGTCCCGGAACAGCTCGTGCTCCACCAGCAGCGGCTCGCGCTTGGGGATGGCGTAGCGGATCATGTCGCCCTCGGCGACGCCGCGGAAGGCGCGCAGCGCCTCCCACTCGGTCGTCACGGCGGCGTTGGAGTAGAAGGTCAGGTCGGCGGTGAGCGTGTCGGCGATGAAGCAGCCGCGCTCGCCGGTGACCGAGGTGAAACGTTCCTTGAGCGGGCTCAGCCAGTTGACGAGGTGGTTGACCATCGTCCCGTCGGAGAGCCGGCCCACGGCGGAGACCATGTCCTCGTGCGGACGGCCGCTCTTGGACACCGTGTGGGCGGAGATCGACGTGTACGTCTGGCCGGTCACCCAGCCGGTCAGGTCGATGTCGTGGGTGGCGAGGTCCTTGACCACGCCGACGTCGGCGATGCGGTGCGGGAACGGTCCCTGACGGCGTGTCACCACCTGGTACACGTCGCCGAGTTCACCGGCCTCCAGCCGGGCACGCAGGCTGCGCAGCGCCGGGTTGCAGCGCTCGATGTGCCCGACGCCGGCGACCAGGTCGCGCGACTCGAACGCCTCGACCAGTCGGCGCGCGCCGTCCACGGTGTCGGCCAGCGGCTTCTCGATGAGCGCGCAGACCCCGGCCTCGGCGAGCTGGAGGCCGACCTCCTCGTGCAGGGCGGTCGGGCAGGCGATCACGGCGTAGTCGACACCGAGCGCGAGGAGTTCCTCGACGGTGGACAGGACGGGCGCGCCCTGGGCCAGCCCGTTCTTGTCGCCCAGCGGGTCGACGACGCCGACGAGCGTCACACCGTCGAGGCCCGCGAGTACGCGTGCGTGGTGGCGCCCCATCGAGCCCAGACCGATCAGTCCGGCGCGCAGTATCCCGGTGGTCACAGCTTCTCTCCCAGCGTGTTCACGGCGGTGACGATCCGCTCCAGGTCGCCCTCGGACAGCGAGGGGTGCACCGGGAGGGAGACGACCTCGGCGGCGGCCCGCTCGGTCTCCGGCAGGTCCCAGTCGCGTCCGGCCTTCTGGTCCGGCTCCCAGAACGGCCGCAGCCGGTGGATGGGGGTCGGGTAGTACACGGCGTTGCCGACGCCCGCCTCGGTGAGCGCGGCCATGGCGGCGTCGCGGTCACCGGTGATCCGGACGGTGTACTGGTGGTAGACGTGGTGTGCGCCCTCGGCGACCGGCGGGGTCACCACGCCCGGCGCGGTGATGTTGGCGCTCAGGTACGCGGCGTTCTCGCGGCGCCGTTCGGTCCAGCCGGGGAGCTTGCCGAGCTGTACCCGGCCGATGGCGGCGGCCACGTCGGTGAGGCGCATGTTGGCGCCGACGATCTCGTTGGCGTACCGCTGCTCCATGCCCTGGTTGCGCAGCAGACGCAGGGTGCGGGCGACCTCGGCGTCACCGGTGGAGATCATGCCGCCCTCGAGGGAGTGCATGTTCTTCGTCGGGTAGAAGCTGAAGGTGCCGCCGGAGCCGAAGGCGCCGACCGGGGTGCCGTGCAGCGAGGCGGCGTGCGCCTGGCAGGCGTCCTCGACGACGGCGAGCTTGTGCTTGTCGGCGAGGGGCATCAGCCGGTCCATCGAGGCCGGGTTGCCGTACAGGTGGACCGGCATGATCGCGGCGGTGCGCGGGGTGATCGCGGCCTCGACGGCGGCCGGGTCGAGGCCGAAGTTGCCGGGCTCGATGTCGGCGAAGACGACGTCGGCGCCGACGAGGCGGACCGCGTTGGCGGAGGCGGCGAACGAGAACGAGGGCACGATCACCTCGTCGCCCGGACCGATACCGAGGGCGAGCAGCAGCAGGTGGAGTGCCGATGTGCCGGAGTTCACAGCCACGCAGTGGCGGCCGGCGACCAGTTCGGAGAAGCCTTCCTCGAACGCGGCCACCTCGGGCCCCTGGACGACCCGTCCGGTGCGCAGCACACGGACCGCGGCCTCGATCTCTTCTTCCCCGATGACCGGGCGGGCTGCGGGGATGGGCTGCACTTCACTGCTCGACATGGACGTCGTCCTCCTTGAAACACCGCGAAAGCTCTCTGGGGCAGAGGTCTGGGGTGCAGCGGGCGTCTCACGAGGCCGCGAGTACCCGTGCGGCGCGACGGCCGACGCCCTGCCAGGAATGTGGGACCGCTGTCCCGGTCCCTGTACGGGCCGGTCGCCGACCGCGAATTCCGGGCGGAGACTGTCGACGGTGAGGGACCGCCGGTCACATTATCAGGGATTTCCGACCGAATTTCGGCCGCGTTAACCGCCAAGTGCATCAATCCCGAAACAAAACGGCCCGTGTCCGCCACTGGAATGCCAGAGGCGGACACGGGCCGTTCAGACGACCGTCATCACTTGTTCAGTTCGGCGACTCACCCATCCGAGGACACCGACACGGCCGGAGCCGTCTGCTGCTCGGCCGCCGAGGTCTTCTTGGCCGCCGACTTGGTGGTCGTCTTCTTCGCGGTGGTCTTCTTGGCGGTGGTCTTCTTCGCGGCGGTCTTCTTCGCCGCCGCCTTCTTGGCCGGGGCCTTCTTGGCGGCCTTACGGGTCGCCTTCTTGGCCGGAGCGGCGGATTCCGCACCGTCGTCACCGGTGCGCCCACCGGCGAACTCGTCGGTGTGTCCCGTGGATTCCGGGGCCGCCGATTCGTCCGTCCGGGCGGTTTCCGCTGCCGAGTCCACCACCAGGACGGCCGCCTCCTCGGCGCCCGCCGGCGAACCGGCCGGGGCCGACGCCTTACGGGTCGCCCGGCGGCGCGCACGCGGCGGCGCGGCCTCGGGCGTGTCGGTGACGGGAGCCTCGGCGGCGGACCCACCGGTCACCGGCTCGGGCTGGACGTCCGCCGGTTCGGCCGCGGGCGGCGCCGCCGGCTCCACGACGACCTCGGCCGGCTCCTCGGACCCGGCCGCCTTCGGCGAACCGGCCGGAGCCGACGCCTTACGGGTGGCCCGGCGCCGCGTACGACCCTGCGGAGCGACTTCCTCCACCACGGCCTCGGGCTCGGCCACCGGCACGGACGACGCGACCGGCGCCGGCACCTCCGCCGGCTCGTCGGCCCCGCCCCGCCGCTCGGGCTCCGCCGCCTTCGGCGAACCGGCCGGGGCCGACGCCTTGCGCGAGGCCCGGCGGCGCGAACGCCCGCCACGGGCGGCCGACTCGGCCTCCGCGACGCTGCTGTACAGCTCCTCGTCGGGCACGAACTCGGGCGCGGCCAGCGCGACCGGCGCGGCGACCTCCGCCGCCACCTCGGCCTCGGACTCGCTCTCGGAGTCCGTACCCTCGGCGCTCTCGTGCTCGTGCTCGTGGTCGTGATCCGCCCCGGACCCGCCGCGCCGCTTCTTCCCGCGCTTGCCGCCACCGCCGCCACCGGTACCGGTCGGCTGCTCCATGTGGACGATCACGCCACGCCCGTTGCAGTGGACACAGGTCTCGGAGAACGACTCCAGCAGCCCCTGGCCGACCCGCTTACGGGTCATCTGGACCAGGCCCAGCGAGGTGACCTCGGCCACCTGGTGCTTCGTACGGTCCCGGCCGAGGCACTCCAGCAGCCGCCGCAGCACCAGGTCCCGGTTGGATTCGAGAACCATGTCGATGAAGTCGATGACGACGATGCCGCCGAGGTCGCGCAGCCGCAGCTGGCGCACGATCTCCTCGGCCGCCTCCAGGTTGTTCCGGGTGACGGTCTCTTCCAGGTTGCCGCCCTGGCCGGTGAACTTCCCGGTGTTGACGTCGACCACGATCATGGCCTCGGTCTTGTCGATCACCAGCGAGCCGCCGCTCGGCAGCCAGACCTTGCGGTCCAGCGCCTTCATCAGCTGCTCGTCGATGCGGTACGAGGCGAAGACGTCGACCTCGCTCGTCCAGCGGTTGAGCCGGTCGGACAGGTCGGGCGCCACGTGCTCCACGTACCCGTGGATGGTGCGCCACGCCTCGTCACCGCTGACGATGACCTTGGTGAAGTCCTCGTTGAAGATGTCGCGCACGACCCGGACGGTCATGTCCGGCTCACCGTAGAGCAGCGTCGGGGCGTTGCCGTTCTTCGTCTTCTTGCGGATGTCGTCCCACTGCGACTGGAGGCGCTCGACGTCACGGCGCAGCTCGTCCTCGCTCGCGCCCTCGGCGGCCGTACGGACGATGACGCCCGCGTCCTCGGGGACGATCTTCTTCAGGATGGTCTTCAGCCGCGCCCGCTCGGTGTCCGGGAGCTTGCGGCTGATGCCGGTCATGGAGCCCTCGGGGACGTACACGAGGTACCGGCCGGGCAGCGAGACCTGGCTGGTGAGACGCGCGCCCTTGTGGCCGATCGGGTCCTTCGTCACCTGGACGAGGACCGACTGGCCGGACTTGAGCGCGGTCTCGATGCGGCGCGGGCCGCCGGACATGCCCAGCGCCTCGAAGTTGACCTCACCGGCGTACAGGACGGCGTTGCGTCCCTTGCCGATGTCGACGAACGCGGCCTCCATGGACGGCAGGACGTTCTGGACCTTGCCCAGGTAGACGTTGCCGACGTAGCTGGTGGCCTGCTCCTTGTTGACGTAGTGCTCGACCAGCACGTTGTCCTCGAGGACGCCGATCTGGGTGCGCTCGCCGTTCTGCCGGACGACCATCACCCGTTCGACGGCCTCGCGGCGCGCCAGGAACTCCGCCTCGGTGATGATCGGCACCCGGCGGCGGCCCTGCTCGCGGCCCTCGCGGCGGCGCTGCTTCTTCGCCTCCAGCCGGGTCGAGCCCTTGATGGACTGGACCTCGTCCACGCCGGTGCCGGGCTCGGTGTCCTTCGTACGGCGTTCCCGGGGCTCCCGGACCTTGACGACCGTACGCTCCGGGTCGTCCACGCCGTTGTTCTCGTTGTCGGAGCCGCCGTCACCGCTGCGGCGGCGCCTGCGGCGCCGACGGCGGCTGCTGCTGCTTCCGCCGCCGCCCGACTGGGTCGCGGAGTCGTCGTCGTCCTGGTCGTCGCCGTCGGCGGCGTCCGGGTCGGCGCCGGCCTCGTCCTCGTTCTCGGCCTCGTCGTGGTGCTCGTCCGACTGCTCGTCGTTCTCGGCGGACTCACCGCGGCGGCGGCGACGGCCGCCCCTGCGGCGGCGGCGCGACGGGCGGTCGAACTCGTCGGTGTCCTCGGACTCCGCCGGCTCGTCGGCCTCGGCGGACTCCTCGGCGGCGGAGTCGTCGGTGTCCCGCTCGGCGGCGGGCGGCGCGGGCGCGGCCTCGGGCGCCTCGGCGGCCTCGCCGCGACGACGGCGCCGGCGGCGGCCCGTCGGCTCGGGGGCGGGCGCGACGGCCGCCGGCTCGTCCTCGACGTCCTCGATGTCGAGTTCGTCGTCGTCCCCGTAACCGGCGGCGGCCATCGCGGCGGCCGTCTCGGGGGTCTGGAACATCGGCTCGGCGAAGACCGGCGCCTGGAAGACGGCGACGGCGGGCCGGGCGGCGCGGCGGCGCGAACGCTCCGGCGCCTCGGCCTCCGGCTCACGCGCGGCGGACGGCTTGGACGTGTCGCGCTGCTCGGCCTTGCGCGCCCTCGGCTCGGCGGCGGGCTCGGACTTCGGCTGCTCGGCCACGGCGGCCTCGGGCGCGGTGGCCCGGCGCCGGGAACGGCCCCGGGTGGCGGCCTTCTCGGCCGCCTCGACCTGGGCCTCGTCGGCGGTGATCTGGGTGACGACGTCCGCGGGGAGCGTCTCGCCCGGTACGGTCGCGTCGCTCTCCCCGTCCTCGACGGGCGCGGGGGCGGCGACCTTACGGGTGGCCCGGCGGCGGGCACGCGGCGGCGCGGCCTCCTCGGCCACCGGCTCGGCGGCGGCCTCGGCCACGGGCTCGGCGACCGTCTCCGCGACGGGCTCCGGCACGCTCTCGGCGGGGGCGGCGACCTTACGGGTCGCCCGGCGGCGCGCACGCGGCGGCGCGGCCTCCTCGGCGGCGGCCTCGGCCACCGGTTCGGCGACCGTCTCCACGGCGGCGGCCTCCACCACCGGCTCGACCACCGGCTCGGCGACGGCCTCGGCCGGGGCGGCGACCTTACGGGTCGCCCGGCGGCGCGCACGCGGCGGCGCCGCGTCCTCGGCCGGCGGTTCGGCGAGTGTCTCGGGAGCCGCGACCTCGGCGGTGGGCTCGGCCACGATCTCCGCGGGAGCGGTGGCCTTACGGGTGGCCCGGCGGCGGGCACGCGGCGGCGCGGCCTCCTCGGCACCCGCCGGGGCGTCCTCCGGCGCGCTCGCCGTGATCGTCGTCCCCTCGGTGCTCTCGGCCGCCGCGGAGGGCGGTCCGGCCGGGCGCGACGCGGCGCGGCGCCTGCGGCGCGGCGGCAGCGTGTCGCTGGGGCTGTTCAGTTCTTCGTCGGTGTCCCGGTTCGTACCGGGCTCGTTCTGGGACATGCGGGCGGTTCTCCCGTCACGCTCCCGGGCGCCGCGCCTTGATCCGGTCCGGCCGCGGCCCGCGCTGAGGCGCGGTGCCGCCGTCCGGGGCGCGGGCGCCGCACAGGAGCTGTTATGTCTGGGTCGCCGGTTCCGTACGGACGCGTTGTCCGTACGGCCTGGCGAAAGTCTTCGTGGTCAGCACGCCGTCCGACCCAGGTGGCTCCCGAGTCCAGGACCGCGCTACAACAACCGTCCCTACGCGGGGACCGCACCTTCCGGCGTCTTCGCGGCGGCGGGTCCGGCGGCCGTGGAAGGCGCTGCCGTGACTGCCTCGCGGTCGGGCGCGAGCGGGTCGGTCACCGTTCCGGACTCCTCGTCGAAGAGCCCCTGCGCCAGCCTGGTCACCGCTGCGGGGACCGGCGGCGCCAGGTCGGCCACAGCTCGGAGACCGGAAAGGACGTCGTCGGGTCGCACGGCGGGTGTCACGTGCCGTACAACCAGCCGCAGTATCGCACAGGGCCCGCCCCGGGGCCTATCGGCCTCGGGAGGAAGCACCCGCAGCTCCACGACGGCTTCCCGCGCGTCGAACGTACGCATCCCGTTCTTCGCGCGGCGCTCCACCTCCACCACCTCGGCGGCGAGGAACGCGGTCACGGCCCGTTCGGCCGCTTCGTGCTCCACCCCGTCGAGCCGCAGCTCCCACTCGGAGGCGGTGAGCCGGTCGGCGAGGCCCGAGGTGCGGGCCTCGACGGCGTCGATGATGTCGAGCCCGGTGGGCAGCGACTCGTCCAGCAGTTCGCGCAGGGTGTGGGGGTCGCGCGCCGTCACGAGGGCGATCTCCAGATACTCGGCCTCGCTGCCCGTGCCGGTGGGTGCGGCATTGGCGTAGCTCACCTTGGGGTGCGGGGTGAAGCCCGCCGAGTACGCCATGGGGACGTCGGCCCGGCGCAACGCGCGCTCGAAGGCGCGCTGGAAGTCGCGGTGACTGGTGAACCGGAGGCGGCCACGCTTGGTGTAACGCAATCGGATGCGCTGCACCGCCGGCGCGGGCGGGGGGCCTTCGGGCTGTCGCTTGCCCAGTGGTTCTTCTCCTCGGTGCGGGGTGCGCGCGGTGGCGCACACCCTCAAACGCGCGGCCGACCGGGCGGTCGGCCCCGGAAACCCGGCTCACACCCGCTCGCGCGGGGAGATCTCGGGTGCGGGTACCACGCCGGGGACGGTCGTTGTACTACCCAGCGTACGCGCCCGGCCGACCGGACCCTTCACAGGCTCGGCCGGGGGGGAGCTCCCGGCCGGGGGCACACCGGGCGTCCCGGCGGATCTGCCGGACTGCTTCCCCGCCGGACGGCGGCGCACTCCCCGCCGCCGGGACGTATTCCACGTCCGGGCCGCCGGGCCCGGAACACCGCGTGCGACCGGTCCCGCCTCCGCCGTGGCCCCCGCGTCCCTCGCGCCCTCGCGTCGTGCGCTACTTCACGTGCGCTACTTCACGACCGTCAGCGGCAGCAGCTTCTTGCCCGTCGGGCCGATCTGGATGTCGAGGTCGAGCTGCGGGCACACCCCGCAGTCGAAGCACGGCGTCCAGCGGCAGTCCTCGACCTCGGTCTCGTCCAGCGCGTCCTGCCAGTCCTCCCAGAGCCAGTCCTTGTCGAGACCGGAGTCCAGGTGGTCCCAGGGCAGGACCTCCTCGTAGGTGCGCTCGCGGGTGGTGTACCAGTCGACGTCCAGGCCGGCCTCGGGGAGCGTCTTCGCGGCGGCGGTCATCCAGCGGTCGTAACTGAAGTGCTCGCGCCAGCCGTCGAACCGGCCGCCGTCCTCGTACACCGCGCGGATCACCGCGCCCACCCGGCGGTCGCCGCGCGAGAGGAGGCCCTCCACGATGCCGGGCTTGCCGTCGTGGTAGCGGAAGCCGATGGAGCGGCCGTACTTCTTGTCGCCGCGGATCTTGTCGCGGAGCTTCAGCAGCCGCGCGTCTGTCTCCTCGACGCCCAGCTGCGGCGCCCACTGGAAGGGGGTGTGCGGCTTGGGGACGAATCCGCCGATGGAGACGGTGCAGCGGATGTCGTTCTGGCCCGAGACCCGGCGGCCCTCGGCGATGACGTTGACCGCCATGTCGCCGATCTGGAGGACGTCCTCGTCGGTCTCCGTCGGCAGCCCGCACATGAAGTAGAGCTTCACCTGGCGCCAGCCGTTGCCGTACGCGGTGGAGACCGTACGGATCAGGTCCTCCTCCGAGACCATCTTGTTGATGACCTTGCGCATCCGCTCGGAGCCGCCCTCGGGGGCGAAGGTGAGGCCGGAGCGGCGGCCGTTGCGGGTGAGTTCGTTGGCGAGGTCGACGTTGAAGGCGTCGACGCGGGTGGACGGGAGGGACAGGCCGATCTTGTCCGCCTCGTACCGGTCGGCGAGGCCCTTGGCGACGTCGGCGATCTCGCTGTGGTCAGCGGAGGACAGCGACAGCAGGCCGACCTCCTCGAAGCCGGTGGCCTTCAGGCCCTTGTCGACCATCTCGCCGATGCCGGTGATGCTGCGCTCCCGGACGGGCCGGGTGATCATGCCCGCCTGGCAGAAGCGGCAGCCCCGGGTGCAGCCGCGGAAGATCTCCACGGACATCCGTTCGTGGACGGTCTCGGCGAGCGGGACCAGCGGCTGCTTCGGGTACGGCCACTCGTCCAGGTCCATGACGGTGTGCTTGGAGACCCGCCAGGGGACGCCGGAGCGGTTGGGGACGGTACGGGCGATCCGGCCGTCCGGCAGGTACTCGACGTCGTAGAAGCCGGGGACGTACACCCCGCCGGTCTTCGCGAGCCGCAGCAGCAGCTCCTCGCGGCCACCGGGGCGGCCCTCCGCCTTCCAGGCCCGGACGATGTCGGTGATCTGGAGGACGGCCTGCTCGCCGTCGCCGATGACGGCGCAGTCGATGAAGCTCGCGATCGGCTCGGGGTTGAACGCGGCGTGGCCGCCCGCCAGCACGATCGGGTGATCGACGGTGCGGTCCGCCGCGTCGAGCGGAATCCCGGCCAGGTCGAGCGCGGCGAGCATGTTGGTGTAGCCGAGTTCGGTGGAGAAGGAGAGCCCGAAGACGTCGAAGGCGGAGACGGGGCGGTGCGCGTCGACCGTGAACTGCGGGACCTGGTGCTCACGCATCAGCGCTTCGAGGTCGGGCCAGACGCTGTACGTGCGCTCCGCGAGGACGCCCTCGCGCTCGTTGAGCACCTCGTAGAGGATCATGACGCCCTGGTTGGGCAGGCCGACCTCGTACGCGTCCGGGTACATCAGCGCCCAGCGGACGTCGCACGCGTCCCAGTCCTTGACGGTGGAGTTGAGCTCACCACCGACGTATTGGATCGGCTTCTGCACATGCGGGAGCAGAGCTTCGAGCTGTGGGAAGACCGATTCAACAGCAGACATCACGGCGACTTTCGTGGGCTGACGGAGTGACGGGGTGACCATCCAGGCTACCCCGGCCGCCACCCGGCCCTCGCCGCCCGGACGCCTGCCCGGCCCCGAGGGGCCGGGGGCCGCCGTGGTCAGGCCGTCAGTGCCGTACGGAGTTTCCGTCGCGCCGACCGGCGCCAGACGCGCGGCAGTTCGCGCTCCCGGTCCGCCGCCCGCATCTCCTCCTCGCCGTACAGCAGCCCCCAGATGAACGCGGACTCACCGGCCGCGTGCGCCTGGATGGCGAGGTCGCGCAGGGAGTCCCGGGCGACGACGCTGTCCTGGTGGTCGCCGAGCACGCTCTGGACGGCCTTCATCCGCTTCGCGAAGCGCTTGGCGGGCCCACCGAGCGCCGGCCTGGCCGCGTCGGCGGCGTAGCGGGCGCGTTTGGCGGCCTTGCGGGCATCGTGCAGCGCCAGGTCGCGCTCCTCCCCGGGGGTGAGCGCCAGCGCGTGCTCGACGCGTCCGGCGAGGCGCCGGTAGTCCTTGACGACGGCCCGGGGCAGCACCCTGCCCGGCTTCTTCCGGGCCCGCGCGGGGAGCAGCGGCGGGTCGGCGAGGAGGGTCTCGATCGAGTCGAGCAGGCGCAGATAGCGGGCGCTGTCGAGGACGGCGAGGGTCCGGGCGCGCGCGTCGGTGCGGCCGTCGGCGGCCCAGATCCGGAGCCGGGCGTGCACCGGGCCGAGCAGGAGGGTGGTGTCGTGGGCGTCGACGCGTGCGGTGAGCCGTTCGGCGAGGACTTCCTGGTCGCGGTCGACGCCCAGTTCGCCGGCAAGCCACTTCAGTTCGGCGCCGATGGGGCGGGTGGCGTCGCGGTCGAGCACCTTCTGGTACGAGCGGAAGGCGGAGCGCATCCGGCGGGTGGCGACCCGCAGCTGGTGGACGGAGTCGGGCAGGTCGCGGCGGACGGCGGGGTCGTACGAGAGGATCGCGTCGGCCTGTTCGCGCAGATAGGCCAGGACGTGGTCACCGGCGGTGACCGGCGCGCCGCCGTCAGTGCTCGCGCGCCTTTTCTTCCCGGTCTTGGTGCCGGTGCTCCTTCCGCGCGGCGCGCCGGCGGCCCTCTTTCCGCGCGGCGCGTCCTCGGCGGGCGCGGTCTCGGCGAGGGCCCTGGCGAGTTTGGACGGGGAGGCCGACCGGCGTACGCCCGCCTTGCGGAGCACCTTCTCGACGGCGTCCAGGAGTGCCGGGTCGCCGCCGTCGGCCAGTTCGACCTCGATCTCGGACCAGCGGGCGCTGCCGGTGCCGGCGGGGAGGCGTTCGGCGTGGACGGTGTCCACGGCCACCTCGGCGAGGGTCCGCCCGGACGCGTCGGTCAGCAGGCTGATGTCTCGTGCGGTGCGCAGCCGTACGACGGGCAGGAGCGAGGCGCCCCGGACCCGGGAGCGCACCAGCGCGGCGAGTTCGTCGGGGAGGGTGTCGGAGAGCGGGGCGTGGATCTCGTCGCGGGCGTCGCCGCCGACGGGGAATTTCAGGTGCCAGCCCTCGTCACCGCCGCCGGTCCGGCGGCGCAGGGTGAGGCGGCCGGTGGTCAGTCGCTGGTCGGGGGTGTCGTAGTAGACGGCGTCGAGTTCGGTGACGCCCCGCGGGCTGACGGCCGTGACGCCGGCGGCCCGGGTGAGGTCCGGCAGGGCGGATGGCCCGTCCGGTACGGCTCCGCCGTCCGCCGGCCCCGTGAGTTCGTACTTGCGTTCGATCTCTCGCTGTGTCTCAGCCATCTGTACAAAGGTAATCGCGGGGGCCGCCGGACGGCGACTCCCGCGACAGGTCCTGTCCGGCGGATCACGCCGTTATCGGCCGCTGGACCCTGATCGACTGGAGCAGGCCGACCGCGATCCACACCGCGAACATCGACGTGCCTCCGTACGACACGAACGGCAGCGGCAGCCCCGCCACCGGCATGATGCCCAGCGTCATCCCGACGTTCTCGAAGGACTGGAACGCGAACCAGGCGATGATCCCGGCCGCCACGATCGTCCCGTACAGCTCGGTCGTCTCCCGGGCGATCCGGCACGCCCGCCACAGCACCACGCCGAGCAGCACCAGGATCAGCCCGGCGCCGAGGAAGCCCAGTTCCTCGCCCGCCACGGTGAAGACGAAGTCGGTCTGCTGCTCGGGCACGAACTGGCCGGTGGTCTGGGAGCCCTTGAAGAGTCCGGTGCCGGTCAGTCCGCCCGAACCGATGGCGATCCGAGCCTGGTTGGTGTTGTAGCCGACGCCCGCCGGGTCCAGCTCCGGGTTGGCGAAGGCGGCGAAGCGGTTGATCTGGTACTCGTCGAGCACACCGAGCGCGGCGACCGCGACGGCGCCCGCGATCCCGGTGCCGATCAGCCCGAAGATCCACCGGTTGGACGCCCCGGAGGCCAGCAGCACGCCGAGCACGATCATCGCCATGACCATCACCGAGCCGAGGTCCGGCATCATCATGACGATCACGATCGGGATGACCGCCAGGCCCAGGGACTTGGCGACCGTCCGGTGGTCCGGATGGACCTGGTCGCCCGCGTCGACCCGGGCCGCGAGCATCATCGCCATGCCCAGGATGATGGTGATCTTCACGAACTCCGACGGCTGGAGGGTGAAGCCGCCGCCGAGCACGATCCAGGCGTGCGCGCCGTTGATGGTGGCGCCGAGCGGGGTGAGGACCAGCAGCACCAGCACCACGGAGATGCCGTAGAGCACGGGCACCGCGCCGCGCAGGGTGCGGTGGCCGAGCCAGATGGTGCCGATCATCAGGGCCAGCCCGATACCGGTGTTCAGGACGTGGCGGAAGAAGAAGTAGTACGGGTCGCCCTGGTTGAGGTCCGTACGGTTGCGGGTCGCCGACCAGACGAGCACCGATCCGACGGCGGACAGCGCGAGCGCGGAGAACATCAGCGGCCAGTCCAGCCGCCGCGCCATCGAGTCACGGGCGGCGAGCGTCGCCCACAGCCCGCGCTCGCCGGGACCGTATCCGGAGACGGAGAATCCGCCGGTGCCGGCCATGTGTCAGTCCCTTCGCGCGGGCGGTCCCGCGAGCTGTCCGATGTCGCCCGAGGTCCGTCCCTGTTCGTCCGGGTCCGGCCCCGCGGTGTCGGGGTCCCCCGTCACCGGCCCGTTGTTGTCACCGGCGGGCGCGATCTCGTTGCCGTCCAGCGGGGTCTTGTCCGGTACGTACGGCTTGACCTCCGGCGCGTCGATCGAGCCGTCGGGCTGGATCTTCGGCAGGGCGGTGCGCGGCTTGGGCAGCAGAGCCTTCTTCACGTTCTGCCCGCCCTTCTCGTCGAGGCCGTACATCGCCTCGTAGATGTTGCGGACGGCGGGACCGGAGGCCCCGGAGCCCGTACCACCCTGGGAGATCGTCATCACGATCGTGTAGTCCTCGGTGTACGAGGCGAACCACGAGGTCGTCTGCTTGCCGTAGACCTCCGCCGTACCGGTCTTGGCGTGCATCGGGATCTTGTCCTGCGGCCAGCCGCCGAACCGCCAGGCGGCCGAACCGGTGGTCGCGACGCCCGCCAGGGCCTTGTCGAGCTGGTCGCGGAGCGTGCCGTCGACGGGCAGCTTGGCCTGCGACGCCGGCTTGATCTCCTGGACGCTCCGGCCGTCGGGGCTGATGATCGCCTTGCCGACGGTGGGGGCGTGCAGGGTGCCGCCGTTGGCGATCGCCGCGTAGATCGTGGCCATCTGGATCGGGGTGACGAGCGTGTCGCCCTGGCCGATCGAGTAGTTGACCGCGTCACCGGCGCGCATCCGGTTGCCTTCGAGGCAGCCCTCGTACGCCAGTTGCTCGACGTACGTGCCGCCCTTCTTGCCCTGCTTGCACCAGCCGGCCTTGTTGGCCTCCCAGAAGGCCTGCTTCCACTTGCGGTCCGGGATACGGCCCGTGACCTCGTTGGGGAGGTCGATGCCGGTCTCCTTGGCGAGCCCGAACTGCTTGGCGGTCGTGTAGAACCAGTCCTTGGCGCCCTTTCTGGGCTTGGTGCCGCCGTCCTTCTGCCACTCCTTGTGCGCGAGCCCGTAGAAGACGGTGTCGCAGGAGACCTCCAGTGCGCGGCCGAGGTCGATGCTGCCGTAGCCCTGGGACTCGAAGTTCTTGAAGACCTGGCTGCCGATGGAGTACGAACTCGGGCACGGGTAGCTGCCGTTGAAGTCGTAACCGGCCTTGACCGCCGCCGTGGACGAGACGACCTTGAAGACCGAGCCGGGCGCGGCCTGCGACTGGATACCCCGGTTCAGCAGCGGGAAGTTGGATTTCTTGCTGGTGAGTTTGGCGTAGTCCTTCGCGGAGATGCCGCCGACCCAGGCGTTCGGGTCGTACGTCGGCTGGGAGGCCATCGACACGACCCGGCCGGTCTTGGACTCCAGCACGACGACCGCGCCCGCGTCGGCCTTGTAGTTCTCGTTGGTGTTGCGGTCGTGCTCCTTGCGCGCGGCCTTCATCGCCTCGTGGAGCTCGTACTCGGCGACGGCCTGCACCCGCGCGTCGATGGAGGTGACGATGTTGGAGCCCGGCTCCGCCTTGTCGCTCCTGGCCTGGCCGATGACCCGGCCGAGGTTGTCGACCTCGTAGCGGGTGACGCCCGCGTCGCCGCGCAGGTACTTGTCGTACGTGCGTTCCAGCCCGGAGCGGCCGACCTGGTCGGAGCGGAGGAACGGCGAGTCGGTGTCCTGCGCCTTGGTGATCTCCTCGTCGGTGACCGGCGAGAGATAGCCCAGCACCTGGGCGGTGTTGGCCTTGGCGGGCGAGGCGTAGCGGCGTACGGCGGTCGGTTCGGCGGTGATGCCGGGGAAGTCCTCGGCGCGTTCCCGGATCTGGAGGGCCTGCTGGGTGGTGGCCTCGTCGGTGACCGGGATCGGCTGGTAGGGCGAGCCGTTCCAGCAGGGCTGGGGTGTCTCGCTGTCGCAGAGCCGGACCTTGTCGTGGACGTCCTTGGGCTTCATGCCGAGGATGCCGGCCAGCCGGGTGAGGACGGCCGTCCCGTTGTCCTTCATCTTCAGCAGTTCGGTGCGGCTGGCGGAGACGACGAGACGGGTCTCGTTGTCGGCGAGCGGGACGCCCTGCGAGTCGAGGATCGAGCCGCGTACGGCCGGCTGGACGACCTGCTGCACATGGTTGTTCTTCGCCTCGTCCGTGTACTCCGCGCCGTTGCGGACCTGGAGGTACCAGAGCCGTCCGCCGAGGGTGAGCAGGAGGGAGAAGACGAGGACCTGGATGACGACGAGCCGGATCTGGACCCTGGGTGTCCGTCCGGTCTCCGGAATGTTGCTCACAGTCGTTTGACCCCC
This sequence comes from Streptomyces sp. NBC_01498, assembly GCF_036327775.1. Classification (NCBI taxonomy): domain Bacteria; kingdom Bacillati; phylum Actinomycetota; class Actinomycetes; order Kitasatosporales; family Streptomycetaceae; genus Streptomyces; species Streptomyces sp. NBC_01498. The sequence continues at coordinate 5,033,388 of NZ_CP109598.1, read as the reverse complement.
TTGATCCGTCCGGCCCGTGCCGCGCGGGAGCGGGCCGCCTTCATCCGCAGTCCGCCGCGCTGGTTGCCGATCTTCAGTCCGGTGCCCGTCGCCAGCCAGCCGGAGGCGACGTCGGTGCCGCCGCTCGACGTGTCGGCGAGCGGGTCGTTCTCCGCGCGTCTGGCCAGGGCCATGATCAGCGGGACGGTGAACGGGGCCAGCAGCAGGTCGTAGATGGCCGCGGTGATCACCAGGTTGGACAGGCCGACATGGCGGGCGGCGGTGTCGCCGACGAGGGCGCCGACCCCCGCGTACAGCAGGGTCGTGCTGACGGCCGCGCCGACGACCACGACCATCGGGCCCAGCGCGGTGCGCAGTTGGCCGTTGTCGGGCTTGGCGAGTCCGGCGAGGTAGCCGATCAGGCAGAGCACCAGCGCGTAGCGTCCGGCGGCGTGGTCGGCGGGCGGCGCGATGTCGGCGAGGAGCCCGGCGCCGAAGCCGATGAGCGCGCCGCTGACATGGCCGTAGACCAGGGCGAGCGCGACGACGACGAGGAGCAGCAGATCGGGTACGGCGCCGGGGAGTTGGAGCCGGGCCAGTACGCACACCTGGAGGACCAGCGCGACCACGACGAGGGTGACGGAGAGCAGCATCCGGTTGAGGCGCATGGGGATCAGCTCTACTCCTGCTCGGTGACCTGGCCGTCGCCCTGCGGGTTCTGGCCTCCCGGCGGCGGGGTGGCCGTGACGGTGACGGTCGGGGTGGGCTTGGGCTTGGCGGGCTTGGTCGGAAGGACCATGTCGCGGGGGTCGTCGCGGGGCGCCTGGACGACGACGCCGACGATGTCCAGCTTGGTGAAGCCGACGTACGGGCGGACGTAGATGTCCCGGGTGAGGTCGCCGCCCGCGGGGTCGACGCGGACGACCTGGCCGACCGGTACGCCGGGGACGAACGGCCGGTCCTTGCTGGAGCCGAAGGTGACCAGCCGGTCGCCGTTCCTCACCTTGGCCTTGCCGTTGAGGAGCTGCACGTTGAGCGGCTGGTCGCCCTGGCCGGTGGCGAAGCCCAGTTCGTCGGACTTCTCCATCCGGGTGCCGACGGTGAAGTCCGGGTCGTTGGCGAGCAGGACGGTCGCGGTGCTGGGGCCGACGGTGGTGACGCGGCCGACGAGCCCGTCGCCGTTCAGTACGGTCATGTCGCGCTTGAGGCCGTCGTCGGTGCCCGCGTCGATGGTCACGGTCCAGGAGAAGCCCTGGGCCGCTCCTATGGCGATGACCTCGGCCGCCTTGATGCCGTACTGGCCGGCGCCCGCCGTCCTGAGGAGCTTGTCCAGCTCCCTGACCCGGCTGCGGTTGCGGTCGTCGCTGCCGAGCCGCTGCTTGAGCGCCGCGTTCTCGCGCTCCAGCAGGGTCACCCGGTCGTGTCTCTCACCGGAGTCCCGTACGGCGCCGATGGCGTTGCCGACCGGGTCGACGGCCTTCGCGACGCCGTTCTGCACCGGTCCGAAGACCGAGGCGGCGGCCTGGCGGGCACCGTCGACGGGTGACGCCTCTCCGCCGCGGATATCCACCGTGATCAGTGCGAACGCGATGGCGATCAGCAGCACCAGGAGCAGCCGGCTCTCTCGTGTGTCCCTCACGTGCGGCGGCCGTGCCTTCCTCGTTGGAATGCCTCGTCGGAAATTGTCGTGCCGATCGCGGGAATCATCCGCGGGGGATTTGTCTCCACGGGCACATCGGATTGGTCTTGTCTGTATATCAACGTTCCACCGGCGGGGCCGTCGGCGTTCCCCCGGAGTTGTCCCCCCGGATCCGTCGGGCCCGGGGAGATATTCGTTCGTGTCACGATCCGCCTTGTCACGATCCGCGCGGAACGGCGGGCACGCCCCCGTTCCGCGCGGAAACGTCCTACCTGCGCGGCGACGCGTCCAGCACCTGCTGGAGCGCCTCGAACTCCTCGACGCACTTTCCGGAACCGAGGGCCACCGAGTCCAGCGGGTCCTCGGCGATGTGGATGGGCATACCGGTCTCCCGGCGCAGCCGCTCGTCGAGGCCGCGCAGCAGGGCGCCGCCGCCGGTGAGGACGATGCCCCGGTCCATCACGTCGCCGGACAGCTCCGGCGGGCACTTGTCGAGTGTCGTCTTCACCGCGTCCACGATGGCGTTGACGGGCTCCTCGATGGCCTTGCGGACCTCGGCGGCCGAGATGACGACGGTCTTCGGCAGCCCGGACACCAGGTCGCGGCCCCGGATCTCGGTGTGCTCTTCCTTCTCCAGGTCGTAGGCCGAACCGATGGTGATCTTGATCTGTTCGGCGGTGCGCTCACCGAGGAGGAGCGAGTACTCCTTCTTGATGTGCTGGATGATCGCGTTGTCGAGTTCGTCGCCGGCGACCCGGATGGACTGCGCGGTGACGATGCCGCCGAGCGAGATCACGGCGACCTCGGTGGTGCCGCCGCCGATGTCCACGACCATGTTGCCGGTCGCCTCGTGGACGGGGAGGCCCGAGCCGATGGCGGCGGCCATGGGCTCCTCGATGATGTGCACCTGGCGGGCGCCGGCCTGCGTGGACGCCTCGATGACGGCGCGCCGCTCGACTCCCGTGATGCCGGAGGGCACACAGACGACGACCCGCGGGCGGGCCAGGTAGCGGCGCTTGTGGATCTTGAGGATGAAGTAGCGCAGCATGCGCTCGGTGATCTCGAAGTCGGCGATCACGCCGTCCTTCAGCGGCCGGACGGCAACGATGTTGCCCGGTGTCCGGCCGATCATCTTCTTCGCTTCGGCGCCGACCGCGAGGATGCCGCCGGTGTTGGTGTTGATGGCGACGACGGACGGCTCGTTGAGCACGATCCCCCGGCCCCTGACGTACACCAGCGTGTTGGCGGTCCCGAGGTCGACAGCCATGTCACGGCCGATGAACGACATCTTGTTCCCCATGAGGATGCGTCTGGCCTTCCCAAATCGAAGCGTTGACGGCTTTTCAGGATGGCGAAGTGGATGCTGTGGCGTGGAGGCTTCCATCGTAGTGCCGCCCGTGCTGACGCGGCGCGGTAGATCCACCTCTAATAAAGGTGACGATGTGTCGGGGCCATGCGTTCCCGATCTGGCTCCGCATATGCCGGGTGCGCCCGAATTCCGCCGGTCGCCGCAGGCGCACTCGGCGCGATCCGGCTGACATGCGATCAGGAAAGACCAGGATAAGGGGTGTCTTTCAGTGCTCGGGAAAGAAAAGTTTCAGTTCCCGAATGGCGGACTCCTCGGAGTCCGAGGCGTGGATCAGGTTCTCCCGGACAATCGTTCCGAAGTCCCCCCGAATGGACCCCGGCGCTGCGGCGATCGGGTCAGTGGGACCCGCCAGCGCGCGGACGCCCTCGATGACCCGCTCACCCTCCACGACCAGCGCGACGACCGGGCCCGACGCCATGAACTCGATCAGCGGCTCGTAGAACGGGCGGCCCCGGTGCTCGCCGTAGTGCTGCTCCAGCGTCGCGCCGTCGAGGGTCCGCATCTCCAGCGCGGTGATGCTCCAGCCGGCCTTGCGCTCGATGCGGCCGATGATCTCTCCCACCAAAGCGCGGCGGACGGCGTCCGGCTTGAGCAGGACGAGAGTGCGCTGGGTCATGGTGTGCGGCTCCTTGTGGGCGTGCGCTACGGGCAAACGGGTGAAGTGGTGTGAGGCTACAGGTGCTTGCGGGACGTGCCGTAACCGGTCCTCACCCGGGTGCGTCAGGAACCGGGCTCAGCTCGGTGCCCCCGTCGCCGCCTGCTCCGCCCAACGGGCCTTCGCCGCGTCGATCTTGCGCCCGTAGTGGACGGAGGCCCCCCACAGCGCCCCGAAGAGCACCCCCAGGAAGAACATCACCGGCACCACGAAACCACCCGCGACCAGCGCGATCTGGAACGCCCAGCCGAGCGCGACCCCGCCGGGGCGGGTGATCGTCCCGCACAGCAGCAGGGACAGCAGCATCGCGACACCGCAGACCGTCCACACCGCCGTCATCGACAGGTCGTCGGACTTCATGGCGACGAGCCCGGCGAACCCGATCACGAAGAACTCGCCGATCAGTGTCGACGCGCAGAGCGTACGCATGCGGTCACGCCTTTCCCAGAAGCAGCCGGGCCTCGCCGACCGTGATCACCGAACCGGTCACCAGCACCCCGGCGCCCGCGTACTCCCCGTCCTCCTCGGCGAGCGTGATCGCCGCCTCCAGCGCGTCGTCCAGCCGGGGCTCGACCTGCACCCGGTCGCCGCCGAACACCTCGACGGCCACCGCCGCCAGATCGTCCGCGCCCAGCGCCCGGTCGCTGGAGTTCTCCGTGACCACGACCTCCGCGCAGACCGGCTCCAGGGCTTCGAGGAACCCCCGGACGTCCTTGCCCGCGCTCGCCCCGACCACGCCGATCAGTCTGCTGAAGCCGAACGCCTCACCGATGGCCTCGGCCGCGGCCCGCCCGCCCGCCGGGTTGTGCGCCGCGTCCAGGACCACGGTCGGCGAGCGCCGTACGACCTCCAGCCGGCCCGGCGACACCACGGAGGCGAACGCCGCGCGCACCGTGTCCACGTCCATCACCCGGGCGTGTTCGGCGCCGACGCCGAAGAACGCCTCCACCGCCGCCAGCGCCACCACCGCGTTGTGCGCCTGATGGGCGCCGTGCAGCGGGAGGAAGATCTGCCCGTACTCGCCGCCGAGGCCGCGCAGCGTCAGCATCTGCCCGCCGACCGCGACCTCGCGGGAGACGATCCCGAACTCCATGCCCTCGCGCGCCACCGTCGCGTCGACGTCGACGGCCCGCTTCAGCATCACCTGCGACGCGTCCACCGGCTGCTGCGCCAGCACGACCGTCGCGCCCGGCTTGACGATCCCGGCCTTCTCCACGGCGATCTCGCCCGGTGTGGAGCCGAGCCGGTCGGTGTGGTCCAGGTCGATGGGGGTGACCACGGCCACCGTCGCGTCGATGACGTTCGTCGCGTCCCAGGTGCCGCCCATGCCGACCTCGACCACCGCCGCGTCCACCGGGGCGTCCGCGAAGGCCGCGTACGCCATGCCGGTGAGCACCTCGAAGAACGACAGCCGGTAGTCCTGGGCGGCGTCCACCATGTCGACGTACGGCTTGATGTCCTCGTACGTCTCGATGAACAGCTCGGGCCGGATCGGTTCCCCGTCCAGGCTGATCCGCTCGGTCACCGACGACACGTGCGGGCTGGTGTAACGCCCGGTGCGCAGGTCGAACGCGCCGAGCAGCGCCTCGATCATCCGGGCGGTCGACGTCTTGCCGTTGGTGCCGGTGATGTGGATCGACGGATACGCCCGCTGCGGGTCGCCGAGCACGTCCATCAGCGCCTCGATACGGGTGACCGACGGCTCCAGCTTGGTCTCGCCCCAGCGGCCGGCCAGCTCCCGCTCGACGGCGCGCAGCGCCTTGTCGACCTCCGGGTCGGCGGGCCGCGCCGGGACGCCGTCCCCCTGCGGGAGGCCCGCCTGGGCGCGGAGCGTACGGCTGCCGGCCTCGATGACGGCGAGGTCGGGGTCGCGGGTCGTCTCGGCGTGCACGATCTCGTGGAAGTCGTCGTCGTACGCGCCGGGCTGGTCTGGCTGGTCGGGCTGGTGCTGGCTCACGGGGCCAGTCTACGGAGCGGGTACGACACGGATGTCGCCCCGCCCCGTGGACCGGCCGCCGGGGGCCGCTCAGCCCTCCGGGAGCGCCGCGAGCTGGGCGGTGATGCGCGCGATGTCGGCCTCCGCCTTGGCCAGCCGGCCACGGATCTTGTCGACCACGTTGTCGGGGGCCTTGGCGAGGAACGCCTCGTTGCCGAGCTTCGCCGTGGCCTGCTGCTTCTCCTTCTCCGCCGCGTCCCGGTCCTTCGTGAGCCGCTTGCGCTCGGCCGGGACGTCGATCGTGCCGGACAGGTCGAGGGCGACCGTGGCGCCCGCGACCGGCAGGGTCGCGGTGGCCTGGAAGGCGTCGCCCTCCTCCTGGAGGCGCAGCAGCTGCCGGATCGCCGCCTCGTGCGCGGCGAGCGGGGTCGCGGACAGGTCGAGCCGGCCGGGGACCTTCTGGCCCGGCTGGAGCCCCTGGTCGGCGCGGAAGCGGCGGACCTCCGTGACGACCTGCTGGACGTGCTCGATCTCCCGCTCGGCGGCCGGGTCACGGAACCCGGAGTCGGCCGGCCAGTCGGCGACGACGACCGACTCCTTGCCGGTCAGCGTGGTCCACAGCGTCTCCGTGACGAAGGGCACGATCGGGTGCAGGAGGCGCAGGGTGACGTCGAGGACCTCGCCGAGGACGCGCCCGGAGACCTTGGCCCCCTCGCCGCCCGCGAAGAAGGTGGTCTTGGACAGCTCGACGTACCAGTCGAAGACCTCGTCCCACGCGAAGTGGAAGAGGGCGTCCGAGACCTTCGCGAACTGGTAGTCCTCGTAGTACGCGTCGACCTGGGCGACCGTCGCGTTCAGCCGCGAGAGGATCCACCGGTCCGTGGCGGACAGCTTCCCGGCGTCGGGCAGCGGGCCTTCGACCGTGGCACCGTTCATCAGGGCGAACCGGGTGGCGTTCCAGATCTTGTTGGCGAAGTTGCGGGAGCCCTGGACCCAGTCCTCGCCGATGGGGACGTCCGCGCCCGGGTTGGCGCCGCGGGCCAGGGTGAAACGCACGGCGTCGGAGCCGTACGCGTCCATCCAGTCCAGCGGGTCCACCGCGTTGGGGTTGGACTTCGACATCTTCTTGCCGAACTCGTCGCGGACCAGGCCGGTCAGCGCGATGGTGTGGAACGGCGGGGTGCCGTCCATCGCGTACAGACCGAACATCATCATCCGGGCGACCCAGAAGAAGATGATGTCGTGCCCGGTGAGCAGGACGTCGGTCGGATAGAACTTCTCCAGATCCGGGGTCCGTTCGGGCCAGCCGAGCGTGGAGAACGGCCAGAGGCCGGAGGAGAACCAGGTGTCCAGGACGTCCGGGTCCTGGAACCAGCCCTCGCCGGCGGGCGGTTGGTCGTCGGGGCCGACACAGACCTGTTCGCCGTTCGGGCCGTACCAGACGGGAATGCGGTGGCCCCACCACAACTGCCGCGAGATGCACCAGTCGTGCATGTTGTCGACCCAGTCGAAGTAGCGCTTCGACATGTCCTGCGGATGGATGGCGACCCGGCCGTCCCGGACCGCGTCACCGGCCGCCTTCGCGAGCGGCTTGACGTCGACCCACCACTGGAGCGACTGACGGGGCTCGATGGTGGTCTTGCAGCGCGAGCAGTGACCCACGGAGTGGGTGTACGGCCGCTTCTCGGCGACGACCCGGCCCTGCTGGCGCATCGCCTCGACGATCGCGGACCGCGCCTCGAACCGGTCGAGTCCCTCGAAGGGGCCCGGCACGGTGATGACGGCGCGCTCGTCCATGATCGTGAGGGATTCGAGGCCGTGGCGCTCGCCGATGGCGAAGTCGTTGGGGTCGTGCGCGGGCGTCACCTTGACCGCGCCGGTGCCGAACTCGGGGTCGACGTGCGTGTCCGCGACGACCGGGATGGTGCGGTCGGTGAGCGGCAGCTTGATCCGCTTGCCGATGAGATGCGCGTAGCGCGGGTCGTCGGGGTGGACGGCGACACCGGTGTCACCGAGCATCGTCTCGACCCGGGTGGTCGCGACGACGACCGTCTCGTCGCCCTCGCCGTACTTCAGCGAGACGAGTTCGCCGTCGTCGTCCTGGTACTCGACCTCGATGTCGGAGATCGCGGTCAGACAGCGCGGACACCAGTTGATGATCCGCTCTTTGCGGTAGATCAACTCGTCGTCGTAGAGCCGCTTGAAGATGGTCTGGACGGCCTTCGACAGCCCCTCGTCCATCGTGAAGCGCTCACGTGTCCAGTCGACGCCGTCGCCCAGGCGCCGCATCTGGCCGAGAATCCGGCCGCCGTACTCGTCCTTCCACTGCCAGACCCGGGAGACGAACTCGTCCCGGCCGAGGTCGTGCCGCGACTTCCCCTCCTCGGCGAGCTGCTGCTCCACCTTGTTCTGGGTGGCGATGCCGGCGTGGTCCATGCCGGGCAGCCACAGGGCCTCGTAACCCTGCATGCGCTTGCGGCGGGTGAGGGCGTCCATCAGCGTGTGCTGGAAGGCGTGTCCGAGATGCAGCGAGCCGGTGACGTTCGGCGGCGGGATGACGATGGTGTACGGGGGCTTCTCGCTCTTCGGGTCGACCGTGAAGTAACCGCGCTCCACCCAGCGCTCGTACAGCTTCCCCTCCACCTCGGCCGGCGCGTACTGGGTCGGCAGTTCAGGGTTGGCTGCGGGCTGCGCTTGAGAGTTCTCGGTCACAGCGCACAGTTTAGGGGCGTCACAGCTCCGCACTGAAACGGGATAGTTCGGTAACGGTGCGGTCCCCGGCGGTCCGCCGCACCGTTCCTTCCGTCAGGATGTCGGGAACGCGTAAGCATCTGGAGGGGACAGAGCACATGAGCTACAACCAGCCGGGCCCGTACGGCGGGCAGCCGCCGCAGGGCCAGCCCGGACCGTACGGGCAGCAGCCGCCGCAGGGCCAGCCCGGCTACGGCTATCCGCAGCAGCAGCCGCAGGGGCAGCCCGGTTACGGCTATCCGCAGCAGCCGCCGGGAGTCCCGCACCAGGGGTACGGCCAGCCGCAGCAGCCGGGCCCGTACGGTCAGCAGCCCCCGTACGGCGGGGCACCCGGTTACCCGCCGCCGGACGGGGCTCCGAAGAAGAAAACCGGGCTGATCGTCGCCTCGGTCGTCGTGGCGCTGGCCGTGATCGGGGGTGGGGCGTACTTCCTGGTGGGCGGAGGCAGCAGCGACGTCGCCGACGACGGCCCCCACAAGCTGGTCACCCCGGCGACGGTGCTCGGCGGCGAGTACAAGAAGGGCACCGGCGCGGACGAGGCCGGCGGAATGACCGCGGACGACCTCAAGGACGCCGAGAGCTGGGGCGTGAAGAACGCCAAGGACGTGAACGCCAGCTACCAGGCGGGCAGCGTCGAGGAGAACCCGCTCGCGGCGAAGATGATCACCTTCGGTGGTGTGTACGGCGAGATCGACGACCCGGAGAAGACCGTCGACGCCATGTTCGCCTCCATGAAGGCGGACGCCACGAAGGAGGGCGAGGGCGGCTCGCTGGAGGGCAGCCCCCAGTCCTTCGAACCCGCCGGGCTGGACGGCGCGGTCATGAAGTGCCAGGCCATGACGCTCAGCGAGGAAGCGTCGGGCACGCCCACGGAGATAAAGTTCTCGATCTGCATCTGGGGCGACCACAGCACCGTGGGCTTCTCCATGCCGGTCGACCTGGGGAGCGCCATGGGGGGCAAGTCCGGCTCCCTGGAAGAGGCCGCCGCCACCACCGCCAAGCTGCGCGACGACGTGCGCGTCAAGCTCTGACGACAGTCGCTCCGACGACAGACCCGCTTACGTACGAGGAGGGGCACCCCAACCGGGGTGCCCCTCCTCGTACGTGCGAGGTCCGCGCCGCTACGCCGACTTCTCGTGGCGGCCGTCGTTCTTCACGATGCGCGGCTCGCGCGGAACCAGCGTCGGGTTGACGTTGTTGCGCACGACGTCCGCCGTGATGACCACGCGGGCCACGTCCTTGCGGGAGGGCACCTCGTACATCACCGACTGGAGGACCTCCTCCAGGATCGCGCGCAGACCGCGCGCGCCGGTGCCGCGCAGGATCGCCTGGTCGGCGATGGCCTCCAGCGCCGGGAGGTCGAAGTCCAGCTCCACACCGTCGAGTTCGAAGAGGCGCTGGTACTGCTTCACCAGCGCGTTGCGCGGCTCGACCAGGATCTTCAGGAGCGCTTCGCGGTCCAGGTTGTGCACCGACGTCAGGACCGGGAGGCGGCCGATGAACTCGGGGATCATCCCGAACTTCACCAGGTCCTCCGGCATGACCTCCTGGAACTGGTCGCTCTCCTCGATCTCCCGCTTGGAGCGGATCGTCGCGCCGAAGCCGATGCCCTTCGCGCCGGCCCGTGACTCGATGATCTTCTCCAGGCCCGCGAAGGCGCCGCCCACGATGAACAGCACGTTCGTCGTGTCGATCTGGATGAACTCCTGGTGCGGGTGCTTGCGGCCGCCCTGCGGCGGGACCGAGGCCGTCGTGCCCTCCAGGATCTTCAGCAGGGCCTGCTGGACGCCCTCGCCGGAGACGTCGCGGGTGATCGACGGGTTCTCGCTCTTGCGGGCGACCTTGTCGATCTCGTCGATGTAGATGATCCCCGTCTCGGCCTTCTTGACGTCGTAGTCGGCCGCCTGGATCAGCTTCAGCAGGATGTTCTCGACGTCCTCGCCGACATAGCCGGCCTCCGTCAGCGCCGTCGCGTCCGCGATGGCGAACGGGACGTTCAGCATCCGGGCCAGCGTCTGGGCGAGAAGAGTCTTGCCGGATCCCGTGGGGCCCAGGAGCAGGATGTTCGACTTGGCGAGCTCGATCGCGTCGTCGCGGCCTCCGCCGCCGCCGTTCTCCCCGGCCTGCACCCGCTTGTAGTGGTTGTAGACCGCCACCGAGAGGGCCTTCTTCGCGGGCGCCTGCCCGACGACGTACCCCTCCAGGAACTCGTAGATCTCCCGCGGCTTGGGCAGTTCCTCCCACCGCACCTCGGAGGTCTCGGCGAGCTCCTCCTCGATGATCTCATTGCAGAGGTCGATGCACTCGTCGCAGATATAGACCCCGGGACCTGCGATGAGCTTCTTCACCTGCTTCTGGCTCTTGCCGCAGAACGAGCACTTGAGCAGGTCGCCGCCATCACCGATGCGTGCCACGAGGTGCTTCCCCTTCGCCTGGGAGCAGCCTGTTTCAGCGGCTCCTGTGCCTCATACCCGACGGTACCTTGCCTGGCCCCCCGTTCGGGCCCCCCTTGGCACGGTTCACGTGGACGTGAGGACACGCACACCGCGCCAAGGGCACCGGACGGGTCAGGCCGCTGCCGCCGCCGTGGTCTTACGGGTCGAGACGATCTGGTCGACCAGACCGTACGCCAGGGCGTCGTCGGCGGTCAGGATCTTGTCGCGCTCGATGTCGTCGCGGACCTTCTCGATCGGCGTCGTCGAGTGCTTGGCCAGCATGTCCTCGAGCTGCGCGCGCATGCGCAGGATCTCGTTGGCCGCGATCTCCAGGTCGGAGAGCTGCTCACGGCCGGTCTGGCTGGACGGCTGGTGGATCAGGACGCGCGCGTTCGGCAGGGCGAGGCGCTTGCCCGCCGTACCGGCCGCGAGAAGGACCGCGGCGGCGGAGGCCGCCTGGCCCATGCAGACCGTCTGGATGTCCGGCTTCACGAACTGCATCGTGTCGTAGATGGCGGTGAGCGCCGTCATCGAGCCGCCGGGGCTGTTGATGTAGATCGAGATGTCCCGGTCGGGGTCCATCGACTCCAGGCACAGGAGCTGCGCCATGACGTCGTTGGCCGACGCGTCGTCGATCTGGACACCGAGGAAGATCACGCGCTCCTCGAAGAGCTTCGCGTACGGGTCGTACTCGCGTACGCCCTGCGAGGTGCGCTCCACGAAGCGCGGGACGACATAGCGGTTGTCCACCTGGGGGCCGGTGTAGAGGCCGCTCGCGGAGGCGCCGGGGAAGTTGTTCATGTGGGTGTTCACCATCCTGGTGGCGTTCGATGGGCTGACGTGGCCGGTCCTGGGCGTACCGAAGGCCCTCAGGCGCCGGTGCCGCCGCCGCCCGGAACACCCGAAGCAGCGGAGATGATCTCGTCGATGATGCCGTAGGAGACGGCCTCCTCGGCGGTGAACCAGCGGTCGCGGTCACCGTCGCGGATGATGGTCTCCTCGGTCTGGCCCGTGTGCCGGGCGGTGATCTCGGCCATGCGCTTCTTCGTACGGAGCAGCTGCTCGGCCTGGATCTTGATGTCGGAGGCGGTGCCGCCGAGGCCCGCGGAGCCCTGGTGCATGAGGATGTCGGTGTTGGGCAGCGCGAAGCGCTTGCCGGCGGTGCCGCCGGTCAGCAGGAACTGGCCCATGGAGGCCGCCATGCCCATTCCGATGGTCACGACGTCGTTGGGGATGTACTGCATGGTGTCGTAGACCGCCATGCCCGCCGTGACGGAACCACCGGGGCTGTTGATGTAGAGGTAGATGTCCTTCTCGGGCTCGGCCGCGAGGAGAAGGAGCTGCGCGGTGATCTTGTTGGCGATGTCGTCGTCGACCTGCTGGCCGAGGAAGATGATCCGCTCACCGAGCAGTCGGCTGTAGACCTGGTCGCCGAGGCCACCACCGAGGGACGGCTCACCGGCGGCGTAAGGCATCAGATTCGTCACGTATCCACCTGCTCGTCTCTGACGGCTCCGGCCGTCTCAGCGTCTTTCGTTCCGGGGGACGGGGGAGACCCCAGCCCTCGTATTCATGGACCCTAACGCGCTGGTCGGCGGGCGCCATCCCGCTTCCTGGACTGTTCGCTGGCAGCGCAAGGTAGTTGGGTCGTCGCAGGGGACGGGGGGTGCGGGCGCGGGCCGGGCCGGAACGGAGCGGGCCCCAGGGCGCGAGTCGCGTCCCGGGGCCCGGAGATCCGGTCGGTCGAGGACTCGCTCAGCCCTCGTTCTTCGCGTCGGCCTTGCCGGCCTTGTCCGTGTCCTCGGCGGACTCGGCGGACTCGGCGGACTCGGCTGACCCGGACGGCTCGGCGGCGGTCTCGACGGCCTCGGCGTCGACGCCGTCCGTCTCGTCCTCGTCGTCGCTCAGGTCGACGACCTCACCGTTGGTGTCCGTGACCTTCGCGGACTCGACCACCACGGCCAGTGCCTTGCCGCGGGCGACCTCGCCGACGAGCATCGGGACCTGGTTGCCCTCGACGACGGCCTGCGCGAACTGGTCGGGCGACATGCCGGAGGACTGCGCGCGGCGCATGAGGTGCTCGGTGAGCTCCTCCTGGCTGACGTTCAGCTTCTCCTTGTTGACCAGCTCGTCCAGGATGAACTGGGTCTTGATGCCCTTGACCGCCTGGTCCTTGGTCTCCTGGTCGAACTCTTCCTCGGTCTTGCCCTGGATCTCCAGGTACTTCGGAAGGTCGAGGCCCATCTGACCGAGCTGGTGGTGCTCCAGGTTGTGCTTGCGGGTACGGATCTCGTCCTCGAGGAGCTTCTCGGGGATCGGGACCTCCGCCAGCTCCAGCAGCGCGTCGAGGACCCGCTCCTGGGCCTGGGTGGCCTGGTCGTACTGCTTGCGGTCGCCGAGGCGCTTGCGGCTGTCCGCGCGCAGCTCCTCCAGGGTGTCGAACTCGCTCGCCATCTGCGCGAACTCGTCGTCCAGGCCGGGCAGCTCGCGCGCGGCGACCTGGGTGACCTTGACGGTGACCTCGGCGTCCTTGCCCTCGGCCGCGCCGCCCTTGAGCTGCGAGGTGAAGGTGGCCTCGCCGCCGGCCTCCAGGCCGGTCACGGCCTCGTCGATGCCGTCGAGCAGCTCGCCGGAACCGATGGTGTACTGCACGTCGCTCGCGACGCCGTCGGGCAGGACCTCGCCGTCGACCTTGGCCTCCAGGTCGATCGTCACGACGTCGCCGTCGGCGGCGGCGCGCTCCACGGGCGTGGTCGAGGCGAAGCGCTCACGGAGGTCCTCGACGGCCTTGTCGATGTCCTCGTCGGACACGTCGACCGCGTCGACGGTGACCTCGATGCCGGAGTAGTCCGGGATCTCGATGACCGGGCGGATGTCCACCTCGGCGGTGAAGGACAGCAGTTCGCCGTCCTTCAGCTCCTTGATGTCGACCTCGGGCTGCCCGAGGACATTGAGCTCACCCTCGTTGACGGCCTCCGTGTAGAACCTGGGGAGCGCGTCGTTGACGGCCTCCTCCAGCACCGCTCCACGGCCGAACCGCTGGTCGATGACGCGGGCGGGGATCTTGCCCTTGCGGAAGCCCTTCACCGTGACCTGCTCGTTGATCTTCTTGTACGCCGCGTCGAGGCTGTCCTTGAGCTCCTCGAAGGGCACCTCGACAGTGAGCCGAACCCGGGTCGGGTTCAGGGTCTCCACGGCGCTCTTCACGGTTCGGTCTCCTTGGTGGCTGATTCTGGGGTTCTGCCGGTCACGCCGGGACTCCGGCGGACCAGCGGATTCGGCCCGGTCTTCACCGTCTCTTCAGACACACGGGCACGCAGCTTGCATAGTAGCCGCAAGCAAGAGGGGGCCCACAACGCGATCAGGAACAGGCAGAGGCCTGCGAATGGTCGGGGTGGCCGGATTCGAACCGACGACCTTCCGCTCCCAAAGCGGACGCGCTACCAAGCTGCGCCACACCCCGTCGGTGCGACACGTAGGGTACATGCCCGCGGGCGCGGCGACGGACCTTTTCACAGGTGGGTCGGTGGCCCGGAGGTGATGTGCGGCGGACGGCCGCGACCCGCTAGGATGTGTCCTGCCGTCGCGGTCCAGGCGACCTGCGGCGCATGCGGGCGTAGCTCAATGGTAGAGCCCTAGTCTTCCAAACTAGCTACGCGGGTTCGATTCCCGTCGCCCGCTCTGTAGGACCTGTACGACTCAGGGCCGGACCGGTGGAGATTCCCGGTCCGGCCCTGAGTCGGTCCGCGCCCGTGTCCCGGACCGTTCCGCGTCCGGGCCTCGGACTGGGGACTGCGGGCTCCGGCTCCGGGCTCCGGCTCCGGGCGCTAGAAGTCGATCTGGTTGACCATCTCCGCCAGCGAGTTCATGAAGCGGTTGACGGACGGGGCGATGTCCGTGGACGCGAGGAAGAAGCCGAAGAGGATCGCGACCACCGCCGGCCCGCCCTTGAGTGAGCCGCCTCGGATCAGCACCACGAGGACGACCGCCAACAGCACCACCACAGACAGTGAAATGGCCACAACTGATCACACCCTCGGTCGGTCGGTCCTGCCCGGCCGCGGGAGGTCACGGCCTCGATCGTCCCCGCGCCCTCCCATGGTGCCACCAACCTCCGCCCCGGTGGGGGTCCGTGACGAATCATCGACGTAGGGATCACGCCAATCGCCCCGGCGCGGCGCCGGGGGCGCACGACCGGCGCGACCCACCCGGAACGGTATTCACCGACGGGAATTCGGCCTGATCATTCGGTTGTCCGCACACTTCTCACACAGCCGATTCACCGCGCGGTCCGAAGAGTTCACCGCCGGAATTCACACGGCGTCACCCCGGACGGCAGACCCTGATGATATGCACCATTTAAGAGGGATTAACGGGGGCATATCTACCGGTGGGAGACTCTTTCCGTGTCGAACACCCCAGTTTTCCGGGAGGTTTTACTCAGCACATCCGGCGACGCTAAGCTCAATCAGATGTCCCCTGCTCCCCATGGATATGAGAGGGCCCCGCTCCCCCACACGCGGGAGTCGGACCCCGTCCCCCACACGGCATCGACCGCATCGGCCATGGTGGCCGAAATCCCCGTATCGACTCCGCAGGACTCCACCAGGCCGGCACCCCCCACGACCGGCGCCTCCACGAAGCGGGACGCGTTCTTCGACAACGCGAAGTACCTGGCCATCGTGCTGGTGGCCATCGGCCACGCCTGGGAACCGGTCATGGAGGGCAGCCGGGCGACCAAGGCGCTCTACATGGTCGTCTACTCGTTCCACATGCCGGCCTTCATCATCATCTCCGGCTATTTCTCCCGGAGTTACACCGGCCGCCCGCAACAGATCAGACGGCTGCTGACCGGGATAGCCGTCCCGTACATCGTCTTCGAGGTGGCGTACTCGCTGTTCAAGCGGGCCACCAACGACCCGTCCCATCCGATCAGTCTGCTCGACCCCTGGTATCTCACCTGGTTCCTCGCCGCGTTGTTCGTCTGGCGGCTGACCACCCCGATCTGGCTGTCGCTGCGCCATCCCCTGCCGGTCGCCCTCGGCATCGCCGCGCTCGCCTCCTTCACGCCGAACATCGGCGAGGACCTCAACCTCCAGCGGATGCTCCAGTTCCTGCCGCTCTTCGTGCTCGGACTGCTCCTCAAGCCCGAGCACTTCCAGCTGGTGCGCCGGCGTGAGGTCCGCCTGCTGGCCCTGCCGGTCTTCGCGGGCGCGCTCGCCTTCGCGTACTGGGCCGCCGCCCGGATGCAGAACGCGTGGTTCTACCACAACAGCGCGGCGCAGGACCAGGGCGCTCCGTGGTGGGTCGGCGTCGTCATGACCTTCGCGCTGTTCGGCTGCTCGGTGGTGCTGACGGCCGCGTTCCTGGCGTGGGTGCCGCGCCGCAGGATGTGGTTCACGGTGCTGGGCGCGGGCACGATCTGCGGCTATCTGCTGCACGGCTTCCTGGTCAAGGGCGCCGTCTACAGCGGGATCTTCGACACGAACGCCTGGCTGGACGAACCGGCCGGCAAGGTCTTCCTCACCCTCCTCGCGGGCGTCGCGATGACGCTGCTGTGCACCCCGCCCGTACGCCGGGTCCTCCGCTTCGCGACGGAGCCGGAGATGGCGTGGGCGTTCCGCCGGGAGCCCGGCTCCCGCGCGGGGGCCCGGCGGTCAGCGGGAAAGACCGAGTAGCCGCCGTACCTCCGCGTATTTCCCGGTGAGCCTGGTCCGGGTCGCCTCGTCCAGTACGGCGAGGCGGCCCGGATCCGCGTTGTGGGCCAGGTCCGCCTCCTTGACGAGCAGCGCGCCCGGCGTGGCCAGGATGCGGCGGGTGTACGCGACGGTGGACTCGCCCGGCACCTTGGTCACCGCCAGCACCATGTCCTTGACGGTGGGCGGCAGTTCGGCGGCGTCCAGCCAGCCACGGGAGAGCGCGCCGTCCTCGACGGAGTCGTGCAGCCACGCCGCCGCGATCTGCTCGTCCGAGCCGCCACGCTCCCGCACCCCGTCGGCGACCGCCCGGAGGTGTTCGGCGTACGGGCGGCCCGCCTTGTCGGTCCGGCCTTCGTGCGCCTCGCGGGCGATCGACTCGACGTCGGCCAGGCTGAGACGGGTCATGGGCTTCCTTCCCTCGGCGGGTGTCGTCGCCATGCTCCCCGACGGTCCCGCGAACGACTCCCCGAACGGCCCTCGGAACAGGCCTGGGAACGGCTCTCCGCGCAAGCCAGAAGTTGCAGAGTAAACCGTTTGGTAAACTAATTACTGACGGTTTCTTGACGCGCCCTTGACTTGATGGAGGACCGGTCCCATCGGACACGCCGACACACTCATCGCCATGGGCGGCGCCTTTCTCGCCGCCGCTTTCCTCGCCCGCCTCGGCAGCCGGATCGAGCTGCCGACGATCCCCCTGTTCATCCTGGCCGGCATCCTGCTCGGCCCGCACACCCCCGGCATCGTGCTCCTCTCCGATCCGCACGATCTGGAGATGCTGTCGGCCCTGGGCCTCGTCCTGCTGCTCTTCTACCTCGGTCTCGAATTCCATCTGGACGATCTGAAGGCGGGCGGCCGGAAGATGGCCGTCGCCGGCGGCGCCTACCTCGCGCTGAACGTGGGCGCCGGGCTCGGCTTCGGCTTCGCGCTGGGCTGGGGCACCTCCGAGGCGCTGGTCCTCGCCGGGGTGCTCGGCATCTCCTCGTCCGCGATCGTCACCAAGATCCTGGTGGACCTGGGCCGGATCGGGAATCCCGAGACCCGGCCGGTGCTCGGGATCATCGTGGTCGAGGACATCTTCCTGGCGCTCTATCTGGCCGCGCTCCAGCCGATCCTCTCCGGCGCCGACAGTCTCGCCGCGGCGCTGGCCGACGGCGGGAAGGCGTTCGGCTTCCTGCTGCTGCTGGCCCTCGCCGCGCGTTTCGGCACGAAGACCGTCGGGCGCCTCATCGGCACGAAGGACGACGAGCTGCTCGTCATCTCCTTCCTGGGCGCGGCGGTGTTCATGGCCGGGGTCGCCGAGTGGTTCGGTGTCGCGGACGCGATCGGCGCGTTCATGGTCGGTCTGATGCTGGGCGGTACGACCTCCGGCGACCGCATCCGCACGCTCGTCCATCCGCTGCGGGACGCGTTCGGCGCCATCTTCTTCTTCGCCTTCGGTCTCTCCATCAACCCGGGCGATCTGCCCACGGTGCTCTGGCCGGTGCTGGCGGCGGTCACGGTGACCCTGACGATGAACGTGGTCGCGGGGCTGGTGGCCGCGCGGGTCTACCGCTTCGGGCCGGGTCCCGCCGCGAACATCGCGACGACGCTGGTCGCCCGGGGCGAATTCGCCCTGATCCTCGCGACGATGGCGGCGGGCGCGGCACTGGACGAGCGGCTGGCGCCGTTCATCGCCGGATACGTCCTGATCCTCGCCGTCCTCGGGCCGCTGGCGGCGGCCAAGTCGTCCTGGCTGGCCCGGATTCTGCCGGGCGGCCGTCGCGGCGGGACTCCGCCGGCCGGCAGTGAACCCGTGCCGGCCGAGGTGTCGAACGCCTGACGGGCGGGACCGGCCCGGCGGTCGCGCGGGTCACCGCCGGGCCGGAGTGCCCTGTGACGCGTGCGACGCATAGGGGCTCGCGATGAGGGGGACTGTTCCAGGGCCACCATCATCCGGACGCCCCGGCCGGGACCGCGCACGCGTCCCGGCCGGCGGATGTCCACCGACCGGGAAGGGTTCTCCCATGACCAAGACCGCGCTCAGACTTCTCTTACCCGCGCTGCTCGCCCTGGCGTCCCTCGTCCTCCCGTCGTCCGCCGCCGCGGCCGACGGCACCCGCTCCGCCGCAGGCCCGACCGCCGGTGTCATGTGTCTGAGCAGCGACTATCCGCGCACCCGCATCATCAACGTGGAGGGCTGCAACCCCTCGGACTCGCGCCAGCGCTGGACCGTCGGGGGCGGGCTGATCTCGCAGTCCGCGCACCCCGGCATGTGCCTGCGCAGCGACTACCCGCGCACCCGCATCATCAACGTGGAGGGCTGCGACTCCTCCAACGGCACCATGCTCTGGACCGTCGGCGGCGGCTTGATCTCGCAGTCCGCGCACCCCGGCATGTGCCTGCGCAGCGACTACCCGCGCACCCGGATCGTCAACGTGGAGGGCTGCAACTCCTCCAACGCCGCCATGAACTGGACCGTGCTGGGCGAGCAGATCAGCCTGACCTTCGTCTGATCCCGCCCCATCGGCTTCCCGCACGTCCGCCGGCGGGCGCCGTCGCGCCCGTCGGCGCCCGCCCCCGGCCGCCGACGCCCTACGCCTCGCGGCAGATGAGCAGCAGCGCCCGGTCGTCGTTCACGTGCTTCGCGACCGCCTCGATCAGGTGCCACGCGGCGCCCTCGAAGCCCGCCGCGACATAGCGGTCGGCCTCGCCGGAGAGTCGGTCGATGCCCTCGCTGAGGTCCCGGCCCGACGCCTCGACCAGACCGTCCGTGAACAGCATCAGGACGTCGCCCGGCAGCAGCGACCCCTTCACCGGGTCGAACTCCGCGCCGTCGTAGACCCCGAGGAGCGGGCCCTCGGCCGCCATCTCCTCCCAGCGCCCGCTGCCCGCGTGGAGCTGGAGCGCGGGCAGATGGCCGGCCGACAGCAGTTCGTACTCGCCCGATTCGAGATCCAGGACAAGATGGATCGAGGTCGCGAAGCCCTCGTCCCAGTCCTGGCGGAGCAGATAGCCGTTGGCTGCGGGCAGGAAGCCGTGCGGCGGGAGCGACCCGAGCAGTCCGCCGAACGCGCCGGAGAGCAGCAGCGCGCGGGAGCCCGCGTCCATGCCCTTGCCCGAGACGTCGGTGAGGACGACCTCCAGCGTGCGGCCCCCGTTGGTGCGGGCCGCGACGACGAAGTCACCGGAGAAGGACTGCCCGCCGGCGGGCCTCAGCGACATCTCGCGGTGCCAGCCCTTCGGCAGGGGCGGCAGGGCGCTCTGGACCCTGATGCGTTCGCGGAGGTCGAAGAGCATCGTGCCGCCGCCCCGCCACGGCACCCCGACCCGGGCCCTGAACTGCGCTATCAGCAGCCCGAACAGCCCGCAGGCGGCCACCACGAGAACGGTGCCGGGTGTCACCGTGGCGGGCCCCTGGTCGTACGGTCCGAGGACCAGCGACTCGACGATCAGCGCGGTGGCCGCGGCGGCGTACAGGATGAGCAGGCTCGCGGGCCGCAGCAGCAGGCCCCCGGCCACGATGGGCAGGACCAGCGCCGACGGCGCGAACCAGACGGGGATGGCCATGGTCGCGACGGCGATGCCCGGGACGGTCATCAGCAGTCCGGCGAGGGCGATCCAGTCGGAGCCGTCTCCCCGGAAGTAGTCGACCCCGGACTTGCGCACGCCGTTGCGGGCCCGGTGCAGCGACTTGCGCATCCGGGCCGTGTACGAATCCGCTTTCGCGCCACCGGTCATTGTCTTTTGACCTTATCCATCGACGGGCCCTCCGTGCAGGGGGACCCTGTGACATTGCGTTCGATATCGGGTCGCCCCGAACGCCCACGTCCTGGTACTGATGGCATATGACCACAGACACTCGGGTACTCGAAGCCCCCGACTGGGACCGCTGGTTCGCCACGCTGGAACGGGCGTTCGGCGGGGCGGTCGCCAACTCGTCGGAGGAGCGCGAGTCGTCGCGCGCCGTCACGGAGTACGAGCGCTCCGTCGGGGTCTGGGAGGGCGACGCGTGCGTGGGCACGGCGAGCGCGTTCTCCTTCGGGCTCACGGTGCCGGGCGGTGCCCGGGTGCCCGCCGCGGGTGTGACGATGGTGAGCGTCGCCGCGACCCACCGGCGGCGCGGCATCCTGACCTCCATGATGCGGCGGCAGTTGGACGACGTCCGCTCCTGGGGCGAGCCGGTCGCGCTGCTGACCGCGTCGGAGCCGGACATCTACGGCCGGTTCGGATACGGCGCCGCGACACGGCAGTTGAGCGCCGAGATCGACACCTCGCGGGTCTCGTTCCGGGTCCCGGCCAACACGGACGGTACGGAGGGCCCGGACGGGATCCGGCTGCGGTACGCCGCGCTGGACGACGCGCGCGCGTCGATCGAGTCGGTGTACGCGCGTCTGGTCCCGTCCCGCCCCGGCATGCTGGAGCGCCGGCCGGGCTGGGAGAACAAACTGCTGGTCGACCCGCCGGAGGCACGCGACGGGGCCTCGGCGTTCCAGTGCGTCCTCGCGCGGCGCGGCGAGGGGGAGGGCGCCGAGACGGTGGGCTACGCGCTCTTCCGCGTCAAACCCACCTGGGACGAGGCGGGCCCGAAGGGCACGGTCGTCGTCAACAAGGTCCTGGCCGTGGACCCGGTGGCGTACGCCACGCTGTGGCGCTTCCTCGGCGACATCGACCTGACGTCGACGGTGAGCGTGTCGAACCTGCCCGTGGACGATCCGTTCCAGTTCTTCGTCTCCGACGTCCGGCGCTCCAACCTCCGGGTGCGGGACTCGCTGTACGTACGTCTGGTGGAGGTGGGCGCGGCGCTCGCGGCGCGCACGTACCAGACCCCGGTGGACATGGTGCTGGAGGTCGAGGACGCCTTCTGTCCCTGGAACGAGGGACGCTGGCGGCTGACCGGGGACGAGAAGGGCGCGTCCTGCGAGCGGACGGCGGACACGGCGGATCTGTCGCTCTCCGTACGGGAGTTGGGTTCGATGTATCTGGGCGACACCTCGGCGGCGGCGCTGGCGGGGGCGGGGCGGGTGCGGGAGTCGCGGCCGGGCGCGCTGACGGAGGCGTCGGTCGCGTTCGGGTCGCCGGTCGCGCCGTGGCTGCCGCACGGGTTCTGAGCGGGATCTCCCACGTCGTCGGCGGGTCTACGCCTTCTGGCAGCCGGGGCACCAGAAGAGGTTCCGGGCCACGAGGGGAGCCGTACGGATCTCGTCGCCGCACAGATGGCAGGGCATCGCCGCGCGGCGGTAGACGTACACCTCGCCGCCGTGGTCGTCCACGCGCGGCGGGCGGCCCATCGCCTCGGGCAGGTGCTCGGGCCGTACGGTGTCGATGCGGTTGTGCCGGACGCCCTCGCGCATCAGCGCCACGAGGTCGGCCCACAGGGCGTCCCACTCGGCGCGGGTGAGGTCGCGGCCCGCGCGGTACGGGTCGATGCCGTGCCGGAAGAGGACCTCGGCCCGGTAGACGTTGCCGACGCCCGCGACGACCTTCTGGTCCATGAGCAGGGCGGCGACCGTGGTGCGGGAGCGGGAGATCCGCGTCCACGCGCGGTCCGGGTCGTTGCCGGGGGCGTCGGGCGGGCGCAGCGGGTCGGGGCCGAGCCGGTCGTGTATCGCCTGCTTCTCGGGTTCGGTGATCAGGGCGCAGGCGGTGGGACCGCGCAGGTCCAGGTAGGACGTGTCGTTCAGCAGCCGCATCCGGACGGTGTCGGTGGGCGGCGGGGCGGGGGTGTCGCCGAGGGCGACCTTGCCGAAGAGGCCGAGATGGACATGGATCCAGCCGCTGCCGCCGAAGCCGGCGAAGAGATGCTTCCCGTGGGCGCTCGCGCCGTCCGCCACCCGTCCGTCGAGGAGTGCGGCGCTGTCGGCGAACCGGCCCTGCGGGCTGGTGACGCGGACCGGGCGGTCGTGGAAGCGGTGGGTCAGGTCCTGGGCGAGGCGGTGGATCGTATGCCCTTCGGGCACGGGGTCTCCTTGGTGCGTACCGCGTGAAGCGTCGTGCTGGGTGGTGCTGTGTCGTGTCACGTGGGGGGTGGGGGTGGGCGCGACGGCATGGCCGCGCCGCCGGGCGGGTGGGCCCGGCGGCGCGGTCCGCCGTCGGTTTCTCAGTCCTGCCGGGGGTGGTGTGCCGGGATCGGGGGCACCTCGCCCGTCGACTCGTACCGCGCCAGCATCTCGATGCGGCGGGCGTGCCGCTCCTCGCCCGTGTACGGGGTGGCGAGGAAGATCTCCACGAACTTCGTCGACTCGTCCCGGGTGTGCATCCGGCCGCCGACGGAGAGGACGTTCGCGTCGTTGTGCTCGCGGCTGAGGGCGGCGGTCTGCTCGTTCCAGACGAGCGCCGCGCGGACGCCCTTCACCTTGTTCGCCGCCATCTGCTCGCCGTTGCCCGAGCCGCCGATCACGATGCCGAGGGCGTCCGGGTCCGCCGCCGTGCGCTCCGCGGCGCGCAGGCAGAAGGGCGGGTAGTCGTCCTGGGCGTCGTAGATGTGGGGGCCGCAGTCGACGGGCTCGTGGCCGTGGGCCGTGAGCCATTCGACGAGGTGGTTCTTGAGTTCGAAGCCGGCATGGTCGGAGCCGAGATACACGCGCATGGGCGAAGTGTGGCACGTCGGGCGCGGTGCGGGGCGCTCCGGGGTGGCCGGTGCCGTACGCATGAACGGCGACGGATGTCGGGGGCCGGTTCCCCGGCCGCCTGTCTCCGGGCGCGCCCGGCGGCGCGCGCGTACGGCACCAGGCTTCACTGGAGGGAGAGTTCCCATGTCCGACAACTCACTCGCGGCGCTCCCGCGGGTCTTCCGGGCCGGCGATCCCGGTTACGACCCCGAACTTGAGGGTTTTCAGCTCGGTTTCCCGTCGCGTCCGGAGGTGGTCGTCGGGGCGACCGGCACCGACGACGTGCGGGCGGCCGTCGCCCACGCCGCCGCGCACGGTCTGCCGGTGGGCGTCCGGGCCACCGGTCACGGGGTGGCGGCGGCGGCCGAGGGCGGTCTGCTGATCAGCACGAAACGGATGGACGGGGTGCGGATCGATCCCGTCGCGCGTACGGCCCGGATCGAGGCGGGGGTGCGCTGGCGGCAGGTGGTCGCGGCGGCGGGGCCGTACGGGCTGGCCCCGTTGAACGGTTCGGCGCCGGGAGTGGGGGCCGTGTCGTACACCCTGGGCGGTGGACTGGGGCTGCTGGGGCGGGAGTTCGGGTACGCGGCGGACCATGTGCGGAGTCTGGAGGTGGTGACGGCCGACGGCCGGCTGCGGCGGGTGACGCCGTCGAGCGACCCGGACCTGTTCTGGGCGCTGCTGGGCGGCGGGCACAACTTCGGTGTGGTGACCGGTCTGGAGACGGGTCTGATGCCGGTGGAACGGCTGTACGGCGGGGCGCTGAGCTTCGACGGTCGGCTGCGCGAGGAGGTCGTGGTCGGGTATCTGGACTGGCTGGCGACGGTGCCCGAGACGCTGACGTCGGCGCTCGCCGTGATGGTCCACCCGAACATGGACCAGGTGCCGCAGTTCCTGCGGGGCCGGTACACGCTCTCGGTGCGGATCGTGTTCACGGGTGACGCGGCGGAGGGCGAGCGGCTGGTGGCGCCGCTGCGGGAGATCGGGCCGACGGTCACGGACTCGCTGCGGGAGATGCCGTACACGAGGTCCGCGACGATCCACAACGATCCGGAGCAGCCGCACCCGTACTGGGGGGACAGCGCGATGGTCTCCGCGCTGGACGCGGGGACGCTGACGGAGCTGCTGGCGATGACGGGGCCGGACGCGCCGACGATGTGCATCGTGCAGGTCAATCCGCTGGGCGGGGCGCTGGCGCGGCAGCCGGAGGTGCCCAACGCGGTGCCGTACCGGGAGGCGGCGTTCCTGGTACGGGGGCTGTCACCGCTGGCGGGTCCGGATCCGGCGGCGGTACGGGAGGTGTACGGCCGGTTCTTCGGGCGGCTGGCGCCGGTGACCGTGGGGCGCTCGCTCAACTTCGTCTTCGGGGACGGCGCGCGGACGGAGGGGCTGTACGACGGGGAGACGGTTCGCCGGCTCGGGGAGCTGAAGGCCCGGTACGACCCGGCGAACCTGTTCCGCCGCAACTACAACATCCGTCCCGCCACGTCGTAGGCGTGACGCGGTGCGGGTGCGGGCGACAGCAGGTCAGTCCTGGCGGCCGACGAGCTTCCAGGAGGCGGGCAGCAGCCCCATCGCGAGCGCGGCCTTGAGGGCGTCGCCGAGCAGGAAGGGGGTGAGACCGGCGGCGACGGCCTGGCCGAGGGTCAGATCGGCGGCGACCGCGAGATACGGCACACCGACCGCGTAGATGATCAGCGAACCGGCCACCATCGTCCCGGCGGTGCGCGCCACGGAGCGGTCGCCGCCGCGCCGGGCGAGCGCGCCGGCGACCGTGGCGGCGAGCAGCATGCCGAGTACGTAACCGAACGAGGCGCCGCCGGGGCCCGACGAGCCCGCGGAGAACCACGGCACACCGGCCACGCCGACCAGGGTGTAGACGGCGAGGGCGAGAAAGCCGCGCCGGGTGCCGAGCGCGGTGCCGACGAGCAGCGCGGCGAACGTCTGGCCGGTGACGGGGACCGGGGAGCCGGGCACGGGCACCGCGATCTGCGCCGCGATGCCGGTGAGCGCGGCCCCGCCGAGCACGAGGGCGGTGTCAACGGCGTAGCGGTGGCGGGCGACGGGGAGCAGATCGGCGAGGACCGCTCCGGTCCGGGTGGTGACGGCGGCAGTGCTCATCGGGGCTCCGCGAGGGTGAGGGAGAAGGCGTCCGGGCGGAGGTGCCCGCCGGCGGACACGTGGGGAACGGGCTGACGGTAGCCCACCCGCGCACCCCCGGACATGGGCCACCGGACACAACAGGACGACCCGGCTGATGGTGGAAACCCAACAACGGGGGCGCTCCATGCGGCCGGTGGACGTGACACGCGTCACGGAATCCGGGGAGGTGGGGGTCGTGGGGTGTTCCCGAAGGCGGCCGGCGGACTGTGGGATTCCGCCAACGCGCGGTGGGGGCTCCGTACGGTCGGCGCCGGTCGCCCCGCCCACCACCACCCACTCCTGCGGCGACATCAACGGCGTCGGCCCGACGCCCGACGCTGTGCCCGGCCCGGCATCGTGGAGCCGGCTCCGTGTCGCCTCGTGGCAGGGAGCGTGACGGGCGTACGGGCAGTCCCGAACGGTCAGAGCGGCCAGGATTCCTCCGGGTCGTCCAGCCACGCCCGGTGTCCGCGCGGCGTGACCGTGAGACCGAACCGGGTCACGTCCGGGCACCCCCGGTCCCGCCACCAGCGGTACGCGTCGGACACCTCGTCCCACAGTCGGCGCGGGCCCGACTGCCAGACCCGGGCCTCCGCCTCCCCGTCCTGGAACATCACGCAGGCCCACGACAGGTCCGACAGGCTGTGGAACCACACGGGCCGCGCGCCCTCGCGCTTGTCCGCCACCGCCTGGCGGCAGGCGGGCACCCGGAGACCCAGAACGAACGGCAGGTCCGACCACTGTCCGGGCAGGAACTGCCCCTCCGTCAGGGAGGTACGGGACATGTCGGCGTCCTTCACAGGCCCCCGGGACAGGTAGTCGTCCGCCACCACCTCGGGGCCCCGCTGGGCGCGAAGCTTCATGAACTCCACCCGCCGGGTGAAGCGCCCGGCGGCGGTCTCCCCCCGTCTCTCCAGCCGGACCATGGCGTCGGCGTTGCCGTACGGGGTGCCGAACGGGGCGAGAATGATCGCCCCGGCCCGGGTCTGCCCGATCCAGGCATCCGGGATCCGCCGGACTCCCACGCTGGCCACGATCCGGTCGTACGGCGCGCTGCCCGGGTGACCGTCGAACCCGTCGCCCACGACCATCTCCGGGTGCGGGCCGCGTCGGCGCAGCCGTTCGCGGGCCGCCCCGGACACGGCCGCGTCCACGTCGATCGTGGTCACGTTCTCCTCGCCCAGGCGGTGGGCCAGGGCCCCGGCCGTCTCGCCGGTGCCCGTGCCCACGTCCAGTACGCGCATACCGTCCTCCACCGCCAGGTCCTGGAGCAGGGCGTAGACGGTGGAGGGCATGGACGAGGAACTGGTCGACAACTTCCCCGGGCCGGGGCCGGGATGAGCGCCGTCGTCCCACTGGGTGACGATGGGGACATCACTGTCCGCCGCCGCGTACCAGGCGCCCGGGTCGTCCCGCCTGTCGACGGTGACGGTCGCCCGGGAGGCCATGTCGTACGGCCACATCAGGTCCGGGAGGAACTCCGCCCGGTCCACGGCGGCGAAGGTCGGCGCCCAGTCCGGGGACAGCACGCCGGATTCCGTGAGAACCCGCCCCAGCTCGTCGCGGCCGGGACGGTCCGTCCGTAGTACGTCGGTCACTTGCGGTGCTTCCCGTCGCCTTCCGGGCTGGACCCGTCGGGACTCGGCGAGTCCGGCGCGGGCTGCCAGGGCTGGCCGGGCGTGCTGTCGTCGGGGTCCGGCGCGTCGTACGGGACGCCGCTGTGTGCCCTCACGGTTGTCTCCTCGATCGGTCGGCGGTTGCCATGACCACCACGTCGGTGAATCCCTTGAACGGGTTCGGGGAAACGGTCCCCCTTGCCGTCCTGCAACCTGTCCCAGCGCCGCCACGCTACGAACAACAGCCCCAGAATTCCAGCGAATTGGGCGTTACCGCAAAAACTCATCCCGGATTCCGGCGACGAAGGAGCGCATGTCGTTTCCCGCGAGGCTCACGTCCACGAACCGCTCAAATTTGGCCAGGTACACGTCAATATCGCGCGGCTCACGAGTCGTTATCTCAGCGTGCGGGACTTCCACGATGGCCAATCGCCTGTCGTAGACCGCGAATGAGGACGTGGGAACCTCCCCCATGTCGGCCGACAACGGCACCACGCCGATCCATACGTTCGCCAGCCGCGACACAGCGATGAGCCGATCAAGCTGCATGGCCATCTCGGGCGAAGAGACCAGACGCCAGCGCAGCACGGATTCCGCGACAACAAAGCGGAAGGTCTTCTCAGCTTCGAAGAGGACTCGCTGACGTTCCATCCGCGCCCCCACGGTGCGCGACAGCATGTCCTCCGTGAGGTTCTTCCGAGCAAGGACTGCCCGTACGTACTCCGGAGTCTGCACCAGGCCAGGAACGCAGGACGGTTGGAAAATCCTCTGAGTTTCCGTACCGGCCTCTATCGCCTTGATCGCATCCTGATGTCGGGCGAACCCCGTACGGCGACAGAGCCGCCACGCAACAGCCTCTGTCGCTGCTTTCCGGGCCACCGCCAAGAGTTCGGCCCGCACCTCATCGGAAACACCAACAGCCGCGAGAATCCGCTCGACGTCCAGCACGGCCGGCGTCGCCTTGCCTGTCTCGATACGACTCAGCTTGGAAGCGGACATGGCAGCGCTCCGGGCAACCGCCTTGGCCTCCATCCCGCCGGCCTCGCGCAGCTCCCGGAGCACCGCTCCGATGTCGCTGGTCACCCTCTACCGTGCTCCGCCCACCACTCGGCGAACGGAACCGCCTCGGCAAGCGCGGCATCCCGGATGCCCAACCACTTTTCCGCATCGGCAGTCGGCTCTTGTCGCGCTCCCAGGAACTCACCGTTGTCGCTGTATTTCATGGTGACGACCGCGGACTCGTCGAATGCCCAGAAGTCGGGGATTCCTTCGAGGGGGTTGATCCGTTCGGTGACATCCAGGATGAAGAACTCTTCACCGGCCTCCGAATTCCTCACATACCCCCAGCTCATCTCGTAGCGGAGATATTCGGTCAGCGGGCGCCGGACGACATGAACCCGGTACATCCGCTTGCCGGATTCCACATTCCCGCGAATCGTCGCCACCCATGGCGCATTCTTGTGCCTGTCCGGCTGAGGCTTTCCTTCCTTGAAGGCAGAGAAGGTTTCCTGTTCATCCGGCATCGTGTAGACACTCAGAGTTTCCAGCCGGAATGCCTCGCGCCGGAACTCCGCGAACAGCTTGCCGAAATCAGCCGGAGGGATGGTCACGCGCAACCTGCCTCAGAAGCTCGATGGGGATACGGACGGCCGTTTCATCGCCCGGCAGCCGCATGGTTTCCAACGCCTCCGGGTCGTCCACCTTGAAGCCCTGGACAATGACATCCTGCGTGCCTGTGGCCCATACAGTCGGACACGGCCCACTCTCACAGTTACTCGCAAGCTTCGTGAGCTTCACGGAACCCCCTCTGTCAGTGTGTCATCGTCGATGCTGTCGCCCTGTCGGCTTGGGCGCAAGGGGGTCCAGTTGCAATAGCGCGCAATCGGGCTTCCCGCGCGAATAAGTCGCCCGTACCGGGGGGGGACAGGCTCCCGGGCATGACTGAGTTTGTGCAGGTGTCCACCGCGACCGGGAGCCGTGAACAGGCCGTCCAGCTCGCGCAGTCGGTCGTGCGTGCGCGGCCGGCCGCCGGGGCACAGGTCATCGGCCCCGTGACATCCGTGTTCTGGCACAACGGCGAGTTCGGTACGGGCGTGGAGTGGCAACTCCTCATGAAGACCCGCGCCGACCGCTTCCCGGCCCTCGAAGCGCACCTCCTGGAACACCGCCCGTGGGACAGCCCCGAGGTGTCCGCCGTTCCCGTCGTTGCCGGCGCGGAGACTTGTCTCCGGTGGGTGGCGTCCAGCACCGAAGCTGAGTAGCTACGGGCGCGTCAACCCGCCTTCTGTTGCTGCGGACTCGAACGCGGTCCAGCCGCCGCGCGAGACGAGCAGGGCGGGGCCGGTACCGAGGTGCTTGGTGTCGCGGAGGGCGACGCGGTCGTCGGGGAGGAAGGCGACCTCGACGCACTGGCTGTTGTTCGCGGAGCGACTGGACTTACGCCACACCGCGTCGGGCAGGTCACGACTGTTCACCGTCTCAGCTCCCCTCGCCAACGACTCAAACGGGCACGCAATGCGGCGCCCGACCTCGATGGGAGGTAAGGCGCTTGGTGTTACGGGCGGCCGAACTCGCCCTCCTGGACACCGCCTTCGAACGCTGCCCACTCGGCGTGAGTGAAAACCAGCGCCGGGCCAGCACCCAGGTCCTTGCTGTCCCGCATGGCTACCCGACCGTCGCCGAGGAACGCGACCTCAACACACTGGCCGTTGTTCGCGGAGCGGCTGGACTTACGCCACACAGCAACCCTCAGATCAGAACTCTTCATTGCCTAAGCTCCCGTCGTAGCCTTCGATGAACGGGCGGGGTGGGCCTATCCGAGGTTGCCGTCCGACACGCCGGACTTGAACGCAGCCCAGCCACTGCGAGCGAAGATCAGGGCGGGGCCGGTGCCGAGGTGTTTGGTGTCGCGGAGGGCGACGCGATCGTCGGGGAGGAAGGCGACCTCGACGCACTGGTGGTTGTCCGCCGAGCGGCTCGACTTACGCCACACCGCAGCCGTCAGATCAGCGCTGTGCACCATCTCAGCTCCCTCACCGGACCGATGCGGCGCCCGACCTCGGTGGGAGGTCGGGCGCTCAAGCCTTACGGGCGGCTGAACTCGCCGTCCTGGACGCCGCCTTCGAACGCTGCCCACTCACCACGGGTGAAAACCAGCGCGGGGCCGGCTCCCCGGTCCTTGCTGTCCCGCATGGCCACCCTGCCATCGCCAAGGAAGGCCACTTCAACGCAGTTAGCCTGGCCGTTGCTGCGGCTGCTCTTGCGCCAGACCGCACCTGTCAGGTCGGCACTGTTCACTTGCCTAGCTCCCTTGCTGCTTGCTTTAGAAGGCTCGTGCTCCCTGCTTCGTCATGTGCCGAGCCCCAGATTGATTCGAATGCTCCGTCATAGCGCGCGATCTCGTTGGGTTTGTCGAGGTACAGGGCTCCGGTAAAGCCCTCTACATAGACAGTGGGTGGCTCAGTCTCTCGGCCATCAGCACCGACCGGGAATCTCATCGTGACGAACGCCCCAGACATCATGCCAGCGTGCAAGCCAGCCGAGTAAGGCACAACGCGTAGTGACACGTTGGGCAAGCTGTTCAAGTGAACCAGCCGGTCAAGCTGGTCCTCCATAATTTTCTGACCACCGACGGGACGGCGAAGGACCGCCTCGTTCAGGGCGACGTCCACCGTTGGGGCGGCCGTTACCCGGCTCAACAACGCCTGCCGAGCGATACGTACGTGAACCCGTCGCTCGATCTCCTCTTCACTGACACCGCGGTTGTCTTCTCGAATCAGCGTGCGCGCGTAGTCGTCAGTTTGCAGCAGGCCCGGCACGAGTTCCGACTCGTACCAGGACAAGTGCGACGCCGCCTCCTCCAGACCGATGTAGAGATCGAAGTTCTCCGGGATCACATCCCCGTACGAGTGCCACCACCCCCGCGCCTTCGTCTCCTTGGCCAGGCCCATCAGGCCCTCGGTCAGCTTCGCGTCCGCGCCGTACACCCTGCACATCGTCTCGACGTCGTGGCTCCGCAGCGACGTCTGGCCCGTCTCGATGCGCCAGATCTTCGGTTCCGACCACTCCAGCACCTTGGCCGCCGCCCGAACCGTGAACCGTGCCTGGTTACGCAAGTCGCGCAGGCGTCGGCCGAGTTGCCGACGCGGCACCGTCGAGCCCGTGGTTGTCGCGGTCACGTGCACCCCTCTCTTCGATTCCGAAAACTCTTACACCCGATACGTAAGCACCGCACTCCCCACTACGCAATGTCAGACATTCATTCGATGAGTATCGTTCGATTCTTAAGAAATGTAGTCTTGCATTGGCGGCCCTTTCAGTGCTTCACTCGCTAACCCAAAGGAATGCCACGAGCACCTTGCGTGAGCGTCGGCATGGGTGAAGGAGCGTGTGCCGCTGTGAATGCACCGATCTACGGGTACGTCCGGGCGTTGCCCGGACTGAGCGGGCAGGACGTCGACCGGTTACGCCGTGACATCGCCGCCTTCGCCCAACAGCGGGGATTCGACGCGCCGTTGGTGTTCACCGAGCAGAGCTGGACCCGGGTGGCCGCCTGGAAGGCGCTCGTCGGGGCCTGTCGGCGGAGCCGTACGCGGGACGTCGTCGTGCCGAGCTGGCAGCACCTGAACACCCATTACTCGCTCAGCGCCACCGCCCGGCGGGCCTTGCAGGACGCCATTCGCGGGCAGGTCTGGTACGCCTCCGCCACGGGAGAAGCATCGTGAACCACGGGAACACCGAACAGCCCCCGCCCGTTTACGGCTATCTGCGGGTCTTCTCCGACGCCGACCACGAGGCGGCGCCCCGCCTGGAGCGGGACATGGAGCGCTTCGCGCGGCACCAGGGGCTTCGACTGATGCGCGTGCAGCGGGAGTTGGCGTACGGCAGGCTCGACGGGTTCACCGCCCTGGTGGACACCCTGCGGCGTACCGGTGCCCAGGACGTGTGCGTGCCGTCCCTGGGCCATCTCGGGCAGAGCGACACCCTCCAGCGGGTGTTGATGGACCGGCTGGAGACGAGCCTCGGCGTCACCGTGCACCTGCTCGACGAACTCCGGCGGGGGTAGCGCCGTGCCGCTTCTGCGTGCCTGGGACCGGTTGGCGCTCGTCGCCGTACCCACGGCGGTGAGTTGCGCCCGCGCCTTCGCCACCCAGACGCTGCGCTGGTGGGGTGTGCCACGGGTGACCGACGACGCGCTGCTCGTCGTCTCCGAGCTGGTCACCAACGCGGTCAGGGCGGCCGGGCCGCGAACGCCCGAGCCGGAGTGGGTCCAGGTCACGGCGGAGCACGTCATCGGGGTGCAGCTCCGGGTCAACCCGGCCCGGCTGTACGTCGAGGTGTGGGACGGCGCCGGGGACTTCCTGGCCGCCGCGCGGGCGCCCGGTCCCGACGACGAGGGCGGGCGGGGGCTGCTCCTCGTCCAGAGCGTCGCCTGCGACTGGGGCATCGTCCGGCCGCCGGTCGGAGGGAAGATCGTGTGGGCCGAGCTGGCGCTCTTCGGCGCGCCGCAGCTCACCACTCGTCGGCCGGCGCTGCCGCATCGCGTGCCCACGAATGTCCGCGTACCCCCGGGCAAGGCCCGGGAGCAGGTCGAAACGGCCCTGATGGAAAGGCTGTTGGGCGGGCTGCGGGCCTGGGAGTGAGGCCGGCGTTACGGCCCCCGCCGGTCCCCGGTCCCGTTGGAGCGGGGACCGCGGCTCAGGCGGTCGGCAGGCCCAGTGCGCGCAATGTCCCCGGGCTTGGTGTCGCCCTTTGGAAATCATGCGCAGACAGTACCCAGAGCTACGAACAGGGCACGTTGAGCGACAGAAGCGCCGACTCCCCACCCTTCAGGCGCAGTTCCGACACCGCCCCGTTCCGCAGCCCCGGGAACACCCGGCGGTAGTCGCTCAGCGGGATCGACAGCAGGTCGCAGAGCACCAGCCGCAGCAGGGTGTTGTGGGCCACCACCAGCACCCGGCCACCCGCGTGCGCTGCCGCGATCCGGCGCAGGGCGCCGACGCCGCGGGCCGCCGCCGCGCGGGGGTCCTCCGCGCCCGGGAAGGGGTTCAGCACCGGGTCGGCGCGGAAGGCCGCCGCGCCCGTCGGGTCCTCGGCCTCGAACTCGGCGAGGGTACGGCCCTCCAGCACCCCGAAGTCGCATTCCCGCAGGTCGTGTTCGCGTTCCGGGACCAGGCCCAGCGCCCGGCAGGCGGGCTCGGCGGTGGCGATCGCGCGGGAGAGCGGTGACGTGCGCACCGCGTCGATCGGCGCGCCCGCCGCGGTCTGCCGCCCGGCCCACTCCCCCAGCCGGGCCGACTGGGCGCGCCCCTCGTCGGTGAGGCCAATGTCGCTCACGCCCGCGTAGCGGTTCTCGGCGTGCCAGAGCGTCTGGCCGTGCCGGGCCAGCAGCAGGGTCGTACTCACGGAGCCTCCGGGTCGCCCGGGTCGTCGGCGCGGACGGGCCGGGCGGCGCGCGTCCGGGCGTGCGCGGCGACCGGGGCGGGGAGCCAGCCGCGCTGTTCCAGTTCGCCGACCATCTTCAGGTACGGCTCCAGGAAGCGCGCGGTGCGGGCCGGTCGGGGGCGCAGGACGTGGCCGGTTCCGACCATGCGCGTGGCGGCGTCCGCGAGGGTGGGGGCGGCGCCCGCGCCGTACGCGGCGAGGACGGCCATGCCGAGTGCGGGTTCGCTCTGCCGGGGGAGGTGCACGGTGCGGCCGAGGACGTCGGCGCGCAGCTGGTTCCAGTACGCGCTGCGGGAGCCGCCGCCGGTGAAGGTGAGCGGGCCGTCCTGGGGGGCGCCGAGGTGGTCGAGGTAGTCGAGGCAGAGGCGTTCGGTGTGGGCGACGCCCTGGAGGAGGGCCGCCCAGTGGTCGGCGGCGGACCGGGGTTCGCCGAGCAGCAGGGCGGTGGCGTCGGGTGCGAGGAAGGGGAACCGCTCGCCGTGCGAGACCAGCGGGTAGGCGAGCGTGGTGGCCGGTTCGTGGTGGTGGGCGAGGGCGTCGAGGCGGGCCGGGTCGGCGTCGGGGAAGGCCCTGCCGAGCGCCCCCGCGCCGACGTTGGAGGCGCCGCCGGGCAGCCAGCCGCCGTCGGGGGAACGGTGGTTGTAGACGACGCCGGTGCTGTCGTGCACGGGTTCGGGGGTGACGCCCTTGAGGACGAGCGTGGTGCCGAGGACCGAGTTCCAGGATCCGGGGGTCAGTGAGCCGGAGGCGATCTGGGCGGCGCAGCCGTCGGTCATCCCGGCGACGACGGGGGTTCCGGCGGGCAGTCCGGTGACCGCCTCGCCGGCGGCGCCGATCTCACCGAGTCTGGTGCCGGGCCGTACGACCTGCGGGAACATCTCCGCGCCGAGACCGAGCGCGGCCAGTTCCCGGTAAGGCCAGGTGTCGCCCGCCAGGTCGTAACCGGTCTTCAGGGCGTGGCTGGAGTCGGTGGCGACGGGGCGGCCGACCAGCCGGGAGACCACGAGGTCGGTCTGGTGGGTGACGCGCACGCCGGTTGCCCCCGCGTGCTCCTCGGCCCCGGCGTACTCCTTGAGCAGCCACATGACCTTCGGCAGTGCCCAGGTGGGCTGGACGCGCAGCCCCCGTTCACGGGCGAGGGCGGCCTCGGCGGTGGCGCGTCCGTCGTCGTACATCAGGCCGGGGGTGAGAGGGCGGCCCGCGCCGTCGGTGAGCAGGACCGTGCCCGAGGTGCCGCACACCGCGAGGGCCCCGACCCGGCGGGAGCGGCCGGGCGGCACGGCCGCCAGGGCGCCGCCGATCGCGGTGCGCACGGCCTGCCACCAGTCGTCGGGCGACTGCTCGTGGCGTGCCCCGTCGCGGCTGCCGGTCAGGGGCGCCGCCCCCGCGCCGAGCGTCTCGCCGTCGTCGCCGGCGAGCACCGCGCGGACGCCCTGTGTCCCGAGATCGACACCCATCCACATGTTCGGCTCCCTCCGCGAAATTCCCACTGTGCACCCGGTTGTTCCGTTGCGCGTGGGATTGACGCGCAACTACCGGTGTTACAGGCTCGGTTAACCACTCGAAGGAACGCGTCGTCCGGCGCGTGCGCCGGGGCGGGACGTCCACGGCCGGATCACGGGGCCGCGCCGCCCGGCGTCCCGCGGCGGTCCGGGGGTCCGTCCGGCGGACCGGGGCTGACCCGGGCGGGTGAGTGGGGGGCCGGGACCGGGGACACCGGGCGGGACGCGGACCCGGGGGACGGCGTACGGGCTACGGTCGGCGCCCATGAGCCGTTCCTGGAAGGGCGACACCGTGCGCGTCACCGCCGGCCACCAGCGTACGCACGTGTCCGACGCCGAGACAGGAGACGACCAGACGTGAAGATCCTCGCCGCGGGTGACCACTTCGTCCTCAACTCCCTGATCACCGACGCGATCACCGAGGCCCTGCGGCGCGAGGGCGCCGCCCCGGCCGAGATCACCGAACTCACCCTCCCCTGGCCGCTCGCCCCCTTCGGCCCGGTCGCCGAGGTCGAGGAGGCCGACGACTCGGAGGACGCGCTGATCGAGGCGCTGGACGGGGTCGAGGTCTGTGTGACCCAGATGGGCCCGTTCACCGAGCGGGTGCTGGCGGCGGCGCCCGCCCTGCGGATGATCGCCGTGTGCCGGGGCGGCCCGGTCAACGTCAATGCCGAGGCGGCGCGGGCGCGCGGCGTGAAGGTCTGCTTCGCGCCGGGGCGCAACGCGGCGGCCACCGCCGAGTTCACGGTCGGGATGATGCTGGCGGCCCTGCGGCGGATCCCCGAGGCGCACAACTCCCTTGCCCTGGACGGGAAGTGGGACGCCACGCACTACACGTACGAGCGGTGCGGCCCCGAACTGGAGGACACCCCGGTCGGGCTGATCGGGTACGGCGCGGTCGGCAGCCGGGTCGCGCGGGTGCTGACGGCGTTCGGCGCGGAGGTGGAGGTGTACGACCCGTACGTACGCGGTGACGTGCACGGCATGCGCGCCCCGTCGCTGGACGCGCTGCTCGCCCGGTCGGCGGTCGTCAGCCTGCACGCCCGGCTCACCCCGGAGACCCGGGGGCTGATCGGCGCGGCCGAACTCGCCCGGATGCCAGGGGGATCCACCCTGGTGAACGTGGCACGCGGCGGGCTGCTCGACACCGACGCCCTGTGCGACGCGCTCGACGACGGGCAGCTCGCGGCGGCGGCGCTCGACACGTACGAGCAGGAGCCGCTGCCCGCCGACTCCCGGCTGCGCCGCACCCCCAACGTGGTGCTGACCCCGCATCTGGGCGGCGCCAGCAGGGCCGTGGCGCGCAAGGCGGCACGGATCGCGGCGGCCGAGGTGGCGCGCCACGCGAAGGGCGAGCCGCTCGCGCACTGCCTGACCTGAGCGCGCTCGCCGCGCCCCGGAATCTGAGGAGAGCGGATGTACGTCGGGATCGATGTCGGGACCTCCGCGGTGAAGGCCGCGGCCTTCGGCACGGACGGGACGGCGCTGGCCGTCGAGGCGCGCCCGGTGCGGCTCGGCATCCACGGCGGCCGGGTCGAGCAGGACATGGACGAGCTGTACGGCGCGGTGCTCGACGCCTACGACACACTCACGGCCGCCCTGCCCGGACCGGTCGAACTGGCCGGGCTCACCGGGCAGGGCGACGGGGTCTGGCTGGTCGACGCGCGGGGGCGTCCGGTGCGGCCCGGGATCTCCTGGATGGACGGCCGGGCGTACGCGTTCGTGGACGAGTGGCGGGCCTCCGGGGTCTTCGAGTCGGTGTTCCGGCGCAGCGGCAGCGCGATGTTCCCCGGCTGTCCGGGGCCGGTGCTGGCGTGGCTGGACCGGCACGAACCCGCCGCGCTGGAGGCGGCGGAGACGGCGCTGTACTGCAAGGACATGGTCTTCCAGCGGCTGACCGGGGTGCGGGCGACGGATGTCTCCGACGCGTCGATGCCGTTCCTGGACCCGAGGACGCGCGCGTACTCCGCCGAGGTGCTCGCGGAGTTGGGGCTGTCCCACCGGGCGTCGCTGCTGGCCCCGGTGAGCGATCCGGTGGCGACCGGCGTGCTGCCCTCGGGGGTGCGGATCGCGAACGGGCCGTACGACCTGCCGGCGAGCGCGCTCGGCGCGGGCGTCACCGAACCGGGCGACGGGCTGCTCATCATCGGCACCTGTCTGGCGTCGCTGGTCGCGACGGACACCCTCGGCCTGGACGGCGAGCCGGGCGGGCTGCACATCTCGACGGACCGGCCGGGGCACTGGCTGCGCGCGATGCCCGCGATGGTGGGGACGGCCGCGCTGGACTGGGTGCTGGCGACGACGGGCCGGCGCCACGAGGACGTCGACGCGCTGCTCGACTCCGTGGAGCCGGGCGCGGGAGGCGTCCGGGTGCTGCCCTACTTCGCCCCGTCGGGCGAGCGCGCGCCGTTCGTCGACCCGGCGCTGCGGGCCCAACTGACCGGCGTCTCCCTGGAGTCGACGCCCGCCGATCTGATCCGCGCGACCTGCGAGGGCATCGCGTACGCCGCCCGGCACTGTCTGGAGGCGGCGGGGCTGACGGGCACCCTCGCGGTGTGCGGCGGCGGCACCCGGAGCCCGGCGTGGACGCGCCTGTTCGCGGACGTGCTGGGCAGGCCCCTGCGGATCGTGGAGGGCGAGGTGGGCGCACGGGGCGCGGTCCTGGCGTCGGCGGCCCGGCACGGGGTGCCGCTGGACGTGGCGGCGTGGACGGCCCCGACGACGGTGGTGCACCCGGACCCGGGGCGGGCGGCGTACTACGCGCGGGGGTACGAGGACCATCTGGCGCGCCTGGGGGCGGCGCGGGCGGGGCACGACCGACCCCGGGCCGTGTCCGACACGTAGTGCCTGGCGCGCGACGCCCGGCACGCACGCTCGCCGTGTGGGCGGGGTCGGGGTCGGGATCGGGCGGACACGTGGTGCCGTCCGCCCTCAGGGCGGGAGTGCGCCCGTCGCGGAGCGGCTGATGTCCCCGCCGGTGCGTGCCATCGCCAGGCGGCGGACCGGCGTGGTGGACGGCCGGGCGCACTCGGACACGGCCCGGGTCCGGCCCCTGGCCTCCGGCTCCCGGCTCCCGGTGAACCCTCCGTGTCCGTGTGCCGCACAGCCGATGAACCGGCGCGGCCCGGCGTGCGGCCCCGTCTATCGTTCCGGGCGCCGACCACGAGCCTCACGAGGGAGATCCGTATGTCCGCGTCCGCACAGCCCAGGCGTCGTTCGTTACTCCTCGCCGCCGGCGCGGCCACGGCGGCCACCGCCGCGGGCGCCGTCAGCGCGCTCCCCGCGGCCGCCGCGAGCCCGCGGCGGCCGGGCGGTTCCCGGCGGCCGGTCGTCATCGGTCACCGGGGGGCCGCCGGCTGGCGGCCCGAACACACCGCCGCCGCCTACACGTACGCCGTGCGGAACGGCGCCGACTGGATCGAGCCCGATCTGGTGGCCACCAAGGACCATGTGCTGGTCGTCCGGCACGAGAACGAGATCTCGGGGACCACGGACGTCGCGGCGCACCCGGAGTTCACCGGGCGCCGGACGACGAAGACGGTCGACGGGCGGGCGGTGACGGGCTGGTTCACCGAGGACTTCACGCTGGCCGAGCTGAAGACGCTGCGCGCGGTCGAGCGGCTGCCGCTGGTCCGCAACCGCAACACCGTCTTCGACGGCCGCGAACCGGTGATGACCTTCGAGGAGGTCGTGCGGCTGGCCCGCGCGCTGTCCCGACGCCACGGCCGCCGGATCGCCGTCTTCCCCGAGACCAAGCACCCCACGTACTTCCGCTCGCTCGGGCTGCCCCTGGAGCCGGCGCTGGCGCGGATCGTGCGGCGGTACCGGCTGGGCGCCGAGGACTGCGTGGTCCAGTCGTTCGAGCCCACCAGCCTCGCGGCGTTCGCCGGGGAGCGGCTGCGGCTGCCGCTGTGGCAGGCGCTGGGCACGAGCGGCGCGCCGTACGACCTGGTCGCGGCGGGCGACCCGACCACGTACCGGGACATGATGACGCCGGAGGGGCTGCGGAGGATCGCGCGGTACGCGGACTGGATCGGCCCGGACAAGTCGTCGGTCGTGGAGCCCTTCACCCTGCTGGCGGACGCGCACCGGGCGGGGCTGAAGGTGGGGGCGTACACCTTCCGGGCGGAGAACCAGTACCTGCCGGCGCGGTTCCGGCGCGGCGGCGACCCGAACGCGTTCGGGGACGCCTTCGCCGAGTACGCCCTGCACTACGGCCTGGGTGTGGACGCGGTGGTCACGGACTTCCCGGACATCGCGGCGATGGCGCGGGACACCGCGGACACGCCCTGACGGCCGGGAACACACGACCTCCGGAACGCATCGCGACGGCCGGGGACAGACAACCGCCGGGCGCATCGTGACGGCCGGGGACAGACAACCGCCGGGGGCATGGTGACGGCCGGGGACACACGCGGGTCGTAGGTCCGAAGCCTGATCAACAACGGGCCCTCTTGCTGTTAGCGTGCAGTTGCATAAGATGCGCAATAAGCAGCAGGAGGGCTTGTCCATGGCCATCTACACACTCCCCGAACTCCCCTACGACTACGCGGCGCTCGAACCCGTGATCAACCCGCAGATCATCGAGCTGCACCACGACAAGCACCACGCCGCGTACGTGAAGGGGGCGAACGACACCCTGGAGCAGCTGGACGAGGCGCGCGACAAGGGGTCCTGGGGCGCGGTCAACGGTCTCCAGAAGAGCCTCGCGTTCCATCTGTCCGGCCACATCCTCCACTCGATCTACTGGCACAACATGACGGGTGACCACGGCGGCGGCGAGCCGCTGGCGGCCGACGGGGTCGGGGACCTGGCGGACGCGATCACCGAGTCGTTCGGCTCCTTCGAGGGCTTCAAGGCCCAGCTCACGAAGGCCGCGGCCACCACGCAGGGCTCCGGCTGGGGCGTCCTCGCGTACGAGCCGCTCAGCGGGAGGCTGATCGTCGAGCAGGTCTACGACCACCAGGGCAACGTCGGGCAGGGATCGGTGCCGGTCCTGGTCTTCGACGCCTGGGAGCACGCGTTCTACCTCCAGTACAAGAACCAGAAGGTGGACTTCATCGAGGCGATGTGGCGCGTCGTCAACTGGCAGGACGTGGCGAAGCGTTACGCGGCGGCCAAGCAGCGGGACGACGTCCTGCTGCTGGCTCCCTGACGGGACTCGCCCCGGCCCGTCGCCCCCACAGACGTCCTGCTCGTGATCGTCTTCTCAGCCTTCACCTGCGGACGGAATGACGAAGGACCCCCGCGAGGACATGACTCGCGGGGGTCCTTCCAGGTATTCGAAAGCGGGTCCGGACCGGGTCCTTCCGTGCGCCCGGAAGCAGGTCCGGACCGGGTCCGGCCGCACCGGGCCCGGCCGCATCGAGCCCGGAGCGGGCCTCAGTCGAAGACCGGGCCCTGCGTCCGGGTGCGCTTGATCTCGTAGAAGCCGGGGATCGAGGCGACCATCAGCGTGCCGTCCCAGAGCTTCGCGGCATCCTCGCCCTTGGGCGCGGGCGTCACGACCGGACCGAAGAAGGCGATCTGCTCGCCGTCCGCGCCGGGGACCGCGATCACCGGGGTGCCGACCTCCTGGCCGACCTTGTCGATGCCCTCCTTGTGGGAGGCGCGCAGCTCGGCGTCGTAGGTGTCCTTGTCCGCGTAGTCGGCGAGGTCCGCGGGCAGGCCCGCGTCCGCGAGCGCCGCCACGACGGCCTCACGGGTGTTGCCCTCACCCCGGTTGTGGAACCGGGTGCCCAGGGCGGTGTAGAGCTTGCCGACGACCTCGTCACCGTGCAGCTGCTGGGCGGCGATCACGACACGCACCGGGCCCCAGGCGGCCTTCAGGCCCTCGCGGTACTGCTCCGGAAGCTCGTCGAGCTTCGGCTCGTTCAGCACGGCCAGGCTCATCACGTGCCAGGTGACCTCGACGTCCCTGACCTTCTCCACCTCCAGCATCCAGCGGGAGGTCATCCAGGCCCATGGACAGACCGGGTCGAACCAGAAGTCGACCGGCGTCTTGGTGCTCGTCTCACTCATGGGCGTGTCTCTCCTCGTGAAGAAGCGGTGCGGTCCGGCGTTACTCCACCTCGGTCAACACCGTCGGTCTCCCCCGCCATTCCCCGCACGGGCCGGACGGTCGGCGCGTGGGAGAATTCGAACCGTTGTCGGCAAAGAACACGCAGAGGATTTGCACGAAGGAGTGCCCGTGCCCGGTGAGAATCTGTCCCGCGACGAGGCCCGTGAGCGGGCCGGTCTGCTGTCCGTCGACGGGTACGAGGTCGCCCTCGACCTGCGCTCGGCGGTCGACGCCGCGCCGGACGCGGTGCCCGGCCGCGGGCCGCGCGCCGGAGGGGACGACGGACCGGACGGAACGGGCGACGGGCCGAGCGCCGGAGCGGGTGCGGGTGCGGGCGCGGTGCGCACCTTCCGTTCCGTGACGACGATCCGCTTCCGTTCGGCGCGGCCGGGTGTGGCGACCTTCGCCGACCTGCTGGCGCCGAGTGTCACGTCGGTCACGCTGAACGGCCGCTCCCTCGACCCGTCCGTCGTCTTCGACGGTTCGCGTATCGCGCTGTACGGCCTGGCCGAGGACAACGTCCTGGTCGTGGACGCCCAGTGCGCGTACAGCCGTACGGGCGAGGGCATGCACCGCTTCGTCGACCCGGAGGACGGCGAGGTCTACCTCTACACGCAGTACGAGCCGGCCGACGCCCGCCGCGTCTTCGCCACCTTCGAACAGCCCGATCTGAAGGCGCCGTTCAGCTTCGAGGTGACCGCGCCCGAGGGCTGGACGGTCTGGAGCAACGGCGCGCCGACCGGGGACGGCGGGAGCACGGGCGTCTGGACGTTCGAGCAGACCCGGCCGATCTCGACGTACATCACCGCCGTCGTGGCCGGTCCCTACCACCACGTCACCGATGTGTACCGGCGGGAACTCCCCGACGGCGGCACCCTGGAGATCCCGCTCGGCGCGCTGTGCCGCAAGGGCCTGGCGAAGCACTTCGACGCCGACGACATCTTCCTGGTGACCAAGCAGGGCCTGGACTTCTTCCACGAGAACTTCGACTACCCGTACCCCTTCGGGAAGTACGACCAGGCGTTCGTGCCGGAGTACAACCTGGGCGCGATGGAGAACCCCGGCTGTGTGACCTTCCGCGAGGAGTACATCTTCCGGGGCAAGGTCACCCAGGCGTCGTACGAGCGCCGGGCCAACGTCATCCTGCACGAGATGGCGCACATGTGGTTCGGCGACCTCGTGACGATGCGGTGGTGGGACGACCTGTGGCTGAAGGAGTCGTTCGCCGACTTCATGGGCGCGCTGTCGCTCGCCGAGGCGACGCGCTTCGGCGACGCGTGGGTCACCTTCGCCAACAACCGCAAGGCGTGGGCGTACCGGGCCGACCAGCTGCCGTCCACCCACCCGATCACGGCCGACATCCGTGACCTGGAGGACGCCAAACTCAACTTCGACGGCATCACCTACGCCAAGGGCGCGTCGGTGCTGAAGCAGCTCGTCGCGTACGTGGGGCGCGAGGCGTTCCTGGAGGGCGCGCGGCGCTACTTCACCCGCCACGCGTACGGCAACACCGAACTGGGCGACCTGCTGTCGGTCCTGGAGGAGACGTCCGGGCGCGACCTCGGGTCGTGGTCGCGTTCCTGGCTGGAGACGGCCGGCGTCAACTCGCTGACCCCGGCGGTCACCTACGACGCCTCGGGGCGCGTGACGGAGCTGGCGGTGCTCCAGGAGGCCGCCGCGTCGCACCCCGAGCTGCGCCCGCACCGGGTGGCCGTGGGGCTGTACCGGCGTACGGGCGTGGACGCCGAACTGGTCAGGTACGCGCGGGCGGAGGTCGACGTCGACGGGCCGCGCACGGTCGTCACGGAGCTGGCCGGGGCCGAGCGGCCCGATCTGGTCCTGGTCAACGACGACGACCTGACGTACTGCAAGATCCGTTTCGACGAGGGCTCGCTGGACACGCTGCGCGCACACCTCGGCGAGCTGACCGACCCGCTGGCGCGGGCGCTGTGCTGGTCGGCGCTGTGGAACCTGACGCGCGACGCGCTGATGCCCGCCCGGGACTTCATCGCCCTGGTGCTGCGTTTCGCCGGGCGCGAGTCGGACATCGGTGTGCTCCAGATGCTGCACGCCTGGGCGCAGGGCGCGCTGATCCACTACGCGGCCCCGGACTGGCGCGAGGCGGGCGCGCGGGCGCTGTCGGAGGGCGCGCTGGGCGAGCTGCGGCGGGCCGAGCCGGGCAGTCAGCACCAGCTGACCTGGGCGCGGTTCTTCGCGTCGGTGGCCGCCTCGGACACCGACTTCCAGCTGCTGCGGAGCCTGCTGGGGAACACGGCGAAGATCGACGGTCTCGATGTCGACCAGGAGCTGCGCTGGAGCTTCCTGCGTCCGCTGGCCGCGCACGGTCTGGCCGACGAGTCGGTGATCGCGGCGGAACTGGCCCGCGACGACACCGCGTCCGGCAAGCGCCACCAGGTCCGCTGCCTGGCCGCGCGGCCGTCCGGGGAGGTCAAGGCGGGCGCGTGGGCGGCTGTCGTGGAGTCCGACGCGCTGTCCAACGCGCTGGTGGAGGCGACGATCGCGGGCTTCGCGCAGCCGGGGCAGCGGGAGCTGACCGCGCCGTACACGGCGAAGTACTTCGAGGCCATCGGGCGGGTGTGGGCCGAGCGTTCGATCCAGATCGGCATGGACGTGGTGCGGGGGCTGTACCCGAGCCTCCAGGACCGCCCGGAGACGCTGCGCGACACGGACGCCTGGCTGGACGGGCACCCGGACGCGCCACCGGCCCTGCGCCGGCTGGTACTTGAGGCGCGGGACGACCTGGCGCGCGGGCTGGCGGCGCAGGCGTGCGACACGGCGGCCGGGGCGGCGTCGGTCTGAGCCTTACGGGTGGATGAGCGGGGCGGCCCCGGACCGGTTCGGTCCGGGGCCGCCCCCTTCCGGACCGGTCGGGCGGCGGCCGTGGAGGGAGCGGGCGAGCGCGCCACCGAGGGGACGCCGCCGGGGAACGGGAAGGGCACGGGCGGGACACGGGCAGGACACGGGCGGGTCGAAAGAAGCCCTGATATAAGGCGATTGGTCCTCGATGGCGGAATGCGTGTGGTGGCGGATGTATGCCACCGCCATGTCCTGAGCCTGACAGCTCTCCACAAACCCTGGTCATTTGGGCCAAGCTGAGCGGTCATCCGGTACCGAATTCCGGACTGTCTCTTTCACAACCAGGGATGCTGATGACCTCCGAATCCGAGAGCTCCAAATCCGGGCCGAGACGGGTGGCTCGGATCGCCGCCGCCACCGGCCTGGTCGCCGCGCTGATAGCCACCGGCGCGATGCCCGTCCTCGCCGCGCCGGCTGCCGACGACCCGGCCGCCTCCGCTCCAGTGAAATCCGCCAAGTCCGCCACTGAGAAGCTCGGTTCGGCCGACGTCGACCTGCTCGACAAGGCCGTCGCCGAGGGCGACAAGAACGTCACCGTCATGGTGGCGACGGCCCCGGGCCAGACCGAGCAGGTCGCCGACCAGTTCGACGCCGTCTCCGGCGCCGTGGTCGGCAAGACGTACGACCAGCTCGGTTACGTACGGGCGACCCTGCCCACGGGCAAGGCCGAGGCCGCGCTCAAGGCGGCGCAGAAGCTCTCCTCCGTGCACGGCATCGACCTCAAGCACGAGATCGAACTGGACGACCCGACGCCCGCCGCCGACACGGTGAAGGGCGCGGCGAAGGCCCAGGGCGCCGCCGCCTCGACGGCGCCGGGCAAGAACACCCCCGCGAAGAACCCGTACAACCCGTCCTTCGAGACCGGTGCGGTGGACTTCGTCAAGGAGAACCCGAAGGCCGACGGCCGAGGGGTCACCATCGGCATCCTCGAC
This sequence comes from Streptomyces sp. NBC_01498, assembly GCF_036327775.1. Taxonomy (NCBI): domain Bacteria; kingdom Bacillati; phylum Actinomycetota; class Actinomycetes; order Kitasatosporales; family Streptomycetaceae; genus Streptomyces; species Streptomyces sp. NBC_01498. The sequence goes on along the minus strand of NZ_CP109598.1, from coordinate 4,988,764 downwards.
TCGGGCATCGACCTGGGTCACCCGGCGCTCCAGAAGACCACCACCGGCGAGCGCAAGATCGTCGACTGGGTCACGGCGACGGACCCGGTGGCCGACGGTGACGGCACCTGGCGTCAGATGCAGTTCGACGTCAAGGGCCCGTCGTTCACGGTCAACAACCGCGCGTACACGGCCCCCGCCGGCAACTACAAGTTCAACCTGTTCGCCGAGTCCGCGACGCGCGGCGGCGACATGGCCGGGGACCTGAACCGCGACGGTGACACGACCGACGTGTGGGCGATGCTGTACGACGCCGGCACCCGGACCGTGCGCATCGACCTGAACAACGACGCCAAGTTCGGCAACGACACGATCATGAAGCCGTACCGCAACGGCTTCCAGATCGGCCACTTCGGCGAGGACAACCCGAAGACGGAGATCGTCGAGAGCATCCCGTTCGTGGTCGAGGTCCGTGAGGACGTCGTCTACAACGCGGCGGGTGCCAAGGCGGACTACGTCAACATCGGTGTCATCGAGGGCTCGCACGGCACGCACGTGGCCGGCATCACCGCGGCCAACAGCCTGTTCGGCGGCAAGATGAACGGCGCGGCGCCCGGCGCCAAGCTGGTCTCCTCGCGCGCCTGCACCTGGAGCGGCGGCTGCACCAACATCGCCCTCACCGAGGGCATGGCGGACCTCGTCATCGAGCGCGGCGTGGACATCGTCAACATGTCCATCGGCGGACTGCCCGGTCTCAACGACGGCAACAACGCCCGCGCCGAGCTCTACACCCGGCTCATCGACACCTACGGCGTCCAGCTGATCATCTCGGCGGGCAACGACGGTCCGGGCACCAACACCATCAGCGACCCCGCGGTCGCGGACAAGGTCATCTCCGTCGGCGCCACGATCTCCAAGGAGACCTGGGCGGCCAACTACGGCTCGGTCGTCACGACCGACTACGACATGATGCCGTTCTCCGCCCGCGGACCGCGTGAGGACGGTGGCTTCGCGCCGATCATCTCGGCCCCCGGCGCCGCCATCAACACCACGCAGACGTGGACCGCCGGCGGCCCCGTGGCCGAGGCCGGCTACTCGCTGCCGTCCGGCTACTCGATGCTCCAGGGCACCTCGATGGCCTCCCCGCAGGCGACCGGAGCCAGCGCGCTGCTGCTCTCCGCCGCCAAGCAGAAGGGGATCGAGCTGACCCCCGCGAAGCTGCGGACGGCGCTCACCTCGACCGCCACCAAGATCGCCGGCAAGAAGGCGCACGAGCAGGGCGCCGGTCTCATCGACGTCGTCGGCGCGTGGGACGCGATCAAGGACGGCGCGAAGGCGTACGAGTACAACGTCAAGGCGCCGGTCGACACCTCGATCGACTTCGCGCTGAAGACCCCGGGCTTCGGCCAGGGTCTGTACGACCGTGAGGGTGGCCTCCAGGCCGGCAAGGGCCGGACGTACGACGTCACGGTCACCCGTACCACCGGTCCCGCGGGCCTGGTGCAGCACTCGCTGAACTGGAAGTACAACGACGGCACCTTCAAGCTGCTCAGCAGCAAGAAGGTCAAGCTGCCGAAGAACCAGCCGGTCACCGTGACCGTGCAGGCCAAGGCGGACCAGGCCGGCGCGCACAGCGCCATCCTGGAGCTGGACGACACCGCCACCACCGGTGTGGACAAGCAGATCCTCGCCACGGTGGTCGTCTCCAAGAAGCTGGCCGCGCCGTCCTTCGCGTACTCGTCGCTGGGCTCGACCGAGCGCAACGAGACCGCGTCGTACTTCGTCACCGTCCCCGAGGGCGCCAAGACCCTCGAGGTCGCGCTCGGCGGACTCGCGGCGGGCAGCCAGACCCGCTTCATCAGCCTCCACCCGCAGGGTGTGCAGATGGAGGACAGCGCCACGATCAACTGCTACCCGAACTACAACAACCCGGCCAACACCTGCCGTCCGGACCTGCGTTCGTACACGGACCCGACGCCGGGCGTCTGGGAGATCGAGGTCGAGTCGCGTCGTACGTCGCCGCTGCTCAACAACCCGTACAAGCTGGATGTCAGCGTGCTCGGTGCCACCTTCGACCCGGCGGTCACCACGCTGCCCGAGGCGAAGATCGGTACACCCTCCCCGGTCGAGTGGACCGTGACCAACGGTGGCGCCGCCATCGACGGCAAGCTCGCGGGCGGCTCGCTCGGCTCGGCCAAGGTCGGCCGGCCGACGATCGCCGACGGTGAGAGCCAGGAGACGACCGTCACCATCGGTGCGGGCGTCGAGCGTCTGGACGTCGCCATCGGCGGCGTCTCCGACGCTGCGGCCGACCTGGACCTCTCGGTCTTCCGGGACGGCGTGCTCGTCGGCCAGGCGGCCGACGGGGACTCCGAGGAGGCCGTCAGCCTGGTCTCGCCGGCAGCCGGTGTCTACACCTTCGTGGTGGACGGCTACTCGGTTCCGGCCGGGACCACCGCGTACGACTACCGTGACGTCTTCTACTCGGCCTCGCTCGGCGAGGTCACGGTCGGCGACGCTCCGGTCAAGCTCGCCAACGGCGCTTCGGCGGAGGTCTCCGCCGAGGTGACGGTGGCCGGCGCGGCTCCCGAGGGACGTCAGTTCTTCGGCGAGGTGCGGCTGCTGAACGCGCGCGGTACCGCCGCGGGCACCGGCAGTGTCGTGATCGAGAAGGTCCTTCCGTAACGGTCCCGCCGTGACGGGTTCCGTAAGGAAGTGACACGTACGAAGGGGGCGGGCGTCCGCGAGGGCGCCCGCCCCTTACGTGTGTCCCGGCGCCCGCCCCTTACCTGTGTCCCCGGCGCCGCCCGTGCGCCCGGTGCACCCGTTGGTGTGACCGATGCCGCACCCGTCCCGACCTGCGGAACGGATTGGACAAGGCGGGTTCGGTCAGACGCATCATGGACGCGGCACCCGGGCCGCAGGTACGTAGCGAGGAGTCACTGTGAAGGTCGGAATCGTCGGAGCCACCGGTCAGGTCGGCACAGTCATGCGCGCCATCCTGGCCGAGCGGAACTTCCCGGTGGACGAGCTGCGGCTGTTCGCCTCCGCGCGCTCCGCGGGGACGTCCCTCGACTGGCGGGGCGAGCCCGTCACCGTCGAGGACGCGGCCGACGCCGACTACACCGGCCTGGACATCGTGCTCTTCTCCGCGGGCGGCGCCACCTCGCGCGCGCTCGCCGAGAAGGTGGCCTCCCAGGGCCCCGTGGTGATCGACAACTCGTCCGCCTGGCGCGGCCACCCCGAGGTCCCGCTGGTGGTCTCCGAGGTCAACCCGCACGCCGTCGCGAACCGCCCCAAGGGCATCATCGCGAACCCGAACTGCACCACCATGGCCGCCATGCCCGTGCTGCGCCCGCTGCACACCGAGGCCGGGCTGACGGCGCTGGTGGCCACCACGTACCAGGCGGTGTCCGGCTCCGGGCTCGCGGGCGTCGCGGAACTGCACGACCAGGCCCGCAAGGTCGTGGAGAGCGCCGACCGGCTGACCTTCGACGGCGAGGCCGTGGACTTCCCCGAGCCGGCCGTCTACAAGCGCCCGATCGCCTTCAACGTGGTGCCGCTGGCGGGCTCGCTCGTCGACGACGGCTCCTTCGAGACGGACGAGGAGCAGAAGCTCCGCAACGAGTCCCGCAAGATCCTGGAGATCCCGGAGCTGAGGGTGTCCGGGACCTGTGTACGGGTGCCGGTCTTCTCCGGGCACTCCCTCCAGGTCAACGCCCGCTTCGAGCGGCCGATCAGCGTGGAGCGGGCGTACGAGCTGCTGAAGGACGCCCCCGGCGTGGAGCTGTCCGAGATCCCCACCCCGCTCCAGGCGGCGGGCAAGGACGCCTCCTACGTAGGACGCGTCCGGGTGGACGAGACGGTCGACCACGGGCTGGCGCTGTTCGTCTCCAACGACAACCTGCGCAAGGGCGCCGCGCTCAACGCGGTGCAGATCGCCGAACTGGTCGCCGCCGAACCACGCTGACCGGCACCCGCCGGACATCCGCCGGACATCCGCCGACAGACTCCCGGGCCCCGCGCGACCGCGCGGGGCCCGGCGTTTTACCGCCGGGCGGTCGACCGGGTCCGCATGGAAGGATGGGCGAAAACGTACCGATCCGAGGAGATGACCGGGTGCCTGGCACAAATCTGACCCGTGAAGAGGCGCAGCAGCGGGCGCGCCTCCTCACCGTTGACTCGTACGAGATCGACCTCGATCTCAGCGGCGCGCAGGAGGGCGGGACCTACCGGTCCGTCACGACGGTGCGCTTCGAGAGCGCGGAGGCCGGGGCGGAGACCTTCATCGACCTGGTGGCCCCCGCCGTGCACCAGGTGGTGCTGAACGGCGAGACGCTGGACGCGGCCTCGGTCTTCCGGGACTCGCGCATCGCGCTGCCGGGGCTGCGGCAGGGCGCGAACGAGCTGACGGTGACCGCCGAGTGCGAGTACACCAACACCGGTGAGGGGCTGCACCGGTTCGTCGACCCGGTCGACCAGCAGGCGTACCTGTACACGCAGTTCGAGGTGCCGGACGCGCGCCGGGTGTTCGCCTCCTTCGAGCAGCCGGACCTCAAGGCGGCGTTCCGGTTCACCGTGACGGCCCCCGAGGGCTGGACGGTGATCTCCAACTCCCCCACGCCGGAGCCCGAGTCGAACGTGTGGCGGTTCGAGCCGACGCCGCGGATCTCGACGTACATCACCGCGCTGATCGCCGGCCCGTACCACTCGGTGCACAGCACGTACGAGAAGGACGGTCAGTCGGTCCCGCTGGGCGTCTACTGCCGGCCCTCGCTCGCCGAGTACCTCGACGCGGACGCGATCTTCGAGGTCACGCGGCTGGGCTTCGACTGGTTCCAGGAGAAGTTCGACTACGCGTACCCGTTCGCCAAGTACGACCAGCTCTTCGTGCCCGAGTTCAACGCGGGCGCGATGGAGAACGCGGGCGCCGTCACCATCCGCGACCAGTACGTCTTCCGCTCGAAGGTGACGGACGCGGCGTACGAGACCCGCGCCGAGACGATCCTGCACGAGCTGGCGCACATGTGGTTCGGCGACCTGGTCACCATGGAGTGGTGGAACGACCTGTGGCTGAACGAGTCGTTCGCGACGTACACCTCGATCGCCTGCCTGGCGCACGCGCCGGGCTCGCGCTGGCCGCAGTCGTGGACGACGTTCGCCAACTCGATGAAGACCTGGGCGTACCGGCAGGACCAGCTTCCGTCGACGCACCCGATCATGGCGGACATCCGCGACCTGGACGACGTGATCGTCAACTTCGACGGGATCACGTACGCGAAGGGCGCCTCCGTCCTCAAGCAGCTCGTCGCCTATGTCGGGCAGGACGAGTTCTTCCGGGGCGTGCAGGCGTACTTCAAGGCGCACGCGTACGGCAACACGCGCCTGTCGGACCTGCTGGGCGCGCTGGAGGAGACCTCCGGGCGTGATCTGAAGACCTGGTCGACGGCGTGGCTGGAAACGGCCGGCATCAACGTCCTGCGCCCGGAGATCGAACTGGACGAGGCGGGGCGCGTGGCCTCCCTGTCCGTACGGCAGGAGGCGCCCGCGCTCCCGGCGGGCGCCAAGGGCACCCCGGTGCTGCGCCCGCACCGCATCGCGATCGGCTGCTACGACCTGGACGCGGCCGGGGCGCTGGTCCGCACCAGCCGGATCGAGCTGGACGTCGAGGGCGAGCTGACCCGGGTGCCGTTCCCGGAGAACACCCCGCGCCCGGCGGTGATCCTCCTCAACGACGACGACCTGTCGTACGCGAAGGTCCGGCTGGACGAGGAATCGCTGCGGGTCGTGACCGCGCACCTCGGGGACTTCACCGAGTCGCTGCCGCGCGCGCTGAGCTGGGCGTCGGCCTGGGACATGACACGCGACGGCGAACTGGCCACCCGTGACTACCTGGCGCTGGTGCTGTCGGGCATCGCCAAGGAGAGCGACATCGGTGTGGTGCAGTCGCTGCACCGCCAGGTGAAGCTCGCGCTGGACCTGTACGCGGCGCCGGAGTGGCGCGAGGCGGGGCTGGCCCAGTGGACCGAGGCGACCCTGGCGCATCTGCGCACGGCGGAGCCGGGCAGCGACCACCAGCTGGCGTGGGCCCGCGCGTTCGCGACGACGGCCCGTACGCCGCAGCAACTGGACGTGCTCCAGGGGCTGCTGGACGGTACGGAGTCCGTCGAGGGCCTGGCGGTGGACACCGAGCTGCGCTGGGCGTTCGTCGAGCGGCTGGCGGCGGTCGGGCTGCACGACGAGGAGGAGATCGCGGCGGAGTACGAGCGCGACCGCACGGCGGCGGGCGAGCGGCACGCGGCGACGGCCCGCGCGGCGCGGCCGACCGAGGAGGCGAAGGCCGAGGCGTGGGCGTCGGCCGTGGAGTCCGACAAGCTCCCCAACGCGCTTCAGGAAGCGATCATCAGCGGCTTCGTCCAGACGGACCAGCTCGAACTGCTCGCGCCGTACACGGAGAAGTACTTCGCGGCGGTCAAGGACGTGTGGGACCAGCGCAGCCACGAGATGGCCCAGCAGATCGCGATCGGCCTGTACCCGTCGCTCCAGGTCGCGGAGGCCACGCTGGAGGCCACGGACGCGTGGCTGGCCTCGGCGGCCCCGAACGCGGCGCTGCGGCGTCTGATGTCGGAGTCCCGCGCCGGCGTCGAGCGCGCCCTGCGCGCCCGAACGGCGGACACCACGTCGGCCTGACGGCGAGGGGGCCGGGGGCGGCGTTACGGGGCGCCCCCGGCCCCGCGTGCGTATCGGGCGGGTGAGCGGGGCGGGGTCCGGCGGAGCCGGAGGTTCGGGCGGGTGGGCGCCGAGGGCACGCCGGTACGGGTGAAGGGGCGGGCCGCACCGTACGGGTCCGGGAGCCCCGGGAGCGGCGCGGCTCGGCGCGCGGCGTGGCGGGACCCCGGGGACGGGCCGGGCGCCGAGGGCACGCCGGTACGAGTGAAGAGGCGGGCCGCACCGTACGGGTCCGGGAGCCCCGGGAGCGGCGCGGCTCGGCGCGCGGCGTGGCGGGACCCCGGGGACGGGCCGGGCGCCGAGGGCACGCCGGTACGGGTGAACGGGCGGGCCGCACCGTACGGGTCCGGGAGCCCCGGGTTTGGCGCAGCGCGCGGCGTGGCGGCCCCCGAGGCGGGGTGCGCCGGGGGCGCGTCGGTACGGGTGAACGGGCGGGCCGGTCGTGGCGGGGCCGGCTCCGGCCACGGGCCGGTCGGGTTCGTGGCCCTCGGCGGGGCAGGAGGTTCGGGCGGGCCCGCCGTAACGATGTGCGGGCCGGCCGCACCCCGTACGGGTTCGGAAACGCGCGCGTCGTGCGCCGCCCCGAGCGACGGGCCCCGGGCCGGACATGCCGGAGCGCCGCGGGGCACCTGGGCCGCGCGGCGTCTGCGGGAGAGCGGGGGACGCGGGAGCCGGTCCCTGGGTGTCAGGCTCGCTGCTGCTTGCGGGACTTGTCGAGGACTACCACCAGTCCGGCGATGATCGCGAAGATCACCAGCGGCATGGCCACGTACAGACCGAGGGTCTCGGCCACGGTGAGGCCCGGACCCGGGTCGTCGCCGTCGTCGCGGCTGACGGCGAGCACGGGGGACGACATGAGCAGCGTCATCAGCGTCGTTCCGGCCACGAGGGCGCCGGCGCGCAGGGTGTTCTTCTTGTCCACGGTGCCAACGTAGCGAACGCGCGGGACCCCCGCGCGCGCGGGGGTCCCGTACAAGGGGTCACATCGGTACGGAGGGCCGCAATACGCCCATCAGGCCGTGCAGCCGGGGCGAGGCGGCCAGGTCCTCCAGCGTCACCGGCCGGCCCTCCGCGTCGGCGACGGGGAGCCGCCAGTTCGGGTACTGGTCCCAGGTGCCCGGCAGGTTCTGCGGCCTGCGGTCGCCCACCGCGTCCGGCAGCCAGACACCGACCATCCGGGCGGGGGTGCGCAGCAGGAAGCGGTAGACCGCGCGGATCCGCCCCTCCTCGTCGCCCCCGCCGGCCGGCAGCAGGCCGAGCGCGCCGAGTGTGGCGAGCCAGTCGGTGACCTCGGCGGAGTCCTCGCGCCGCTCCTCCTCCAGCGGGCGGCCGAGCAGCCCGAGCCGGTGCCGCAGTTCCACGTGTTCGCCGCTCAGGCGCGCGGCCGTGGAGGGCAGGTCGTGGGTGGTGGCGGTGGCGACGCAGTCCTCGCGCCAGCTCTCCGGGGCCAGCGGGCGCCCGGTGCCCTGCCAGTCGCGTTCGAACCAGAGCACGGACGTGCCGAGCACACCGCGCCGGTGCAGTTCCTCCCGTACGCCGGGCTCGACCGTGCCGAGGTCCTCGCCAATGACGACGGCGCCCGCCCGGTGGGCCTCCAGGACGAGGACGGCCAGCATCGCCTCGGCGTCGTAACGCACGTACGTGCCCCGCGTCGGGTCGGCGCCCTCGGGCACCCACCAGAGCCGGAAGAGGCCCATCACGTGGTCGATGCGCAGGGCGCCCGCGTTCCTGAGCAGGCCCCGGAGCAGGCCCCGGTACGGCGCGTAGCCGGAGTCGGCGAGGACGTCGGGGCGCCAGGGCGGCAGCCCCCAGTCCTGGCCGTGGGCGTTGAAGGCGTCGGGCGGGGCGCCCACGGACATGCCCTCGGCGAACGCGCTCCGCTGCGCCCACGCGTCGGCTCCGCCGGGGTGCACGCCGACGGCGAGGTCGTGGACGATGCCGACGGCCATGCCCGCGTCGCGGGCCGCCCGCCCGGCCGCGGCGAGCTGTTCGTCGGTGAGCCAGGCCAGCCGGCAGTGGAAGTCGACGCGGTCGATGAGTTCGTGCCGTGCCCGGCCCGTCTCGGCGGAGCGCGGGTCGCGCAGCGCCTCCGGCCAGTCGTGCCACTCGGAGCCGTGCACCTCGGCGAGGGCGCACCAGGTGGCGTGGTCCTCCAGGGCCTGGCCCTGCTCGGCCAGGAAGTGGTGGTAGGCGGCGCGGCGGCCGGGGCCGAGCGGGACCTCGCGGACGATCTCCAGGGCCTCGCGCTTGAGCCGCCACACGGCGTCCCGGTCGATCAGCTCGCCCTTGTCGAGGACGGCGGAGCGCAGCGTGGCGCCCTGTTCCCGGAGGGCGGCGAGCCGTGCCGCGCCGGGGCCGGTGACGTACGCGTACTCGGGGACGGCCTCGACCCGCAGATGGACGGGGTCGGGGAAGCGGCGCGAGGAGGGCCGGTACGGGGAGGGGTCGGTGGGCGCGCCGGGGACGGCGGCGTGCAGGGGGTTGATCTGGACGAACCCGGCGCCCAGTTCCCGCCCGGACCAGACGGCGAGGTCGGTGAGGTCGCCGAGGTCGCCCATGCCCCAGGAGCGGCCGGACAGCAGGGAGTAGAGCTGGACCAGGAAGCCGTGCGTACGGGGCGGTGGCTGCGGGACCTCGCGGGGGGCGACGACGAGCACGGCGCCCGCCGTACGGCCGTCGGGGGCGACGGCGGCGAGGCGGTGGACGCCGAGCGGCAGACCGGGCCAGGAGCGGCCCGTGGAGCCGCCCGCGACGGCGTCGGGCGCGGCGACGGCGTCGGGGGCGTCGTCGGCCGGGGTCGTGGCGTCCGTGGATGTGGCGACCGGGCGTGCGCCGGTGGCAGACGTGCCGGAAAGGCGCGCGCCGGAGTGCGGGGTGCCCGGCAGGGGCCCGCCGGGCGGGAGCGTGTCGGCCCCCGGCCAGTCGACCGTCTCGCCCTGCTCGGTCTCGACCCGCAGGACCGTGCCGGGCGGCAGTGCGGCCAGGGCGGCGGGCAGCGCGGGCGGCAGCACCGCCCCGGAGGCGGCGGCGCCGTCGGGGTCGTGCGCGTCGCCGGGAGTGGTCCAGACGACCACGGTGGGCGGCAGCAGGCGGTTCGCGGCGGCGGACTCGGCGGCGGCCAGCGCGGCGCCGACGGCGGCGTCGGTGGACGCGTCGACGCCCAGGGCGGCGAGCACGGCGACGACGGTCTCGTCGGGTACCGGTACGGCGACGTCGGGGCCGGGTGAGTGGACGGTGGCGACACCGTGCAGCGCCGCGAGCCTGGCCAGGCCCATTCAGACTCCTGAGAACTCCGAGCCACCGGCCGTACCGGGCGCGGTCGGCTCGCTGGTGAGGGGGGCGGCCTCGGCGAGCGGGGGCTCGCTGGTGAGGGGGGCGGCGTCGGCGAGGGGCGGTTCGCTGGTGAGCGGGCCCGGGATGTCACCGGTCAGCGGTCCGGGCAGGGTGACGGTGAGGGGTTCCCCGTCGGCGGGCTCACCGGGAACCACCTGTTTGGAGAGGGCGGAGAGAAGCAACTGCGCGGATGCGGCCATGGCGGCGCCTCCAAGAACGGCTCGGACTACGGGACACATCAGCCCTACCCCGTCGGCACGCCCGCAGACGTGCCGACCGCCTTTACGTGCCCCGGGGTCACGGTGCGTCCCCGAGCGGGAGTTGATCCTCCCTGCCTATCACAGGACGGCAAATGGGGCAGAACGGCCGCGCGCATTGACACCTCCTGCCCGGGGTGGTGGGCTCGTCCGCGATCGGCCGGACCACGTGGGGCCCACGAGGGGAGCAGAGCGTGCAACTCGGGCGCGGACAGCGGACGGCGACGGCGGTCGTGGCCGCCGTGATCGGCGGGCTCCTCGGTACGGCGCCCGGCGCGACGGCGGCTCCCGTCGACCCGGGCTCCCCGGCGGCCAGCACACCGGACGGCGGGACGCGGTCGGGCCCGCCCGCCGTGTGGCCCCGCCCCCAGTCGCTGAGAACGCACGGCGCGGCCGTCGCCCTCGGGGACCACGTGACGATCGTGGCGGCCACCGACGCGGACCCGTACGCCGTCGACGCCCTGACGGACACGCTGCACGAGGCGGGGGTCCGTACGGTGCGCACCGTCGCCCCGCCCGTCGCCGGCCGCCCGGCCACCCCGCCGCCCGCCACCGGCACGGTCGTCCTCGTCGGCGGGAGCGGCGCCCAGGAGGCGCTCAGGGCCCTGCGGGCGCCCGAGCGGGCCGATCTGCCGCCCGGGGGCTACCGGATCGCCGTGGGCACCGTCGGCGGCCGGGAGACGATCGCGCTCGACGGCGCCGGCGACGACGGCCTCTTCCACGCCGCGCAGACACTGCGGCAGCTGATCACGGGCGCGCCGGGCCGGGCGAAGGTCCCCGGCGTCCAGGTGCGCGACTGGCCGGGCACCGCCGTACGGGGTACGACGGAGGGGTTCTACGGGGAGCCCTGGGGTCACGCGGAGCGGCTGGCGCAGCTCGACTTCATGGGGCGGACCAAGCAGAACCGCTATCTGTACGCGCCCGGCGACGACGCCTTCCGCCAGGCGCGCTGGCGCGAGCCGTACCCGGCGGCCCGGCGGGCCGAGTTCCGCGATCTGGCCGCGCGCGCGGCCCGCAACCATGTGACGCTCGCCTGGGCGGTCGCCCCGGCGCAAGGCATGTGCATGACCTCCGCCGACGACGTCCGGGCGCTGAACCGCAAGATCGACGCGATGTGGGCGCTGGGCGTGCGGGCCTTCCAGCTCCAGTTCCAGGACGTCAGCTACAGCGAGTGGCACTGCGACAGGGACCGGGACACGTTCGGGTCGGGTCCGGACGCCGCCGCGAAGGCGCAGGCGCGGGTCGCCAACGCGGTGGCCGGGCATCTCGCGGCGCGGCACCCGGGCGGTGAGCCGCTGACGGTGATGCCGACGGAGTACTTCCAGGACGGCGCCACCGAGTACCGCACGGCGCTGGCGCGCGCGCTCGACGGCCGGGTGCAGGTCGCGTGGACCGGCGTGGGCGTGGTGCCGCGCACCATCACCGGGCGTGAACTGGCCGGTGCGCGCGAGGCGTTCGGGCACCCGCTGGTGACGATGGACAACTACCCGGTCAACGACTACGAGCAGGGCCGGATGTTCCTCGGCCCCTACACCGGCCGGGAGCCCGCTGTCGCGTCCGGTTCCGCCGCGCTGCTCGCCAACGCGATGGAGCAGGCGTCCGCGTCCCGTATCCCGCTGTTCACGGCCGCCGACTACGCGTGGAATCCGCGCGGCTACCGGCCGCAGGAGTCGTGGCAGGCGGCGATGGACGATCTCGCGGACGGTGATCCGAAGGCGCGTGCGGCCATCGGGGCGCTGGCCGGGAACGAGTCCTCGTCGATCCTGAGCCCGACGGAGTCGGCGTATCTGCGCCCGCTGCTGGCGGAGTTCTGGAAGGCCCGGACCGGGGCGCGGGCGGCGAAGGACCCGAAGGGGAGGGACGCGGCGGCGGGCCGGCTGCGGGCGGCCTTCTCCGTGATGCGGGAGGCACCGGAGCGGCTGTCGGGCCCGGCGGACGGGCGGCTGGACGACGAGGTGCGTCCGTGGAGCGAGCAGTTGGCGCGCTACGGCCGGGCCGGTGAGCTGTCGGTCGACATGCTCCAGGCGCAGTCGCGGGGCGACGGCGACACCGCCTGGCAGGCGTCGCTGGCCCTGGAACCGCTGCGGAAGGCGCTGGACGCGAGCCCGGTCACGGTCGGGAAGGGTGTCCTGGACCCGTTCCTGGACCGGGCGGCCGAGGAGTCGGCGGCGTGGACGGGCGCCGGGCGCCCGGCCGGGCCGCAGGCGCGGGCCACCCGCAGTACGGAGGCGTACACGGTCGGCGTGGGCCGCCCCCGCCCGCTGGGTGTCGTCACGACCATGACGGAGCCGGGCACCGGCGACGGCGCCTCGGTGGAGGCGCATGTGCCCGGCGAGGGCTGGCGGACCCTGGGCCCCGTGTCGCCGACCGGCTGGACGCAGACGGACGCGAAGGGGCTGCGGGCCGACGCCGTACGGATCAGCTGGCCGGACGTGCCGGGCCGGACGGCGCCCTCCGTACGGAGCGTGGTGCCGTGGTTCACCGACGAGCCGCAGGTGGGCTTCGAGCTGGCCCGGGACGTGGTGGACGCCGAGATCGGCGGGGAGCCGGCGACGGTCGGGGCCGAGCTGGAGGCGCGGCGCCCCGGCCCGGTCAGCGGCCCGCTGACGGCGAAGGCACCGGACGGTGTGGAGGTGGCGGTGCCCGCGCGGGTGACGGTGCCGCGCGGGGTCCGCACGACCGTGCCGGTGCGGGTCACCGTCCCGGCGGGCACCCCGGCGGGCAGTTACCGGGTGCCGCTGTCGTTCGGCGGCGAGGAGCGGGTCCTGACGGTGCGGGTGTCGCCGCGTACGGCCGGGCCCGACCTCCTGGGGAGGACGGCGGTGGCGATGTCGTCGGGCGACGAGACGCCCGCGTTCCCGGCCGCCGCGGCGACCGACGGCGACCCGGGGACCCGCTGGTCGTCACCGGCGGAGGACGGTGCCTGGTGGCAGGCGGAGCTGGCGGAACCGGCCCGGCTGGGCCGGGTGGTGCTGCACTGGCAGGACGCGTACGCGCGCGCCTACCGGGTGCAGGTGTCCGCGGACGGCCGGGTATGGCGGGACGCGGCGCGCGTCACGGACGGCGTGGGCGGGGTCGAAACGGTCCGGACGGACGCGAAGGACACCCGCTTCGTACGGATCCAGGGTGATCGCCGCGCGACGGAGTTCGGTTACTCGTTGTGGTCGGTGGAGGCGTACGCGATCGCGGAGGCGGCCCCGCCTGCGTAAGGAGGCCGCAGGTTCCGCCTCCGTAAGGAGGCCGCGAGCCCCGGCCTGGGCGAGGGCCGGGGACGCGAACGAGCCCCGGCATCCGCGAAGGCCCGGAACTCCCCGGGCCCCGGCATGACAAAGGCCCGGTCTCAGGCGGAAATGCCGTCGATCCGGGCCACCGCGTCATCGGCGCCGAACGGTTGGAGGTACGGCATCCAGCGTGGATCGCGGTGCCCGGTGCCGATGATCCGCCAGGCGAGGCCGGACGGCGGGGCGGGCTGGTGGAGCAGTCTCCAGCCCAGTTCCCGCAGGTGCCGGTCGGCCTTCGTGTGGTTGCAGCGGCGGCAGGCGGCCACCACGTTGTCCCACACGTGCTTGCCGCCCCGGCTGCGCGGAATCACGTGGTCGACGCTGGTGGCGACACTGCCGCAGTACATGCAGCGCCCGCCGTCCCTGGCGAACAGCGCCCGCCGGGTCAGCGGGACGGGTCCCCGGTACGGGACGCGGACGAACCGCTTCAGCCGTACGACACTGGGCGCGGGCAGCACCCGGGTCTCGCTGTGCAGGAAGGCGCCGGACTCCTCAAGGCAGATCGCCTTGTTCTCCAGGACGAGGACGAGCGCGCGACGGAGCGGTACGACGCCGAGCGGCTCGTACGACGCGTTGAGGACCAGAACATGTGGCACGGTGCCTCCTTGTACGCCGGCGGCGCGTGGCTCGCGCCGGGACGATCTGTCTCAGTCTCTCCTCATGGCCGGTCGAAACGCCACCACGTCTTGGTAACGGGCTCGGAGTGTTTTCGCGCACACCCCCTGCGCGGCCCCGAACAGCGGCCTTCCACGCCCCGTACCTTCCTGCGGCTTCGTCCCGCGCCGGGCGTGAGGAGCGTCTCTTGCCGCCGCACGGCGGCCGGGCGGACGCGATGCCCCGTTAGTGTGGTTGGTCCCGCCCGTGTTCCCAGGAGGTTTCCGACGTGTCCCTGTCCGCCGACCCGGTCCCGGCCCCGTCGTCAGGGACCGTCACCCTCGACGAGGCGGCACAACACGCCAACGACGCCGCGGGCTGGGTGGAGCAGAACTGGTCCACCTGGCTGAGCGTCGGCCTGCGCATCCTGCTGATCCTGGTCATCGCGCTGGTCCTGCGGCATGTGCTGCGGCGCACCATCACCAAGCTGATAGAGCGGATGAACCGCAGCGCCACGGCCGTCGAGGGCACGGCTCTCGGCGGGCTGCTGGTCAACGCCGAGCGGCGCCGCCAGCGCTCCGAGGCCATCGGGTCGGTGATGCGGTCGGTGACCTCGTTCACGATCCTCGGCACGGCCGCGCTGATGGTGCTCGGGGCGCTGAACATCAATCTGGCGCCCCTGCTGGCGTCGGCGGGCGTGGCCGGTGTCGCGCTGGGCTTCGGCGCCCGCAACCTGGTCACCGACTTCCTGTCCGGGGTCTTCATGATCCTGGAGGACCAGTACGGGGTGGGCGACACCATCGACGCGGGTGTGGCGTCCGGCGAGGTCATAGAGGTCGGGCTGCGGGTGACCAAGCTGCGGGGCGACGACGGCGAGATCTGGTACGTGCGCAACGGCGAGGTGAAGCGGATAGGCAACCTCAGCCAGGGCTGGGCCACGGCCGGTGTCGATGTGACGGTGCGGCCGAGCGAGAACCTGGAGCGGGTGCGCGACGTCGTCACCGCGGTCGCGGAGAAGATGGCGAAGGAGGACCCCTGGGCCGAGCGGCTGTGGGGTCCGGTGGAGATCCTGGGTCTGGACTCGGTGCTGATCGACTCGATGACGCTGCGGGTGAGCGCGAAGACCATGCCGGGCAAGGCCCTGGGCGTGGAGCGCGAGCTGCGCTGGCGGATCAAGCAGGCGTTCGACGAGGCGGGGATACAGATCGTCGGCGGGCTGCCCCTCGCGGGTACCGAGGCGGCGCCGGCCGATCCGTCGGCGGGCGTGGCCGCGCCGTCGGCGCTGGCGAGCCCGACGTCGCCGCAGTCCCTCGCGGCGTCCCCGATACCGCCGCAGCAGGGCGCCCAGCAGAGCCCCGGCCTCAATCCCAATCTGACCAAATAGGGCTGAAAATCCGGCGGAGACGTCCGGTTCCGCTCGAACACCGCTCGTACGCGCGCCCCCGCCGGTAACGCTTTGGTTGCCACGGGGGCGTTGCGCGCCGTACGGGTATTGACTGCTCAGCGAACCCGGCCTAGCTTTCCCCCCATCAAACAGGAAACTTTCCTAACAGTGTCGCGAACATGACACCGGGAGAGATGTCGCCGAAAGGCAGGTTCACCCGTCGTGAGCGACCCGTCCACGCCGTCCCCGGGCACCCCCCGCGTGCTGCGCGCGATGAACGACCGCGCCGCGCTGGACCTGCTGCTGGCCCACGGAACCCTCTCCCGGACCCGCATCGGCAAACTGACCGGTCTCTCCAAGCCCACGGCGTCCCAGCTGCTGGCCCGGCTGGAGGCCGCCGGCCTGGTCGTCGCCACCGGCACCACCGAGGGCCGGCCGGGACCCAACGCGCAGCTGTACGCGGTGAACGCCGGCGCCGCCCACGCCGCCGGGCTCGACGTCAACCCGGGGCGCGTGCTCGCCGCCGTCGCGGACATCACCGGCGCCACCGTCGGCCGCTTCGAACTGCCCACACCGGGACGCCGGCCCGCCGAGGCCGTCGTGTCCCAGGTGACCCGCGCGCTGGAGGGCGCCGTCAAGGACGCCGGACTCACCCGGGGCGACCTGCACCGCGTCGTCATCGGCACACCGGGCGCCTTCGACCCGTCCACCGGTCGGCTGCGCTACGCCTCGCACCTGCCGGGCTGGCACTCCCCCGCGCTGCTGGACGAACTGGCCGCCGCCCTCCCGATGCCCGTCGAGTACGAGAACGACGTGAACCTCGCCGCCGTCGCCGAACAGCGGCTCGGCGCGGCCCGCGGCCACGACGACTTCGTCCTCCTGTGGAACCAGGAAGGTCTCGGCGCCGCCCTGGTCATCGGCGGCCGGCTGCACCGGGGCTTCACCGGCGGCGCCGGCGAGGTCGGCTTCCTGCCGGTGCCGGGCACTCCCCTCGTACGCCAGGTGGTCCGGGCCAACAGCGGCGGCTTCCAGGAACTCGCCGGTGCCCAGTCCGTGCCGCGTCTCGCCCGCGAACTCGGCATCGAGACACCGGAGCAGCCCTACGCCGACGTCGCCGCCGGGCTGCTGGCGCGGGCCGCCGCCGGGCACGGGGAGGACCCGCTCCTGGCCGAGCTGCTGCGGCTGTTCGCCCAGCGCCTGGCCACCGGTCTCGCCTCCGTGACCGCCGTGCTCGACCCCGAACTCATCGTCCTGGCGGGCGGGTTGACCGCCGCCGGGGGCGAGCCCCTGCGCGCCCTGGTCCAGGCCGAACTGGCCGAACTGGCCGCCTCCCGGCCCCGGCTGGTCGTCGGCGAGGTACGGGAGAACCCCGTGCTGCGCGGCGCGCTGGAGAGCGCGCTGGCGACCACCCGCGACGAGGTGTTCGACACCTCCCGCTGACCCGCCCGCCCCGCCGGGCCCGGCACCGTCCCTCCAGACCCCCCAGCGTCCCCTGTCCCCCCGTCAGCACCGACCCGTCAGCACCGACCCGACAACGGGAGTTCCGTCATGCCCAGAAACCGCCGTCTGACCGCCTCCGCCGTCGCGGTCGCCGCCCTCTCCGTCCTCACCGCCGCCTGCACGGGCCAGTCCGGCGGCGCCGCCTCGGACGACCCCGGCGCCCGTACGACGATCACCTTCTGGCACGGCTGGAGCGCGCCCGCCGAGGTGAAGGCCATCAAGGAGAACATCGGCCGCTTCGAGGACGCCCACCCCAACATCAAGGTCGACGTCGTCGGCAACATCAACGACGACAAGCTCAACCAGGCGCTGCGCGCGGGCGGTTCCAAGGGCCCGGACGTGGTGTCGTCCTTCACGACCTCCAACGTCGGCAAGTTCTGCTCGTCCGGCGCCTTCGCCGACCTCGCCCCCTTCATAAAGAAGGACAAGATAGACCTGGCGAAGACCTTCCCGAAGGTGCTGCTCCAGTACACCCAGTTCGAGGGCGACCGCTGCGCGCTGCCGCTGCTCAGCGACGCGTACGGGCTGTACTACAACAAGGACGCCTTCGAGGAGGCGGGCGTCACGGCCCCGCCGAGGACGATGTCCGAACTGGCCGCCGTCGCCAAGAAGCTCACCGAGCCCAAGGGCGACAGCTACGAGCGGGTCGGCATGATGCCCACCTACCACGGCTACGAGACGGTCGTCGACCACTACATGTCGAGCTGGGACCACGCGTACTTCGACCAGGACGGCAAGTCCAACGTCGCGAAGGACCCGGCGTTCGCCAAGATGTTCACCTACCAGAGGAAGCTGGTCGAGGACCTCGGCGGCTTCACGAAGCTGGAGAAGTTCCGCAGCACCTTCGGTGACGAGTGGGGCGCCACGCACCCCTTCCACACCGGTCAGGTGGCCATGCAGCTCGACGGCGAGTGGCGGCTCGGCATGGCCGAGGACGCGGGCGTCGACTTCGAGATCGGCGTGGCGCCGATGCCCGTCGCCGACGACGAGGCCGACAGCTACGGCAAGGGCTTCCTCTCCGGCACGATCATGGGCATCGCGCCGCGCAGCCGGAAGCAGAACGCCGCGTGGGAGCTGGTGAAGTACATGACCACCGACACGAAGGCGGTCGTGGAGTTCGCCAACGGCATCCGCAACGTGCCCTCCACGCTCGCCGCGCTGAAGTCGCCCGACCTCGACTTCGACCCGCGCTTCAAGACGTTCCTCGACATCGCCCAGCACCCGGCGTCCAGCACCCCCGACGGCGCGGTCAACGGCGCGACGTACCAGCAGATCCTTCAGGACTTCGGCTACCAGTACGAGAAGGGCGCCGTGAAGGACCTCCAGGAGGGCCTGGAGAAGACCGCGGCGCAGATCGACCGTGACATCGAGCAGGCCAAGTAGCGGGCCGGGTCGTCCGCCGATGTCCGCCAACACACTCCGTTCGAAGCGCCGCAGGGGGGCGCTGCGGACCGCCGCGTTCATGTCGCCGTGGCTGATCGGGTTCTCGGTCTTCTTCGCGTACCCGCTCGTGTCGACCGTGTACTTCTCCTTCATGAAGTACGACGGCTTCAACGCCCCCGTCTGGAACGGGCTCGGGAACTGGTCGTACGTCTTCTCCGACTACCCGATGTTCTGGCCCTCGCTGCGCAACACCCTGTGGCTGGTCGTGGTGATGGTGGCCTGCCGGGTCCTCTTCGGGCTCGGCGTCGGCCTGCTGATCACCCGGATCAAGACGGGCACGGGGGTCTTCCGGACCCTGTTCTACCTGCCGTACCTGGCGCCGCCCGTCGCCGCCACGCTGGCCTTCGTCTTCCTCCTCAACCCCGGTACGGGGCCGGTCAACACGATCCTCGGCGATCTCGGGCTGCCCGCGCCGGGCTGGTTCAACGACGCCTCCTGGTCCAAGCCCGCGCTCACGATGCTGGCGGTCTGGGGCATCGGCGACCTGATGGTGATCTTCATGGCGGCGCTGCTCGACGTGCCGAAGGAGCAGTACGAGGCGGCCGAGCTGGACGGCGCGTCGGCCTGGCAGCGCTTCCGGTTCGTGACGCTGCCGAACATCTCGCCGATCGTGCTGTTCGCGGTGGTCACCGGGGTGATCCAGGCGATGCAGTACTACGCGCAGCCCCTGGTCGCGGGCAAGGTCGCCTCCGGCATCATCGGCGGCTCCGGCCAGCAGTTCGAGCCCGGCTACCCGGACAAGTCGACGCTGACCCTGCCGCAGCTCGTCTACAACCTCGGCTTCCAGCGCTTCGACTACGGCGCCGCCTGCGTCGTCGCGCTCGTCCTGTTCGCCCTGGCCATGGGCTTCACCGCGTTCCTGATGCGGCGGCGCGGCGGACTGATCGGAACGGGTGACTGACCATGTCCCAGCAACTCCTGGACGCGCCCGGCCGGCCCGTGAAGCCGTCCGCGGGGCACACGCCCGCGGCGCGGACCGCGCGCCGCCGCGCGGCGCTGCACTGGATAGGCGTGCACGCGCTCGGTGTCGCGGCGGCACTGTTCTTCGTACTGCCCTTCGTCTTCCTGTTCCTGACCTCGGTGATGAGCGACCAGCAGGCGCTCACCCGGGACCTCACCCCGAACAGCTGGGAGTGGGGCAACTACGCCAAGGTCCTCGACACACCGGGCTTCCTGACCTGGTGGAAGAACACCCTGCTCTACGCGGGCCTGGGGACGCTCCTGTCGGTGGTCTCCTCGGTCCCGGTGGCGTACGCGCTGGCCAAGTTCCGCTTCCGCGGACGGCGGTTGTCGCTGATGCTCGTGATCTCGATGATGATGCTGCCGCCCCAGGTGATCATCATTCCGATGTACCTCTTCTGGGCGAAGCAGTTCGACCTGTCGGGCACGCTCTGGCCGCTGATCATCCCGATGGCGTTCGGCGACGCGTTCTCCATCTTCCTGCTGCGGCAGTTCCTGCTGACGATCCCCGACGAGTATCTGGACGCGGCCCGGGTGGACGGCTGCGGCGAACTGCGCACCCTGCTGCGGATCGTGCTGCCGATGGCGAAACCGGGCATCGCGGCGGTGGCGCTGTTCCAGTTCTTCTACGCCTGGAACGACTACTTCGGGCCACAGATCTACGCGTCGGAGAACCCGGCGGCCTGGACACTGAGTTACGGGCTGGAATCCTTCAAGGGCGCGCACCACACCGACTGGAACCTGACCATGGCCGCGACCGTTCTGGTCATGGCCCCCGTGATCCTCGTCTTCTTCTTCGCACAGAAGGCGTTCGTCGAGGGAGTCACACTGACCGGAGTGAAGGGCTAGCGGACACACATGAAACTGACGGTAGTGGGTGGCGGGTCCACCTATACACCCGAGTTGATCGACGGCTTCGCCCGGTTGAGGGACACGCTCCCGATCAGTGAACTCGTCCTGGTCGACCCGGCGGCCGACCGGCTGGAGCTGGTGGGCGGCCTCGCCCGGCGCATCTTCGCCAAGCAGGGCCATCCCGGCACGATCGTCACCACGTCCGACCTGGACGCGGGTGTGGCGGACGCCGACGCCGTCCTGCTCCAGCTGCGGGTCGGCGGGCAGGCCGCCAGGCAGCGGGACGAGACCTGGCCGCTGGAGTGCGGCTGCGTCGGCCAGGAGACGACGGGCGCGGGCGGTCTCGCCAAGGCGCTCCGTACGGTCCCGGTGGTGCTGGACATCGCCGAGCGGGTCCGGCGCGCCAACCCGGACGCCTGGATCATCGACTTCACCAACCCGGTGGGGATCGTGACCCGCGCCCTGCTCCAGGCCGGGCACAGGGCGATCGGGCTGTGCAACGTCGCGATCGGCTTCCAAAGGAAGTTCGCGGCGCTGCTGGACGTCGCGCCGTCCGAGGTCCATCTGGAGCACGTCGGGCTGAACCATCTGACCTGGGAGCGCGCCGTCCGGCTCGGCGGGCCCGACGGCAAGGACGTGCTGCCCGAGCTGATCGCCACGCACGGGGAGGCGATCGCGGCGGATCTGCGGCTGCCGCGCCGGGTGCTCGACACACTCGGGGTGGTGCCCTCCTACTACCTGCGCTACTTCTACGCGCACGACGAGGTCGTCCGGGAGCTGGGCACGAAGCCGTCGCGGGCCGCCGAAGTGGCCGAGATGGAGGCGCGGTTGCTGGAGATGTACGGCGACCCGGCGCTGGACGAGAAGCCGGAGCTGCTGGCGAAGCGGGGCGGCGCCTTCTACAGCGAGGCGGCGGTGGACCTGGCCGCGTCGCTGCTGGGCGGCGCGGGCGGCGGCAGCCCCGTCCAGGTCGTCAACACCTACAACAACGGCACGCTGCCGTTCCTCGCCGACGACGCGGTGATCGAGGTCCAGGCGCGGATCGACGCGTCGGGGGCCGTGCCGCTGGACGTGCCCGCGCTCGACCCGCTGTACGCGGGGCTGATCGCGAACGTCACCGCGTACGAGGACCTGGCCCTGCGGGCGGCGCTGGACGGAAGCCGGGACAACGTCTACAAGGCGCTGCTGGCCCACCCGCTGATCGGGCAGGACGCGTACGCCGAGGGATTGACCGACCGTCTGATCGCGCACAACCGGGAGCACCTCGCGTGGGCATGAGCCGGGGCGGACCGGCGGCGGGGCGCGGCAGCGTCCTGGCTGTCGACGCCGGGAACAGCAAGACCGACGTGGCCGTGATCGGCGCCGACGGGTCGGTGCTCGGTTCGGCGCGCGGCGGTGGCTTCCAGCCGCCGGTGGTGGGCGTGGAGCCGGCGATCGACGGGCTGGCGGCGATCGTCGCCGACGCGGCGGCCGACGCCGGCCTTCTTACGGAGGACGGCGGCGACGGCCTCGTCACGGTCTCGGGGGGCGTCGCCGGGCATGTCTCGGCCTGTCTGGCCAACGCGGATCTCCCCGTGGAGGAACGGGAGTTGGCGGCGGCGCTGCGGCGGCGCGGCTGGGCCCGCAGTACGGAGGTGCGCAACGACACGTTCGCGATACTGCGCGCGGGGCTGCCCGCCGGCGCCGAACCGCGCGGGGTCGCCGTGGTGTGCGGCGCGGGCATCAACTGCGTGGGCATGCTCCCCGACGGCCGTACGGCGCGCTTCCCCGCCATCGGCCGGATCTCCGGCGACTGGGGCGGCGGTTCCGGGCTCTCCGAGGAGGCGCTGTGGTTCGCGGCGCGCGCCGAGGACGGGCGGGGCGAGCCGACGGAGCTGGCGCGCACGGTGCCGGGGCACTTCGGCCTCGACTCGGTGTACGCGCTGATCGAGGCGCTGCACCTGGGGCGCATCCCGTACGCGCGCAGGCACGAGCTGGCGCCGGTCCTGTTCGCGACCGGCGCGGCGGGGGACGCGGTGGCCAGGTCGCTGGTGGACCGGCTCGCCGCCGAGGTCGTGGCGCTGGCCGGGGTGGCGCTGGAACGGCTGGGGCTGCTGGACGAGGAGGTGCCGGTGCTGCTGGGCGGCAGTGTGCTGGCGGCGCGTCATCCGCAACTGGACGACGGAATCAGGGAGTTGCTCGCCGCCCGCGCGCCGAAGGCCGTGGTGGACGTGGTGGTGGCGCCGCCCGTGCTCGGTGCCGGGCTGCTGGGGCTGGACCACACGGCCGCGCCTGCGGAGGCGCACACCCGGCTGAGGGCGCACTACGGCGGCTGAGGGGCGTACGCGCCGGGCGGACCCGGGCGGGACGGGTGACCGGACGTGCACGCTCGGGAACCGATCACCGGTTTCGGGCGTATTGACTGGAGGGAGCCCGTCGGGGAGTTGACACTCCGTCGGCGGGTTTCGTCCGGACAAGATCCAGTCAGGTCTTGTGTGGAGGCCGGTGCCTGCGGCCATACTGCTGGCCGGGAGAGGCCCCGTGCCCGCCGAGGGGCCCGACGCCGTCCACAAGACCCAGGGGGAGGTCGAGTGACACACCCGCCGAACGCGCGCCCGGCGCCCGCACCGGCGTCGGTGCCCGCACCGGCGCCGACGCACCCGCCGGCAACCCCGCCTGCCCCGCCGTCCGCACGGCCGCCGGCGCGCCACGGCGCGTGGGCCGAGGGCCGGGAGCGGCTGCGGGCGGCGGCGACGACCGAGCCGGGCCGGCTCCAGATCATCGGCGCCCTGCTGGCCCTGCTGGTGGTGGTGTCCGGCGCGCTGACGGCGTTCGAGGTCACGGACCGGGCCTCCGCCGCCGGGGACGTCGTCGGGCGCAGCCAGCCGCTGAGCGCGGACGCGGCGAACATCTACCGTTCGCTGGCCGACGCCGACACGGCCGCCGCGAGCGGCTTCCTGGCGGGCGCGCAGGAACCGGCACCGGTGCGCGAGCGGTATCAGAAGGACATCGAGACCGCGTCGCGACTGCTGGTCAAGGCCGCGACCTTCACCGAGAGCACGGGTGAGTCGGGCCGTCAGATCGCCACGCTCAACGAGCAACTCCCGCGCTACACCGGCCTGATCGAGCGGGCGCGGGCCAACAACCGGCAGGGACTGCCGCTCGGCGGCGCCTATCTGCGCTACGCCAACCAGCAGATGACGAAGGAGATCCTGCCGGCGGCGGAGAAGCTGTACGAGTCGGAGACGGCCCGGCTCGACCGGGACCACGACGACGCCCGGGTCTGGCCCTTCCTCGCGCTGACCGCCGGGGTGGCCGCGCTGGCGGTGCTGGTGTGGGCGCAGCGCCGTACCTACGCGCGGACGAACCGGGTGTTCAACCACGGTCTGCTGGCGGCGACGGCCGCGTCCACCGTGGTGCTGCTGTGGCTGGCGGTGGGGCACACGGTGGCGCGTATGCAGCTGGACGACGCGAACGCGCACGGCCAGGCGTCGCTGAAGGTCCTCAACGACGCCCGGATCAGCTCGCTGAAGGCCCGCGCGAACGAGAATCTGACCCTGGTCGCCCGGGGCGCCGTCCTCACGAAGGACGGCAAGGGCGACCAGTACGAGACGGACCACCGGGCCGACATGCGGGCTCTGGGCGCGTCGCTGGCGGACGCGCGGCGGCTCGCCGACGACGGTGCCGGGTCGCGGCCGGTCGAGCGGGCCCGCGCGGCGGCCACCGAGTGGGGTGAGCGGCACCGGTCGGCGAACGCCACCGACAGGGCGGGCGACTACGAGGGCGCCCTGGCCAAGGTCATCGGCGGCGCGGACTCCACGGGCGAGTCCTTCGACCGGGTGGACACCGCGCTGGCGGAGGCGATCGGGCACGAGCAGGCGGAGTTCAGCGCCTCCGCCGGGAGCGGCCGTGACGCGCTGTCCGGCCTGGCGGTCGGCGCGGTCGTGCTGGCCCTGCTCGGCGCGGTCGGCGCGATCCTGGGCATCAACCGCAGGCTTTCGGAGTACCGGTGACAGGGGGAGGAATGACCAACCACGCCGACACCGGGGGGACGACGTACCCGGACGGCCCGCGCGGGCCGGGGCGGCTCCGCCGCCGTACGGGCGTGACGGTCGCCGCCGCCGTCGCGCTGACGGCCGCCCTCGCGCTGCTCCCGGGGACCCGGGAGAACCGCGCGGAGGACGCCCCGCGGGGGCTCTCCGCCGGGGCCGTGCCCGCCGTCGAGGCGGCGCCGGACTGCGCGGCCCCGGAGCGGAGCCTGCGTCCCTCCACGGCGGACGGACCGAGCATCGCGGCCATCAGGAAGCGCGGCAGTCTGGTCGTCGGCGTCGACCAGAACAGCTTCCGCTGGGGCTACCGCGATCCCGCCACCGGCACCCTCGAGGGCTTCGACATCGACCTGGCGCGGGCCATCGCCGCGGACATCCTGGGCTCCCCCAACGACATCATCTTCCGCGCCATCCCGACCAACCAGCGGGTCGGCGCCCTGGAGAACGGCACGGTCGACCTGGTCGTGCGGACCATGACGATCAACTGCGCCCGGATCGAACAGGTCGCCTTCTCCACCGCCTACTTCGAGGCCGGCCAGCAGGTCCTCGCGCCCCGGAACTCGGGCATCACGGGGTTCGACGCGTCGCTGTCCGGCAAGCGCGTCTGTACGGCGGAGGGCTCGACGGCGTACGAGGCGCTGGCCGAGAACTCGTACGGGGCGATCTTCAAGGACGAGGCCGACGGGACGGACGCGGACGAGGACCGGCTGACGGTGCCGAACCAGCTGGACTGTCTGGTCCGGCTCCAGCTGGGCGAGGTCGACGCGGTCGTCACCGACAACGCCCTCGCGGCCGGGCAGGCGGCCCAGGACCCGGCGGTCGAGCTGGTGGGGAAGCCGTTCACCCAGGAGTACTACGGCGTCGCCGCCAAGCTCGGCAACAACGACCTGGTGCGCCGGGTCAACCAGGTGCTGGTGGAGTACCGGGCGGGCGGCGCGGGCAGCCCCTGGATGCGGTCGTACGAGAAGTGGCTGAAAGCCGGGCTGCCGGACATCACCGCGCCGCCCGCGGCGACGTACCGGGACTGAGAACCGGGTAGCGGGACCGGGGAGAGCGGAACGCGCACGGACGGACAACCGCACCGGTGACGGGGGCGGTCGGGGCAGAGCGGAGGAGTGATCGATGGGCGACGCGGGCTCCTTCCCCGGCGTGACGGGGAGGTCGGCGGGTGCGGTCATGGACCGGGACGAGGCGGACCGTGCTCTCGCGCGCCTCGGCGCCGAGCACGAGGCCGTCGAGACGTCCCTGCTCGCCCTCCAGGACCACGCGGGCCGGCGGCTGCTCGAAGGGGCCGCGCTCACCGGGGTCACCCAGGACCGCTGGGCCGCCACCGAGCAGACGATCTCCCTGCTGTGGAGCTACTTCGACGCCTACTCCGCCGGTCTGAGGAGCGCCCGTGAGGCGCGCGCCCGGCTGCGCCGGCTCAATCAGCAGGATCTGGTGGACCTGACGGAGAAGCTGCGCGGGCGCAGCGTCACGGTCGCGGGTTCCGCCGGTGCCGCCGCCTCCCTCACGGGTCCGGCCCGGCTCTCCGAGGAGTTCACGCTGGCCGAACTGGTCGCGCGGATGAACGAGTTGTACGCGCGGTCGCTGGACATGGTGGTGGCGTCGGACGCGGTCTGGTCGGCGCTGCCCGCCCGGATCGATCTGCTCGCCGCCGAGCTGAACCGCACCCGTTCGCTGGCGCGCTCCGCCGGGGTGCGGCCGGGCGAGCACCCGGCCGGTGACGAGCTGGAGGAGATCACCGAGGAGCTGACCGCGCTGCGCGCCCGGGTGATCTCCGATCCGCTGGCCTTCTGGCAGCCGGTGCACGGCAGTTCGGCGCCCGGCGGTGGCCGGCCCGACACCGGGCGCTACGACCGGGCGGCGCGCGCCCTGGAGGACGTACGCCGGGAGATCGACGCCGTTCTGACGGTACGTCAGGATTCCGAGGCGCGGCTGCTGCGGGTGCGGGACGTGCTGTCGCGGGCCGACCGGACGCTCACCGAGGCGCGGGCGGCCCGCGGCGAGGTGCTGGCGAAGATCGCCGCCTCGGAGGTACCCGCGGTGAGCGGTCCTTCGACGGCGCTGCACGAGCGGCTGTCGGCGGCGGCCGAGCACCGCAGGCACGCGCGGTGGCACCGGCTCTCCCCGCTGCTGGAGTCGCTGGAGCGGGAGGCCGACGACGAACTGCTGCGGGCGCGCGAGTCGTTGACGGCCGTCACGGCGCCGCTCGCGGTCCGGGCCGAGCTGCGCGGCAGGCTCGACGCGTACAAGGCGAAGGTGGCACGGAACGGGCTGGCCGAGGACACGGTGCTGACCGAGCGGTACGACGCGGCCCGCCGGATGCTGTGGAGCGCGCCCTGCGATCTGCGGGTGGCCGAGCAGGCGGTGCTGCGCTATCAGCGTGCGGCGGCCGAGGCGCTGGCGCAGGAGCGGCCGGGGCCCGGCGACGGTGTGAGCGAGCGGGGGGAACGATGAGCGGGACGAGGCGGTGCCAGCGGCCCGGCTGCGAGGGGTCGTACGAGGACATGGGCGGCGGTGAGCTGTACTGCGACACCTGCGGTCTGGCGCCGGTCGTCTCACCGACCGGCATGGTGTCCTCCCCGCCCACCGGGATCACCGGGGGCGGCGCGGAGAAGGGCGGCGGCAAGGGAAGAGGCGGTACGGGCACCGGCACCGGCACCGGCACCGGCCGGGGTACGGGCGGGAGTTCGGGCGGCTCCCGGTCCGGCGGCGGCTCGGCGGGCAGCGGCTCCGGCGGCGGGTCCGGGTCCGGTGACTCGACCCGCGCGTCCTCGCGTTCCTCCTCGCGCTCGTCGACGTCGCGGCGCTCGGTGTCGGGACGGCTCTCCCGTTCCCTGTCCGGCCCGCTCTCCACCCGCTCGGTCTCGGTGCGCAGTTCGGGCGCCGCCACCGGCAGCTCGGCGCGCAACCGGCTGGGCGCCGGTCTGGTCTCCGTACCGGACATCCCCAGGTCCGACCCGCACGCGGCGGTGATGACGAGCGCCGAGGTGCCCGAGCGCAAGCGGTACTGCTCGCGCTCCGACTGCGGGGCGCCGGTGGGCCGTTCGCGCGGTGAGCGGCCGGGCCGCACGGAAGGCTTCTGCACCAAGTGCGGGCACCCGTACTCCTTCGTGCCGAAGCTGCGCGCGGGCGACATCGTCCACGGGCAGTACGAGGTCGCGGGCTGTCTGGCGCACGGCGGACTCGGCTGGATCTATCTCGCCGTCGACCGCGCGGTCTCCGACCGCTGGGTGGTCCTCAAGGGCCTGCTCGACACGGGCGACCAGGACGCCATGGCGGCGGCGATCTCCGAGCGCCGCTTCCTCGCCGAGATCGAGCACTCCAACATCGTCCGCATCTACAACTTCGTGGAACACCTCGACCAGCGCACCGGCTCCATGGACGGGTACATCGTCATGGAGTACGTCGGCGGCAAGGCGCTCAAGGAGATCGCCAACGAACGGCGCTCCCCCGACGGCAGGCGCGACCCGCTGCCGGTCGAGCAGGCGTGCGCGTACGGCATAGAGGCGCTGGAGGCCCTCGGCCATCTGCACAGCCGCAATCTCCTGTACTGCGACTTCAAGGTCGACAACGCGATCCAGACCGAGGACCAGCTCAAGCTCATCGACATGGGCGCGGTCCGCCGGATGGACGACGACGAGTCGGCCATCTACGGCACCGTCGGCTACCAGGCGCCCGAGGTCGCCGAGGTCGGCCCGTCGGTCGCCTCCGACCTCTACACGGTGGCGCGCACGCTCGCGGTGCTGACGTTCGACTTCCAGGGCTACACGAACGTGTTCGCGGACTCGCTGCCGGACCCGGACAACATCGACGTGTTCCGGTCGTACGAGTCCTTCTACCGGCTGCTGGTGCGCGCCACGGACCCCGATCCCGCGCGGCGGTTCGCCTCGGCGCAGGAGATGGCCGAGCAGCTGACCGGGGTGCTGCGCGAGGTCGTGGCGCTCCAGACGGGGCGGCCCCGGCCTGCCCTGTCGACGCTGTTCGGGACGGAACCGCGCGTCACGGACACCCGGTTGTTCGCCGACACCGGCAACCACGTGTCGCGGCTCGGGCCACGGCCGGAGCCGGTGCGCACGGGACTGCTCGGGCGGCGCGGCAAGGGCGCGGGGAGTGCGGGGAGTACGGGTGCCGTCGCGCGGGCGGTGCCGGCCGGTCCCGGCGGCGCCCCGGCGCCCGGGGGCCGCCCGTTCCCGGGCCGGGCCGGGAGCCCGTTCACCGGTCCGGGTGTGCCCGCGCCGCCGCCCGGCGCCCCGGTGCTCCAGCCGCCCCCGCCGCCCTTCGGGGCGCCGCCCCCGCTCCCGCCCGGCGCTCCCTGGAGCACCGGGGAGATCCTGGAGACGGGCGCCCCGCTCGCGCGCGTCGACGCGCCCGCCACCGCACTGGCGCTGCCGGTGCCGCGTGTCGACGCGAACGACCCCAACGCCGGTTTCCTGGCCGGTCTGATCGCCGCCGCCCCCGCCGAGCTGATCGCCGCGCTCGCCTCCGCGCCCGCCGACTCCGTCGAACGCCGGCTGCGCGAACTGCGGGCCCGGCTGGAGATGGGCGATCTGGTCACCGCCTCCGGGACGCTGGCGGAGCTGGAGGCGCGCCACGCCGACGACTGGCGGGTGGTCTGGTACCGGGGCCTGGCCTCGCTCGTGGCGGGTGAGAACGAGCTGGCCGCGCTCTCCTTCGACGCGATCTACGACGCCTTCCCGGGCGAGGCGGCCCCGAAGCTGGCGCTCGGGGTCTGCGCCGAGGTGCTCGGCCAGTTGGACAACGCGGCGGAGTACTACCGCCTCGTATGGATGACGGACCCGAGCTATGTCAGTGCCGCCTTCGGTCTCGCCCGGGTGCGGAACGCGGCCGGTGACCGGGCCGGAGCCGTACGGACGCTGGAGTCGGTCCCCGAGGCGTCGATCCACTACACGGCGGCCAGGATCGCGGCCGTACGGTCCCGGCTGCGCCGTCCTGACCTGCGCGCGCTGTCGCCGCTGGCCACTCCCGGAGCCGCGCCGGAGACACCGCTGATCGACGATCTGCGGGCGGCGGCCGACCAGGTTTCGCGGCTGGGCCAGTTCGGTCTGGACGCGATGCGGCGCGAGCAGCTGTCGGCGGAGGTTCTGGGCACCGCTCTGGACTGGGTACTCTCCGGTGGTCCGGGGAAGCCGCCCGGACAGACCTCGCTGCTCGGCTGTGAACTGGACGAGCGCGGTCTGCGCCTGGGCCTGGAACGCTCGTACCGGGTGCTCGCCCGGCTCGCTCAGCGTGGCGAGGAGAGGATCGACCTGGTGGAGCGGGCAAACCGTTTCCGCCCCCGGACGTGGGTGTGAGTGATGTCGCAGATGCACCAGCCGACAGCCCTTTCGAGGTGTCCCGGTTGCGAGGAGCCACTGGAGTCCGGCGACCTGTTCTGTGGTGTGTGCGGGTACGACCTGTCGGCCGTGCCCCCGCCTCCGCAGGACCACCCCACGATGGTCATCAGCGGCGCCGGGGCGTTCGCCGGGTCCGGAAGGGACCACGGCGGGGGCCCGGACGCGGGTGGTGCGGCGGGTTCGGTCGACTGGCCGTCGGCCGCCGGGACGGCGGGCGGGGCCGCCCAACTGCCCGGTGAGCTGCCGGGGCTGGACTCGACCGGGGTGCCGCTGTCCGGGCCCACCGGGGCCGGGCCGCTGCCTGCGGCGTGGGCCGCCACACCCGACAGGCCGGCGGCCTCGGGTGAGGCCGGACTTCCCGCGCCCACACCGGCGCCCGGGTCCGTGCCGGCACCGGCCGGCGCCGTCCCCCATGTCACCGATGTCCCCCCGGCCGAGCCCGCCGACCCGCGTACGGCGCCGCCCGTCGCCCCGGCCGGGACGAAGCTGTGCGTGGCCTGCCGGGCCGGCCGGGTCGACACCGACGGCTACTGCGAGAACTGCGGCCATGCCCAGCCCCGCGAACGCGACCATGTGGAGCAGGAGTTGGACGCGGTGGCGGCGGTCAGCGACCGCGGACTGCGCCACCACCGCAACGAGGACGCGTTCGCCGTGTCGTCGGCCGCGCTGCCCGACGGTTCACCGGCCGTCGTCGCGATCGTCTGCGACGGCGTGTCGTCGGCGACCCGCCCCGACGAGGCGTCGGCCGCCGCCTCCGCCGCCGCCAACGAGCTGCTGCTGACGGCCCTGCCGCGCGGCACCCACCCCCAGCAGGCGATGCACGAGGCGATCGTCGCCGCCGCCGAGGCCGTCAACCTCCTGGCGGGCGGCCCGGACCGGGCGGGCGAGGAGCCCGCGCACCGCGCGCAGAACGCGCCCGCGTGCACGATCGTCGGCGCCGTCGTGGCGGGCGGGCTGCTGATCGTCGGCTGGGTGGGCGACAGCCGCGCCTACTGGGTGCCGGACGACCGCTCGGGCCCGCCGGCCCGGCTCACCGAGGACGACTCCTGGGCGGCCCAGATGGTCGCCGCGGGGCTGATGAACGAGGCGGAGGCGTACGCGGACGAACGCGCCCACGCCATCACCGGCTGGCTCGGCGCCGACGCCTATGAACTCGAACCGCACACGGCGGCCTTCAAACCGGACCGCCCCGGGGTGGTCGTGGTGTGCACCGACGGTCTGTGGAACTACGCGGAGAGCCCGCACGACATGGCGCGGGTCCTTCCGCCCGACGCCGCGAGGCGGCCCCTGCACAGCGCCCGGGTGCTGGTCGGCCACGCGCTCGACGGCGGGGGCCACGACAACGTAACGGTGGCTCTGCTGCCGTTCGCCCTGCCGCGGCAGGGGGCAGGATCGGGCTACCACCCGGCCTGAGCACCCACTGCCCGGACCACCTTGAGCGGACGGCCCGACGGTCGTCCCGCCCTTCTTTCGTTGTGCCAGTGGAGCGTCAAGGAGCCGATACAGATGGCGAAGTTCTCCAAGTCGAGCGTGCCGCGGTTCTCCGTCGAGGTGTACCAGAACGAGTTCCTGCCCGAGGGCGGGCGCGAGGTGAACGCGATCGTGACGGTCACCGCCACCGGGGGCGGTACGACCGGCGGGATACCGCTGCCGGGAGCGTCCTCGGGGCCGGCCGACCCGCCCGGCCGGAACCCGGACGCGGCCGTGGTGATCATGGTCGACTGCTCGGGGTCGATGGACTACCCGCCGACGAAGATGCGCAACGCGCGCGACGCCACCTCCGCCGCCGTCGACACCCTGCGCGACGGTGTCGCCTTCGCGGTGGTGGCCGGGACGCACGTGGCCAAGGAGATATATCCGGGCGGCGGCGGGCTCGCGATCGCGGACGCCGCCACCCGCGCGCAGGCGAAGAACGCCCTGCGGAAGCTGAGCGCGGGCGGCGGCACGGCCATCGGTACCTGGCTGGGTCTGGCGGACCGGCTGCTGTCCTCGGTGGACGTGACGATCCGGCACGGCATCCTGCTGACCGACGGCCGCAACGAGCACGAGACGCCGGAGGAGCTGCGGGCCGCGCTCGACGCCTGCGCGGGCCGCTTCACCTGCGACGCCCGCGGTGTCGGCACGGACTGGGTGGTGAAGGAGGTCACCGCGATCGCCTCCGCCCTGCTCGGCACGGCCGACATCGTCGCCGACCCCGCCGGTCTGGCCGCCGACTTCACCGCGATGATGGAGAACGCGATGGGCAAGGAGGTCGCGGACGTCTCCCTGCGGCTCTGGACACCCGTCGGGGTCGAGATCCTGTTCGTCAAGCAGGTCGCGCCGACGGTCGAGGACCTGACGGAGCGTCGTACGGAGGCCACCGTCCGCGCCGGGGACTACCCGACCGGCTCCTGGGGCGACGAGTCCCGCGACTACCACGTGTGCGTCCGGGTCCCGGAGGCGGGCCTCGGCCAGGAGATGCTGGCGGCCCGGGTCTCGCTGATCCTGCCCGCCCCCGACGGCACGTCACCGCCGCTGCCCCACGGTCTCGTACGCGCGGTGTGGACGGACGACATGGCGGCGTCGACGGCCATCAACCCCCAGGTCGCGCACTACACCGGCCAGGCCGAGCTGGCGCAGGTCATCCAGCAGGGCCTGGAGGCACGGAAGTCGGGGGACATCGACGGGGCGACCGCCAAGCTGGGCCGCGCCGTCAAGCTCGCCTCGGACTCCGGGAACACCGATACGGCGAAACTGCTTTCGAAGGTGGTGGACGTGGTCGACGCGGCGACAGGTACTGTGCGACTGAAGGCGAAGGTGGCGGACGCGGACGAGATGACCCTGGACACTCGTTCGACGAAGACCGTCCGCGTCAAGAAGTAGCGTCAGGGCGTGCGCCGCAGGACGGCGCGCGCCCGTACACAGTGATCAGCGGCGGCCTGCGGGCCGGACGAGGAGAGGGGGAAGCGCCGACATGCCGACCTGCCCGAACGGACACCAGTCGGGTTCCGACGACTGGTGCGAGGTCTGCGGCCATCGCATGGCCGGAGCCGGAGCCCCGGCCGGTTCGGTGCCGCCACCGCCTCCGCCACCACCCGCGCCCGGCTACGGGTATCCGCAGGACCCGGGCGCGACGGCGCAGGCCCAGCTGTGCCCGCAGTGCCGGACCCCGCGCGAGGGCAACGCCCTGTTCTGCGAGGAGTGCCGGTGGAACTTCCTCACCAACACGGCGACCTCGTACACCCCGCTGGCACCGCAGCACCAGGCGCCCGGTGGCGGGCCCGGGGGCCCTCCGCCGCCCGGACTGAACCTGCCGCCGGGGTTCCAGGCGCAGCAGTCGCCGCCCCGGCCGCCGGAGTCGTACGACTACCAGGGCTCGCGCCCCTCCCAGGTGAACCGGCCCGCCGAACCGCTGAGCCCCGACCAGCAGGGCCGGCCGGGCGGTCCCGGTCCGCTGGGCGGCCCCCCGGGTCCGCCCGGTCCCCCCGGACCGCACCACGGCCACCAGGGACCGCCGCCCCCGCCGTACCAGCAGCAGGGCCCGCCGTCACCGCCCTCGTTCCAGCAGTCGGGTCCCCCGGCGCCGCCGCAGCAGACCGGCGGGGACGACTGGGTGCTGCCGCCGCCCTCGCAGGCGCAGGCGTCGGCGCCCCCGGGACACTTCCAGCAGGGCCCGCCGCCCCAGCAGCACCAGCAGCAGCACGACCCGATGCGGCAGCAGCCGCCGCACCAGTACCAGCCGCCCGGCAACTGGACGGCGGTCGTCGCACCCGACCGTGACTACTTCATGGCGATGATGCAGCGCAGCGGCCCCGAGGCGACGGGCCTCAACCTGCCCGCGTACTCACCGGAACAGCACCTTCCGATGACGGGCAGCCAGATCACCATCGGCCGGCGGCGGCACTCCACCGGGGAGTCGCCCGACGTCGACCTGTCGGTCCCGCCGGAGGACCCGGGCGTCTCGCACCAGCACGCGGTACTGATCCAGCAGCCCGACGGCAGCTGGGCGGTGATCGATCAGAACTCCACCAACGGCACGACGCTGAACGGCGCCGAGGACCCGATCCAGCCGTACGTGCCCGTCCCGCTCAAGGACGGGGACCGCGTACACGTCGGCGCCTGGACGACGATCACGATCCGCCGAAGCTGAACCCGCCGGGGCTGAGCGGCCAGACGTACGGCCCCGAGGGGTCGTCCAGCCAGGCCCACTGCCGGTCCGGGCCGACCGTGAGGCCGAACCTCTCCCGCTGCGGGCGCCCCTCGCGCTCCCAGAGGGAGAGGGTCTCGTGCGGGTCCATCCTGCCCGCCGTCAGCGCCAGCATGAAGCGGAAGAGATCGTTCTCCAGCGCCCGCCGGGGCAGTCCGCCGATCCGCGGGACCACGGCGGGCGGTCCGGGCTCGCTCACGCCGCCCCGCAGCGGGACGAAGAAGGCGGACGTGTGCAGGAAGCGCCCCTCCGCGTAGCGGCCGTACGCGTCCTCACCCACGTCCAGCGCGATCAGGCCCGTGGCGAGCGGCGCCAGGACGCGCGCGCCCGGGGCGCACTGCTCCAGCCAGCCGGACGGCACCGAGGGCAGCGTGCAGGTGGCGATGATCCGGTCGAACGGGGCCCGCGCCCGGCAGCCGACCGCCCCGTCCCCGGTGACGACCGAGGGCCGGTATCCGGCGGTGGCGAGATGCGTGCGGGCGGACTCCGTGATCTCCGGATCGAGATCGACGGTCGTCACCCGCCGGTCGCCGACCCGGTGCGAGAGCAGCGCCGCGTTGTAACCGGTGCCCGCGCCGATCTCCAGGACGTTCTGCCCGTCGCGCACGTCGAGCTCGGCCAGCATCCGGGCCATCAGGGAGGGCTGGCTGCTGGAGGAGATCAGTTCGCCGTCCCGTACGCGGGTGGCCAGCGCCCCGTCCACGTACGCGCCGCGCAGCCAGCTCAGCCGCCGGACCGGGTCGGGGTCCTCGCACCAGAGCCGGTCGTGGCCGCCGGGCCTGCTGACGAAGTAGTACGGCACGAACAGATGGCGCGGCACCTCCTCGAACGCCGCGCGCCAGGCCGGGTCCGCCAGCTCCCCCTCGTCCCTCATGGCCCGCACCATGGCGGCACGCGCCTCGACGGCGACGGCTTCCTCCTCGCCCCGCCCGTACACCTGGTGCTGCTCGCGGTGAACGCCCATACCCCCACTGTCCTGTCTCCCGCGCGCGGAAGCGAGCGATCCGACTCCGCTCCGAAAAGTCCCGCCCGTTCCGAGCGCCGGGCGGATTTCGGGTGAGGGCTTCCGTGGACCCAGGGTCTGTCGTTTGGATCAGGCCGGATCAGTGAGCGGGGTCTGGTGCCGTGGATCGCAAGGCGGAGGAGGGAGGCATGGCGGAGCCATGCCGACTGACGACAACGCGGCGAGGCGTGGTGCCAGGGCATGCGAGCCCGGCAAGATCCAGACGACAGGCCCTAGGTCCCAGGTCCTCGGCCGGTGGGTCTGAGACCATGGAGGGGTGAACGAGATTCCGCGCGGCACGCTTTCGGAGCAGACCTTCTACGAGCAGGTCGGCGGCGAGGAGACCTTCCGGCGCCTGGTGCACCGCTTCTACCAGGGGGTCGCCGACGACCCGCTGCTGCGGCCCATGTACCCGGAGGAGGACCTGGGCCCGGCCGAGGAGCGGTTCCGGCTGTTCCTGACGCAGTACTGGGGCGGTCCGCGGACGTACAGCGACAACCGCGGCCATCCCCGGCTGCGGATGCGGCACGCGCCGTTCAAGGTGGATCAGGCGGCCCACGACGCGTGGCTGCGGCACATGCGGGCGGCGATCGACGAGCTGGGGCTCCCCGAGCAGTACGAGACGCAGCTCTGGGACTACATGACGTACGCCGCGGCCTCGATGGTCAACAGCTGACCGAGGGGCGTACGCGGCCTGTCCCGGGTGGCGTGGAGGTGTCGGCCGGGGCGGCTGCGGCGTGCGCGGGCCGCTCTTCGCGGGCGCGGGCGGCGGGGTGTGCGGCCGGCGTTGTACGTACCCGGGTTCGGCGGGTCGCGAAGGCGCCCGCCCGCCCGCCGCCTCGGGAACTACCACCACCCCGGCGGGGTGCTGGCTCACCGGCAACGCGCCCGGCAGGGCCTACGCCGGGGTGACGCTGAGGCCGCCGACCGTCGCCGCGCCGTCCGCGCGCAGGGCGATCGAGCCGTACGGGGTACGCAGGCGCATCCAGGCACCGGCCCTGAGCAGGGCCACGGGAGCGTTCTCCGGCATCGGGCGCAGGAAGCCGACCGACTGCGCCGCGTGGACGGCACGCAGCGGGAGGCCGGTGTCCCCGACCGGGCGGGACCAGATCTCGCGGCCGATCCTGTCCCGTTCGGCGCGGTCCCGGTGCGCGGCGGGCAACGCCTCGTCACGCGTGCGGAATTCGGCGACGGCCGCCGCGACCGCCTGGCGCAGCCCGGCCGGTGACGGCAGGCCGGGCACGGGCTGCCAGCCACCGCGCGGGGGCAGCACCCCGGTCCACGGCGGGCCGGTGACGGCGGCGGGCAGCGCGAACGCGCCCGCCGACTCGTCGACGGTTTCGAGCAGTTCACCGGCGGAGACGGTGATGTCCCG